>NZ_CP016503.1:0-318958 GCF_001693335.1 Helicobacter enhydrae | reverse complement strand
AGGAGTGAAATGAAAACTAATATCAGTTATGAAGAAAGTGTAGAGATTCTTAGAGAGCTCAAACTTGAGCCACTAGGGATAGAGAAAGTCTTTTTTGCCCAAAGTTTAAATCGCGTTTTGGCTGAAGACATCGTGGCACAAGAGGATATGCCCACCCATTTGACCTCTGCAATGGATGGCTATGCTTTGAAGTTTGAATATTTGGAGATACTTAAACATCAAGGATTGGTTGTAGGCGGGATCTGCAAAGCTGGAGAGAGTGCGTATATCTCTTGCAAACAAGGGGAGTGTATCAAAACTTTTACAGGAGCCAAAATGCCACAAGGCACCGATACTTTGGTGCTTGTAGAAGATGTGAGAGAGGAGGGGGGCAAGATATTTCACTCAATGCCTCAGGCAATCCACAAAGGGCAATGGGTGAGACAAGTCGGAGAGAACTATCGCCAAGGCGAGGTATTGCTCAAAAAAGGGACCAAAATCACTCCGTTTGAGATTGGGTTACTCGCAGAGCTCAACAGAGTGTTTGTGTGTGTCTATATTGCCCCCAAAATTGCGATTTTGAGTGGTGGTGATGAAGTGATTGAGGTGGGCGAGGCAAAAAGAGAAAACACGATTTATAGTGTCAATCATCATCTACTCAAAGCGATTGCACAAAATTGGGGGGCAGAAGTGTTCCTCTTTCCGCTCCTCCAAGATGACAAAAACCACAATCTAGAGAGTGTCAGACAAGCCCTCAAACAATGTGATATTTTGGTCACCACAGGGGGGGCGAGTAAGGGGGATTTTGACATCACTCAAGATGTGATTAGGCAGGAATGCGATATGGTTTTCAAGGGGGTGCGTATGAAGCCCGGCAAGCCTGTGGGGTTTGGGATCAAAAATCAGCAATGCGTTTTTTTGCTTCCGGGCTTCCCAAACTCTTGCGCGATGACTTTTATGCTGTTTGTGCGTATTGCGTTTGCCAAGCTTACAGGTAATGTCACAGGATTGCCTATGCCTCTAAAAGCAAGGTTGCAAGGGGGGATTGTGCGTAAAGACACACGCAAAGAGTTTCGTGTGTGCAACTATGAGATTGTCGATGGAGAATATAGAGTGGGATTTTGGGACAAAAAGGTTTTGCAAAGCTCTGTGGTGAATAATTTTTGTAACCAAAGTGGGCTATTGGTATTGCCTGAGGGCGGGGGAGATGTGCCTGATGCTCAAATGGTTGATTTTTATCCACTACAATCTTTGCTCAATCTATAGAAGGAGAAAAAATGGCAAATGTCAAAGTAGAGTTTTTGGGACCAATCGGGTTGGATAGTCGTGAATTTCAAGTGCTGAATCTACAAGAGCTTAGAAATGCACTCAATCAAATCGCAGAGCTTCAAGAATGGTTGCCATTGAGTGCGATCGCAGTCAATGATGAAATCAAAGAGGATTTGGATTTTGTGTTTCAAGATGGGGATAAGGTGCTTTTGCTCCCTCCAGTGTGTGGAGGATAAGCACTACAGAGCGATCTCTCGGACTTGGCAGAGATAGCCCTCTCTCTCTTGTGGAGACATCCAAGCGACCTCAAATCCGTTTTCTACAAGCTGTCTGATCTCCTCTTTGGAGAGTTGATGTCGCATCGCTAGTTGGAATAGATTCTCATTGACATAACCGCGGAAATACGCAGGATCATCAGAGTTGATCGTCACTTTGACCCCTTGACGCAAAAGCTCGATGATCTCTTTGCCTTTCATATCCCCGGTGATAAACTCATTGCTCATAGGGCAACAAGTCAGTCCGATTTGGTGTTCTTTGAGATATTGGACAAGGCTAGGATCTTCTAGCACATTGGTGCCGTGATCTAGTCGGTTTGTCTTGAGATCAAGCAGGGCTTCTTTGATGTGGCAGATAGAGTTTTGCTGATCTATATCGCAATGGATAGTGATGGGGAACCCATCCTCTTGAGCGCGTTTGAAAACTTCTGCAAACTTGGAAGGCGGATTGCCCTTTTCATCAGAATCAAGCCCAATGCCCAAAATCCTATCTTTGTATTTGAGGGCTTGTTGGTAAGTTTCCATTGCTGATTCAGCACTCAAATCTCTCAAAAAACACATAATCAATCTAGCCTGTATCCCCAATTTTTGAGCATCTTGTGTGGCTTGATAGTAGCCCTCAAAAAAAGTCGCAAACTCTATCCCTCTAGAAGTGTGTGCTTGGGGATCAAAAAACGCCTCAACATAGCAGATGTTGTTTTCTTTTGCCTTGTGGAAATAACGCATTGCAAGATTGTAAAAATCCTCTTGAGTGCGTAAAACCTCCATACCAGAATAATAAGCCTCCAAAAATGATGTGAGGTTTTCGAAGCGATATTCTGTGGCGGAATGGCTATCAGAGTGGGGGAGTGCGATTTGGTTTTTGCGCGCAAGTTCTGCTTTGAAATCTGCCTCCAATGTCCCCTCTAAATGCACATGTAGCTCTGTTTTTGGTAGCTTTTGTATAGACGCTTTGATTTGGTTATCCATACGAGACTCCTTATTTTTGATGGAAATTGTAAGCTACTATTGGCAACGATGACGCACTTCTAGAATCATCTGTGTGATTGGCAAATGAAAAGGGCAGATTGTTTCACATTCTTTGCACAAATCACAATGGCTTAGCACTTCTTGGAGGTTTTTGTCCATCGCGATCTGTTGGGAGTTTGCAAGCTCACATAGGTGCAAATACCCTCGCGGAGAATACAACTCATCATAGCTTGAGATGAAAGTGTGGCAGTGGGGGTTGCATTTGGCACATTTGACACAAGGGGCGGTGGAGGTTTGAAGCATCAGAGTGTCTTACTGAAGGTGTCTTTGCGTATTTTGGCAAGATAGGGATCAAACTCCATTGCGATATTGCGGATCAGTATCCCCCCTGTCGGAGTGGCACGGAAGCCATTGTCGTGGAATTGGATCAAACCGATTTCTTGGTATTGCTTGAGTGCTTGAAGGCTTGAGGCGAAGTGTTCTTGGAAATTGATGTGGAATTTTTGCTCAATCTGTGTGTATTCTATGGAGAGATTGTTCATAATCTGCATAATCACTTCTTTACGCAATCTATCCTCTTGTGTGAGCCATATACCTTTGCTTGTAGGGAGGATCCCCTCATCTAGTGCTTGAGTGTAGGCTTTCATCTCTTTGTGGTTTTGTGCATAGTAGTTCTCCCCCTCTCCAATGCTTGTCAAGCCTATGCCGATGGTTTGAGAAAACCCACGCGTTGTGTAGCCTTGGAAATTGCGTCTTAGCTCTCCTTTTTGTTTGGCGATATAGAGTTCATCTTCTTGTTTGGCGAAGTGATCCATACCGATGAGCTTGTAATGGTTTTGATCCAATAGCTCAATGGTTTCTTGCAAAATCTTGAGTTTTTCTTTGGGGGTGGGTAATGTGGTTTCATCGATTTTACGCATTGTTTTTTTGAGCCAAGGCAAATGGGCGTAGTTGAAAATCGCCAAACGATCAGGGGAGAGTTTTATCACTTTTTGGAGCGTTTGTAAAAAGCTCTCTAGTGTCTGATAGGGGAGCCCTGTGATGAGATCGAAGTTGATACTTTTGATTCCTGCATCGCGTGCGATTTTGACAGCGTTTTCTACAAGCTCAACACTTTGGATCCTGTGGATGGCATTTTGCACTCTTTCATCAAAATCCTGCACACCAAAGCTCACACGATTAAATCCTCCATTACTTAGCACTTGCATTTGTTGAGTGTTAAAAAATCTCGGATCAATCTCACAACTCACTTCTGCTTGAGTGGAGAAGTTTGTAAAAGTTTCTTTGATGAGTTCGATGATCCTAGCGAGTTCATCTGCATTGAAAAATGTCGGAGTGCCACCCCCAAAGTGGAGTTGGATCACCTCTCTTTTGGTGTCTAAATGTCTTTTGAGAAGTTCCAATTCTTTTTGGAGATAGACAATATATTGTGCTTTTTTCTCTTCTTGACTTGTATAAATCACATTGCACCCGCAAAAATAACACGCACTGCGACAAAATGGCAAATGAAAATAAAGCGATAGGGGGAGATTGGAATGATTAGAATCTTGCAGGGCTTTTTGATAATCAAGGTGTGTGAAACCATCGTGAAATTCTATAGCCGTGGGGTAGCTGGTGTATCTTGGACCTGCTTTGGAATATTTGGCAATCTTGTCAAAATCAATCATTTTATTTCCTTAAGTATTTATCAATATTGTAGAACAAGTTTGGGTATTCTTTTTTGATTTCCTTGACAAGTGCATCGCAATCTGTCGGCAATAGTTTCTGATGTTTCTCCTCGATTTTGGCTCTTGCGACACTCATCACATCCTCAAAATCTAGGGGCATTTCATTGACAATATCGCGTTCCAAAGACATTTCAAAAACCTCTTCTTGCAAAGTCCTCATCCTCTCCAAAAGATTTTTCAAAAGTGTGGATGAAATCAACACATACTCTGTGTCATTGTGAGCAGAGAGGACGCACGGAGATTTGGAATCAAACTCTTGATTGAGGCAAATCCGCAGTTCTTGCCCATTAATGTGTTGGAGTTCCCCATCGATGATTTGTTCTTTGAAATCAAACATTGTTATCCTTTGTGTTGTTTGCTAGATAGACCATAATCCCTTTTTGTGCGTGCAGACGATTTTCAGCTTCCAAAAACACTTTGCTTGCTTGGCTCTCTAGCACCTCATCGCTCACCTCTTCTCCGCGATACGCAGGAAGGCAATGCAAAAAAATCGCATCTTGAGAAGCAAGTTGCATCAGCTGTGTATCCACCATAAAACCTTGAAAAGCTTGTTTGCGAATCTGTTTCTCGCTCTCTTGCCCCATCGAAGACCAAGTGTCTGTCGTGACCACATTGCAATGCTCCACCGCCTCTTGTGGGTTGTTGGTGATTGAGATGTTTGCTTGGCTTTTGGAGGCGAATTGTTGTGCAAGGGAGAGGATCTCAGCATCGACCTCATAGCCTGGAGGTGTGGCGATATTGAGATCAAAGCCCAATTTGCTTGCTAGCATTAGCCAAGAATGTGCGATATTGTTGCCATCGCCGATGTAGGCGACTTTGGGCTTGTTGTTTTCCAAATCAAACCCACATTCTAGCATCGTGAGATAATCTGCCATAAGTTGCACAGGGTGGAAGCTATCGCTTAGCCCATTGATCACAGGAACTGGAGAGTAATGGGCAAACTCCTCAAGCCGACTATGTGCAAAAGTGCGAATCATCACCATATCCACCATAGAGCCAACCACTCTTGCGGTGTCTTTGATGGGTTCTCCGCGACTTAGCTGAATGTCATTGCTTGAGAGGAAGATCCCCGTGCCTCCTAGCTGATAAATCCCTGATTCAAAACTCACGCGTGTGCGTGTCGAGTTTTTCTCAAAAATCATCGCCAAAATCTGATTTTTGAGCAACGGAGTAGGGCGTTTGGCTTGAAAATCTGATTTAATGCTTTGTGCGAGTGCGATCATCTCTAGTATTTCATTTTTTTCAAAATCTTTGAGACTCAAAAAGTGCTTCATCATTTAACTCCATAAAGTTACATTTTTGGTGGGTGGTATTTTTGAATCGAGATTGTAACACCTGTAGTGAGATTTTTGAACAATGTAAAATCCACAGAGCGTTCATAAAAGATTTCTTGATCGTTGAGCAAAAAGCGTTGAATCAGATTTCCATTTTTGCCGATACGCAATCCTTTGGAGTTGAAAATATCGCGTGCCAAAAAAATATCATCAAGCAATTCTGGATAACTCACAAGCCCAAGTATTTTGCGTGTCACCAATGATTTGGGAGCACACTCTCCTTGATAGCAAATCTCATCGCGACCTATGGCAATGACTCCGATAGGAGTCCCTGCTTGGAAGAGATCGATATTGATAGCATATTGCGTGATTCTGATGATAGCAATATCATAAAACTTAATCGGAATCGTGTTGAATAGCAAAAGCTTGGTGCCTGAGATATGCTCTAGCTTGTCAATCGCATCGGGATTGATTTCACCATTGGCACCAAAAAATGAAAGGAACTGATCCCACCCATTGCCACTTTGTGTGCTAGAGGCACAACCGCTCATCATCAAAGCACCACCAATGAAGCAACAATATAGGGCTTTCCTCATTTTCTCAAACATCCAACACTCCATCTAGTCGGCTTAGAAATTTCCTGATAAAACTCTATGCCATACTTTTCCATCAAGTTTGAGTTCCATACTCACTTGACACAATCCATCTTTATAAACCGTTTCTGTGATTTCGGCGTTGCGAATGAGTGCTTGAACCTTTGTTTTGACCACAGAGTTTTGGAGCATCATATCTTTGACCGTATCTTGACCATTGACACGGATACCATACATTTTTTCACCGATTTGTCTATAAGCATCGACAATTGCAGCTCTTTTGGCAAGTGCTAGAGCTTGTGAGGGTGAAGCTGAAGTTTCAGGTGCGACTCCCATACCTACAGCATTTAGCTCGATTGTATTGCTAGGCGTGAGGATAGGTGAATTTGGAATCATCGGATCAGCCATTTCTGATGCAATCGATTGAGGGTTGCTCATCTGCAAATTAGGCGTTGGTGCCGGAGTTGGTGCAGGTGCAGGTGCCGGAGTTGGTGCAGGAATCTCTGGTGCATCCATAGGGATACCATCATTGACACGCCTTGTTTGAGGAATATCATTGAGCATATTTCCTCCCAATCCTTGCATCATCGGTGGTTGCAATGGCACATAACTTGCCTGATAGTTTGCAGAAGGTGGAATCAAGGCAGTATCACTCACACCATCTGTAAATGCTCCACAACCTGTAAAACCTAAAGCTGCTACGCTTATCAATACCGAATAAGTCATTCTAACTCTCATTTCTCATCCTTTAAAAATTTGATTTGACAACAGCAAGATAGCAAAACCTGTTCCAACTTTATTTGAGACATTGGACAAAACGCTTGGTAGCGATAGCTTTTTGGAAAAAATGCTGATTGTTGAGATTGATAACGAAGTCTTTTCGCCCGTCAATGAAACTAATCAAATCCTTTTGCACGATAAACTTGCAATGCATAGTAGGGAACACCTGCTGTGTGCCAATGACTTCAAAGCGACTCGGATCGATCTCTTTGAGTTCGAAAATCAGCTCATAAAATTGTTTTTTGTTTTTGATTGAACTAGAATTGACATAAGTCCTGAAATTTTTATCGGCATTTTGGAACTCCGTATAGCCTCCATTGAGAAACACAGATTGCGAATCAATGTTTGAGTCGCCGAGATTGGAGTTGAGGAAGTGTTGCAGGGCTTGAGAATGGATACTCAAAATCACTTTGTTTTGATTCTGCTCAAGAGCAAACTCCCCACTTTTTGAGTTGTAGGAATAAGATTGTGTGATCTGTGCTTTTTGAACTTCAGCGACCAACACACCAAGCAAACACAAAGTAAAAATCAAGCTACGCATTCAATCACCTTCTAAGCTTAAAGTTTTCAAATTGTATCCAAAACTTTTAAGCTCTTAGGAGTGTAAAATCAGCCTATAGAATCCACAAAGCCAAAGACCATAAGCCTAAAAAGTGATCGAGGCAAAACCACCAAACCTCATCAGATTGTATTGGCGATCTTTGCTTTGGATGGCTGTCTCAAGTCCGCTACCATTGGCATTGCGTGCGGTGTTTTGGAGTTTGCCAAACATTGCTTTTAGCCCAAGGTTTAGGATGTTTTTGTAACGCCAACCAAGTTGCACGCCATAAGTGAAGCCGTGATAACGCATATTGATCTTGACGATACTTTGTTTGTTGCTTGCGACATCAAACCCTTCTGAAATCTCATTGTATGTATAGCCAAACAATCCTTTGAGCCAGAAATTTTTAGCTTCGATACCAATTGTGAGCGGTAGCACGACACCCCAGCCTAGCGATTCTGAGATTTTGTCTCCACTTGTAATCCCATTGCTTGACCCAAGAGCAGAGACATAGAGAGGCACTTCGATGTCTAGCCCAAAAGTCCTCCTCACTCCCCCTGTCGGTGCATAGGTTGCAATCGTCAGAGAGTAGCCAAGATCCACAGAGATATAACCTGTATCACCGATACTAGACCAAGACGCACCAAGCGAAGTGTCATTCAAAAAAAGCCAATTTTTGATCTCCTCTTTTGGCTTTTTGGCTGCTTCCATTGAGGTTATTGTCAAACACACACATATCAGACTTGCAATCATATATCTAAACATCTTTTGCTCCTTTGGTTTGAAAATCTTGACAACAAAATCGGATATTTGGAAATTTTTGTAGCCAAAATTCCTCTCGTATCGAAACAAAAGTTTATGAATTGTAAATCAAACAAGAATATTTGCAAAAATTCGTTTCGATTTTAAACATTTTTGGGTATCTTGATATTTCAGCAATTATTTATAGAAGGAGTCAAGATGAAAATGACACAACGCAATCGTATAGACAAAAATCTTGTGCGGGGGGGGGGGGGTATTATGAGCCATTACAAGCCTCTCATCGCCACTTCGTTGGCACTAGCACTCGGCGTGAGTGTGGCAAGTGCGACAACTGCACCTTGTCCTAGCGGCAGTGCGATTTGCTATAGCACGGATGGCGGAAAGAATTTTGAGCAAACCGATGCAGTCGCAATCCAAGCAGGAAGCACACCCACAGATTTCAATCAGCTTTTTCAAAAAGGGGGCACAGCTCTTGATAGCCTAACTTTCCAATTTGAGCAAAGTGGTTCTACAACGCCCACTTTGACGGGATCCACCCTCAAACTAGGTGGCAACAATGCGGAGTTCAAGCTTACCAATGTGGGCAAGGGACTTCTATTGAAAGATGACGGCACCGGCACTCTCACCATTGATTTTATGCAATATGAAGGTAATGGATTTGCTCGCAAAGCTATACTAAATTTTGAAGGCACCACTACTGCAGAAGGTAGCACGCTAGGAACTGCTCTCAAAGGACAGATTCAAATTAAGGCTGGTAGTTTTCCTAATGACGAAGTGCAAGCCACCTTCAATGGCGATATGAGAGGCAACATCACCATTACTGCCCAATATCATAAACCAACAGACGATCTTGATGTCAATGTAAAAACAAACTTTAATTTCAAAAATGGATCAAGTCTTAAGGGAAATTTAGAAGCAAAATATGTGGAAGGAGGACAAAATTTCACTTTTGAGGGAAATGGGGGGATTGAAGGAAAAATTGAGACTGAGGGATTTTATCCCAGACTAGTGCGTTCAAACATTGACACTAATACTGAAGTTAGTATCACTTTCAAAGGTGAAAATAACTTCATCAAAAAAGGCAGTGGAGATGGAAAGATTCAAGCCTATGCTGGACAAAGATTCCCTGATAGCAACAATAATGCCTACAACAGAATCCTTTTTGAAGGCAAGGGAACAATTGGGGAAAATGCTGCTGATAAGCGTATGAACATTATTGCACATGCACTTAGTTGGAAAACAGGTATTTCTGAAGCTCAAAATCTGATTCAATTCAAAAAACAAGCCACTCTCTATCTTGATAAATTGCAAGTATCAGAATACAAGCCTAGTGATCGTCGCAATATGATTAGCCTTGAGGGCGACACAAACACCCTTGACATCAACACAATCGAAGTGAGAAATTCTCAAGGACGCAACTTCATCGGTAAGGGCTTTTTGACACTTAGAAATGGTGGCACTGCCAAAGATTTGACAATAAGTATTGACGAAAGCAAATTTGCTGATTCTGAGTATGCAAAAGCACACATTGCCAAAGGCACACTCACTGCTGGAACTATCAAAACCGCTACTGATGTAGGGGGAACAAATGGAATCTTTATAGAGAATCTAGAGGTTACAAAAGGAATCTACGCAAGTGCTGGCGGAGGTAATCGTATTTTTATTGGTGGAAGTGGAACAATCGGACAAGTTGGGATTAAAGAAAAAGATGATGGATCCGAGTTTTATTCTATCGTTACTACAGCAAAGAACACTAGTGGAGGAAACAATTTCATCACTCTTGAAAACGACAATACCACACTGACTTTACACAAAGGGGTAAGACATACTTGGCAAGGTTGGCAAACAGAGTTTAATCTCAATGGAAACAACAATAAGATTCACATCACAGGCAACAATACAAATGGAACTGATGGCACTCAAATTGCTAATGTTGGAGTTGATATTGGAGGAGGGGACACCAATGCAATACCCGGAATGACTTTCAACTTCAATGGTAATAATGGAGAGCTTGATGTCAAAAGTGGTGGTGATGTAAGTGGGATGGGAAATATCATCGTAGGGTGTAATAATGGTGATCAGTATGCCAAACTTACCTTTAATGTGAATGGTGATAACACAACGATTAAAGGCAATATCTTTACTCAAGGTGGAGCAAATATAGACAATAAAAACACCACAGAATTCAACATTGCCAATGGCAAAAGTGTAGAAGTGCAAGGAAGCATTACAAATCAAAAAGCAACTGCTCAGGGTGGAAACAATAGTATCACACAAGCTAGTGATTCTGCTCAAACCATTTTCAACTTCCAATCCCCAACATCAGGCAATGGAGCGATAACCACCCTCAAGCTCAAAAACAACATTGAAAACACTTCAGGAAATGTAGTTTTCAATTTCAATGCAGGGGATTCAAGAGTGAATGTAGCAAGTGGAAGCACAGAATCTAAAATCATCACCAATGGTGCAAACGCCACCACAACTTTCAATCTTGCCAATGGTACCAATGCAACCATAGAGCAAGAGATTGCAACAAGTGATTCAGGTGTGACAAATATTGCTTTTAACGGCAACTCCACCCTCACATTGCAAGGAAAAAAGAATCAAATCACCACCATTTCTGCCACTGGTGCCAACTCCACCCTCAATCTCTCAAGCAATGCCCAAGCCACATTGGGACAAGCCCACAACTTCAACCTCTTAGAGATTGGAAAAGCAACATCTCCTGCCCAACAAAACACAGGACTCACTGCCGATAACCTCACCTTTGTTGTCTCTGTGGATACCGCAACGACACAAACAGGTAGCAAAATCGGAGGAGTAAATGTAGGAGCAAACGATACCTATGGACACGCCTACTCCGATAGAATCATCGTGCATAATGTAGGGGCTAGTGCTAGCACGGATACAAAATCAGCCAACCTTGCCGTTGCTATCGACCCTAGCCAAACTTCAAGTATCAAATATTCAAGTGGTGGCACAGAGACAGAACACAACATTGCCGTCGCTACCATAAAAAATAGAGATAATAGCGATAATGTCAATGACGCCCTAGCCACATTCACCTCTGTTGAAACAATCAATGGTGGAGAAAAGATTCTCATTGACTTTGAAAAAGTAGCCACAGATGAAAATGGCAAAGTCAATGGAGCAAATGGCAAAGTTGATAGCACTACTAGCAACAATACCTACACCACCTACTTCCTAGGCAAAGCAATCAGTCTAGGAGTGGATAATACCACCCAACAAGCTCTCGCTTCTGCTCTCTCTATCAATTATGATTTATACATTGCAAACCTCAATTCTCTTAATAAACGAATGGGAGAACTTAGAGACAATCCTTACACTCAAGGAGTATGGGCTAGAGTGTTTGGAGGACTCCAAGAATCTAACTTTGGATTGGGAGCACGCACAAGCTATGTGACTGCTCAAGGAGGATATGATTATGCACTAGAAACAGAGGGTGCCAAAAACTACATAGGACTTGCATTCTCTTATATGCACTCTAAGGGTGAGAGCAACAAAGCCACTCAAGCTAGCAATGCAATCAATGTGAGTGGTATCAATACTATCTATCTCTCCAATATCCAATCAAGTGGATATGAAATTGCTCTTTACAATTCTTATGTGAGCAATGTAGGTCTTTATAATGACACAATTGCCAAACTCAGCTATATCACTTCTGATTTTTCTTTGAGCAATAGTAGTGATCACAACAACACTGCAAACAATCTAGGATTCACTCTCTCCAATGAAGTGGGTTATCGTTTCATTCTAGGAGAACAACAAGATTATTTCATTGATCCACAATTAGAGTTAAGCTTAGGTTATCTCAATCAATCTGACTTCACCACCAAGATGAAAACTAGAAGTGGTAAAGGTAATCAACTCAAAGCACTCCAAGAGAGTGTGTTTTTGACTAGAACTAGACTAGGAGCTAGTTTTGGTAAAAAGATTGTAGAACAAGACAAAAACATCTCTCTTTATGTTGGAACATTCTATGAATATGATCTTGTCACAGGAGGATCCAACAAACTCACGACAAGCACAACAAAAGCTTACAATCCTGAGTTTGCTTCCAATGGTAGAGTGGTCTTAAATGTAGGAAGCAATCTAGAGCTTAATCAATCCACTAGAGTCTATGTGGATGTAGAGAAAAGCTTTGGAGACAAACTAAGGACACAACTCCAATTCAATCTAGGAGCTAGATATAGCTTTGGAGAGAAAACAAGCATTGAGAATGCAAAAGCACAAACCACTGCTCCTTTGAGAGTAGGGAATACTCCTACAGAGGAAACAGAAAAAGCTTCAATAGTTCCTTCAGGCTCTCAAAAAGTCAAAGACACAGGGACAAAGGCTGCTAATCAGTAGTGGGATACTAAAAGGGGGAGGGGGTGATTCAAAATGAAAGGGGAAAGGGGGTAAAAAAAGCAAAGAGGGCTAAAGCCTTTGGCGTTTGGGGTTAAATGAGGGTAATTATAAAGAAGCCTTTGGGTATGCCTTAGGACTGGGGGTAATGAGGGCAACTACAAAAGCAAAGGGGCTAAAGGGGAGATAGGAGATCATCATTCCTTGCAAGAAGTATCGAGCCTTTGGTGGGGCATTTGGTGTCAAATGCCCCTTAGAATGCTCCTACAGACAAATTGTGCTGTTGTTTTCATTTAGATTCTTTAGAATCTCCTTCCTGCCTATTGTCCGATAGGCAGGGGTGTTTTACAAAACTCAATACTTAACCCACAAAGCCAAACAAAAACAAAAAACGCAAAACCTCACTAAGTTATAAAGGCAATGCAAACTGCTGACCAAACCAACCTTGTAGAACCTCAAAAGATTCCAATGCAATCTGATTCTTTGCTTGAGATTGGTTTTGCCACAGCACACTTTCTGGTTACCAATTCCCACTTTGCTTTTTTCTATAAGGGGGACAAGGGGGTTTATTGCGAGGCACCCCCCTTATCCCCCTTAAAATCCCCCAAACCCCTGCCCGCTTTTTGTGTGACAACCCAACGATAGAGTGCAATGTTTTTGTTTGATTCTTGTTTGTTGATTTTTTGATTTGAAACTAGATTCTTGGAATCTTTAGAATCTTTGTGAAAGCATTTTTGATTTTTGATTCTTTGGATTCTTAGATTCTTGGAATCTTTTTGAAAAGTTTTGTTTTTGATTTTAAGAATCTCTTTGCAAACTATCAAAAAACTCTAATCAATTATAAACCCTCACTATTTCAATATAAGCACAAACAACTGCTAACCAAACCAACCTTTGTAGAACCAAAAAAGATTCCAAGTCAATGTAATCTTGAACGAGCCTTGCTAATGCAATGCTAGGGTTATGGGGGTTGTTAAGGGGGATAAGGGGAACGCTTGCTATAAGTTCCCCTTGCCCCCCTTAAGAGAGAATCCAAGCCGTGCTTGAAAAAGTAGCAAATGTGCTTTTGCCAAAGCAAAGCTCAAAAGAAAGTTTCAAGCTAAACGCACAAAAAATCAAAAAGCGTGGTTTTTGTCAAAGCAACTCAAAGAAAGAGAATCCTAAGAGATTCTAGAAACACCAAAAAGAAGTATGAGGGAACAAGCAATGCAAAAACTGCGTAAGAAAATTTACAAGGGGGGAGAGACACTGGGAATAATCCCAAACTCAATCTAACCTCCGTTTATGGACTTACTTCCTTGTATATTTTTGCTGTGTTGAAGAATCAATCAAAACTTTGGCTAGATTGAGTATAATGCCTCTTGTTAAAATTATGATAATTGAGCTAGAAGCTCAAGAATGGCTTCCACTAGCTCTAGCAAAGCTAGCAGAAGCTTTATGATGAGAATAAACATATTCATCACCACCACCTCCTTTCACAAGGAAGCGTCCTTCTCCAACACAGATATGATTATACAAAATCAAAACTTCAAAACCCTCACCACTTCAATATAAGCACAAACAACTGCTAACCAAACCAACCTTGTAGAACCAAAAAGGATTCCAAGTCAATGTAATCTTGAACGAGCCTTGCTAATGCAATGCTGGGGTTATGGGGGTTGTTAAGGGGGATAAGGGGAACGCTTGCTTTAAGTTCCCCTTGATCCCCTTAAGAGAAATCCTAGGGGATTCTAGAATTGTATAAAGGGTGCTTTGCTCAAGCCAACTTAAAAAGAGAGAATCCAAGCCAACCTTTGAAACATCACAAAGTCACCCCTTCCCCCAAGGTAACTCAAAGAAAGAGAATCCCAAGAGATTTTAGAATCACCAAAAGAACAGAGCTCCACAAGCCAACTTCAAAAGAAAAAATCCAAGCCAAGCTTGAAATACCAAAATCCGTGCCTTCACAAAACATCATTGACTTGTAGTTTCTTGCGATTGGATTTTTGCATTGAGATTAGTTTGAGTAGTCATGTGTTTGGGTGATTTTAGATTCTGATAAATGGTGGAGCTGTGGGGGATCGAACCCCAGTCCAAAAGCCAAACCCACTTGAACTTCTACACGCTTAGACAGGGTTGTGTGTCTTGGATATAGAGCCACAACCCCCAAAACTCTCTATATTGCAGTCTATTGTCTTAGTTTGTACCCCTAGACTTGGCACAAAAGCAACTAGCAGGTATGACGACTAGAAGAGTTGGCTAGTATGGCTCAACTAATCGGCTCCGAAGAGTTGTGAGACTTACGCTGCTGCGTAAGCTGGAGCAAAATTTTTGTTGTTTGCGTTTAATTTTAAACTTGGCAGGATTACGGAATGCCATCCGGCGTGCTATTCAAGCTATCTAGCTCCTGTCGAAGCCAAATCAGCCCCAAATGTTGTAAAGGTGAGATTATAGCAAAACAAAGTTGATAGCCTTTGGTTGTCCTAGCGTTTTTGTAATGAAAAGAATCAAGGCAAAACACTCCACAAGGGTGGAGTAGGGGAGATGGATCAGGCGTTGGGGTTGGAGGAATGGATACAAATCTCGATGATTGTGTCGTCTTGCTTGATTTGATTTAACACCTTCAAACTCTCTTCATCTTGGATTTGCCCAAAAATCGTATGCACCCCATCCAAATGCGGCTGTGGAGCGAAACAGATGAAAAACTGACTGCCACCTGTATCTTTGCCTGCGTGTGCCATAGAGAGTGTGCCTTTGATGTGTTTATGTGGGTTATCTTGTGTTTCACATTTGATATTGTATCCCGGACCACCGCAACCATTGCCAATCGGACAGCCTCCCTGTGCGACAAAGTTTGGTATCACGCGATGAAAAGTCAATCCATTATAGAAGCCCTCTTGAGCCAAAGTGGCAAAGTTGCACACATTTTGTGGTGCGTCTTGGGGAAACAGCTCAAGCACAATCGTTCCTTTGTCTGTTTGAATACTTGCATAAGCAAAACTTGCTAACTCTTCTTGAGTGGGGGTGTAGGTTTTGAGTGCCATTTTTTATCCTTAATTTTGTAGTATTGGTTTATAAAGTTTCGGATTTTACCGATATTTTGGAAATCACTTAATTGTTTAACCAAAAAACAAGGAAACAAATGAGAAATCTGTCGGTCATGTGCGTATTTTTTGCTTTTCTTTATGCTTCGGAAGCTCCCAAAATACATAAAATGCGTGAATTGAATCATCAAGAGATTCGAGTATTGAAAGAATCGCAAACAACACAACAGGGCTCTGCCGACAAAAAACCCCAAAAAATTATCAGAGGCTCTACACATCTGCAAGAAAGTCAAGGGAAATCTCCTTATGAAGGGATGGATAATCGCCCCAAAGACACAACTAGACAAATCCAAGAAGAATATGTGCAGAATCAAAGTTGGCTATATGGAACTTCAGTGATTACGACTATTTTTTTGGATGGGAGTATCAAAAGAAGCTATGGCATTTTGCTAAGAGATGGGATATTTTTGACTTCAGCCAATATGGTTTATAGCGAAGAAATCTATGCACGGGCTAGTTATGCGATGATGCAAGATGATAGCTCGATCCCTTTTGTGTGTGTGGCACAGCTATCTATCAAGGCACTTGACTTGCAGAGAGGACTTGCGATTTTGGAAACTTCCGCTTATACGGACACTTATTGCAACCCCCGCCCAAAAAGCTATTACCACGATCGCCTTTATTCCAAATATTGGATTGATGTGTTTGATAATGTCCTAACACCTCAAGGGGTGGTTTATTCCCCCACAATCAGTGAGCTTAATTCTTTTATGTCCAAACGCACGATTGTAGAAAACGAGGATTTGAACAAACTCACCATGCTTGAAACCAACGACTTTAAGGGATATAAGTATTCTTATGGCAAGGGGTTTTATACACGCGATGGCAAACTTATCGGCATTTTGGCTTCAGATCTCAATGGGGGTCCGAAGTTTGTTCAAGCTGACGATATTGCACATTTTATGTGTGAGCTACAAGATAAGAAAATTTTACAAAAAGACTATTTGACTCCTCTGTGTGCAAACCTCAAAGAACATCAGCATAGTGAATCATAACACCCAGCCATTGTTGGATACGCCAAAAGAGTGGGGTGGCTTTGGTTTGATTCTGTTGTGCGTGGCACTGCTCTTTTGGGGGATGAGATACACGCAATATCAATCTTATATCACGCAAGATAAGCAGACTATCAGTGCTTTGGTATTGGCACAATATCCCAAAAAGGATTATTGGGTTTTGAAGCTCAAAACAGACAGTTCTCAAATCCTCTACACCACAAGCAAAGAACATCTCAAAAACCTCCAAAACCGCCATATCACAATCTTTGGAAAACCTACCAAATGTAGCTTCATCCAGTCGCTCAAAAGTTGCTTTTTTGTCACTTTTTCCATTACCCTTGAGCCACAAGGATCAAGCGTGCGTCATTATTTGTCGAGCTGGATTGCATCACAACATCAAGAGGCGATTTATGCTGAGTTGTATGAGACACTTTTTTTGGCATTCCATTTGCCCAAAGAGTGGAGGGATTTGGCTTCAAAGTTGCAGATCTCTCATCTCATTGCAATCAGTGGTTTGCATTTGGGGATTTTGCTTGGGGTGTTTGTTGGGATCGTGGGGGTGCCGTATCGATTTTTGCAACAAAGGTATTTCACATATCGGCATCGGCATTTTGATTTGTCTTTTTTGGGTTTGTTGCTATTGCTGGGGTATTTGGTTGTGATTGATTTCCAGCCCTCTTTTTTGAGGGCGTTTGCGATGAGTGCCTTGGCTATTTTTCTGCTGTATTACAATCTGCGTATCTTGGAATATAGGTTTTTGTTTGTGTGTATGGCAATCCTTTTGGCGTTGTTCCCCTTTTTGGCTGTGAGCATTGGGTTTTGGTTTTCTTGTGCGGGTGTGTTTTTGATTATAGGCATTGTGAGATATTTCCATCTCAATCGCTTGGGCAAATTGGCACAAATCGTGATTTATGTGCTGTTTTTCAATGCCTATCTGTTTCTCTCAATGCTTCCTTTGAGCTTGTTTGTCTTTCCGATATTTTCACCTTGGAGCATTTTGAGCATTCCTCTTAGTATTGTTTTTCCTGCATTTTTTGTTTTGGCGTTGTTTTTGCATATTTTGGGCATTGGCGGGGTGCTAGATTGGGGGCTAGAGTGGATGTATCAAATCGTTCTTGATGGAAGTGGCGTTGAGCTCCCTGATTGGATATTTGGAATCTATTTGATTTGCTTTTTTGCTTCTATACGCTTTGCTGTAGCCTTTTGGGCGTTGCCCGGTTTGGGCTTGGCTCTATGGCTGTATTTGAGTTTAGAAAAGCTGTCGTAAAAGCTTCTCTGTGTCTAGACTAAGGGTGATCATTTGTTGATGGGCGAAGTGCTTTTGTGTGGTGTGAAAAATCACACTGCATTTGAGGTTGAGATAGGAGTTTTGGTATTGATAATAAAGCTCTGATCGATTATAAAGTGAGGATTGATAAAAAGGAAGACCGCTATATCCTGCATTTTTGAGATCATCCCCATATTGAGAGAAAAACTTCATATGAGAATCACCCACATACAGAGAATTGCCAAATCCAAAACCTTGGTATTGGATCTGAAATCCAAGTTCCCCGCCAATCCTGTGATCAAATGGCTCGATCCCTTTATCCAAAAATCTCTTGCGTTCCAAGGAAGCTAGAAGTGAGAGTTGCAGTGAGAGCTGATCAAAACTAGGGGCGAGTGAGGACAAATCACTCCCTATGCGGGCTTCATAGTAGATCCTATCCAAAAGATAGGCACTCTCATAGATGGTGGGGTTGAGTATCTCATCGTTTTTGATATGAAACACTAGAGATGACGCACCAATAAACAGCAACCTATCATAGAAGTTGCTTTGCCAAAAGCCCTCTAGCATAAACTCATCAATACGCTTGATGAGTTTGCCTCCATACCAATTCAAAATCAATTCCACATCAGTGCCATTGTCCGCAGAGTGATATTGAAACATCGTGCCATTGAAGTTTGAATGGTAGAAATCATAATCTTCACGCCAATACAGAAGGGGGTATTTGCCTATTTGGTATTTTTTGGGAAATGCACCTAGATATGCAGAAAAATCCGCACTATCAAAGCTATAGTAGAGTGTCATACCTCCATTTTGAGGGACTTGTTCCCCCATATCAAGGATGAAATACCCTCCAAGCTTGATTGTTTGATTATCAAAAGCCAAGCCCACTTCTGGAGAGAGTTTTGCAGATAGCAGGGTGCGTGTAGCCCAATAAGGATCTGAATCCTCTAGATTGTCAAACAAAAATCCAAAATCTACATCATAAATCCAATGAGCCTTTGGGGCTAGGGAGTCTCCTAGAGCCTGATTGCTAGTAGGGGAGGGGGCAGAAGTGGAGGCAGGAGATTCTCCATACAGAAATATCAAGAACAAAAAACATTGAAGTTTGAAGAATCTGCACATCATTGCTTCCTCAAAATGTAGGGATTTTTGCAGTGATTATAGCTTAAAGCTTTGGGATGAAGCTCTGAAGTTTTTTCTTGCGATGAAAATTGATTGCGAAACGATGTGCCTCATCTCTTAGCTTTTGGCAAAACTGCAATCGCTTATCGCTTGGAAGCAAAGCGAAGCTTTTGCACTGGGTGTCGATGTAAGCACGCAAGATGTCTTTTGCCCTCCCTTTGGCACGATGTGCTTTGGCATCAAGTTTTTCTTTGGCAATCGCGACTATATCGATATGCACTCCTGCACTCTCCAAGACTTCTTGTGCGATATGGATTTGTGCGACCCCTCCATCAAGGAGCCACAAATCTGGAGGAGAGGAACGCTCAAAATCTTTGGCACGACGCGTGAGCATCTCACGCATTTGGGAAGACTCATCGCTTCCTTCTAGCATATAATGGCGATAGGCACTTTTGAGGAATCTCCCATCTTCATAGACGATCATCGCTCCGACATTGTGAGCTCCATTGTGATGACTTGTGTCAAAAACCTCGATTTTGTGTGGCAATGCAGTCAGTTCGCACAAATCTTTGAGCGCTTCTTTGATAGGGGATTCTTCATCTTGGATTTTTAATTGTTCTTGGGCATTTTCTTTGGCAAGTTGTAGAAGCTGTGCTTTGATGCCTTTTTGTGGAAAAACAATATCGATTTTTTGGCTCTCTTTGAGCCATTGTTGGCACTCTGACAATCCATCTGATAGATGTTTGGGCAGAAGTAGCGTTTGTGGGGGTAGGGGGAGATTTTTTTGGTAATGATTGATGATGGCTTGTTGGTAGATGGTTGTTTCATCTTCGAGAGAGAGGAGTGGGTATTGCAGAGAAAACCTCTCATAATCACTTGCGATGATTTTTCCATTACGCATATAGAGCTTGAGCAATACCGCCCTTCTAGCCTCATGCATAAGATAGAAAATATCCCATTGTGCATTTTTTTGGTGCAAATCAATCGGGGTTTGAATCTCTAGGGTGCTAATTTTTGCAATCCTATCCCTCAAAATCAAAGCCCTTTCAAACCTCTCTTGTGAAGCTAGTGTCTGCATTTTTTCCTCTAGTTGCTTGATGAGGGTGCGTTTGTCTTTGAGATAAGCGATGGCTTGTTGGACAAAAATGGCATATTCACTAGGGGTGATTTTGTTTTCGCACGGGGCTTTGCAACGATTGATTTGGAAAAACAGACAGGCTTTTTTTTCTTTGGGGCAACTGCTTTTTTGCACAAGTGGGAGGAGCTCATAAAGGCTTTGGAGAATATCTCTTGCACCTTGAGTGAAGGGTCCGAAATATTCTAGTTGTTTTTGGGTGCGTTTGATTCTTGTGATTTGAGGACGGGGGAATGGCTGACTTAAATCAAAGAAAATATAAGGATAGGTTTTGTCATCTCGGAGCAAAATGTTGTAACGCGGCTTGAGTTGTTTGATGAGAGAGTTTTCCAAAATCAAGGCGTCTGTTTGGTTATCAACGATGATGATTTTGATCGTTTCGATTTTTAGCACCATATTGTAGATCCTTGGACTTAATTGCTTGTTGGGTGTGCCATCGCTGATACGGAAATAACTCCTGATGCGGTTAAAGAGGTTTTTGGCTTTGCCTATGTAGAGCAAATGCCCTTTGTGGTCGTAGTATTGATAGATGCCACTTTTTTTGGGTAGATTTTTGAGTGTGGCGGTGAGATGGGGTTTGGGATTCATTGATGTTTGTTTCTGATGATGGTGGCACGGATTTCTTCAAACAAATCAAAAAGCTTGGGGTTGCTGGAGTGATTGATAAAATCGCCATTGGCACGCTCTACATAGGGTTGCAAAAACAACACTTCTGTCTGTTCGCTCAAAATCGCATAATTCTTGGGGGCTTTGAAATATTTGGAGCCTTGATCGTCTTGATGAAGGCGTTTGTGAGGGATGTATCCTTGCACTTTTTGTATTTGGCTTAGGCTTGACAAATGCTCTTTGAGGGGAAAAAGAGCGTTTAGAATGTCTTTTGCTTTGTAAGTGTTGAATTCGGGTATATAATTCGGATTTTTGAGTGCAAACAAAAGTGTTGTGCCTTTTTTGCATACAAAATCAATCTGTTTTTGTAGCTCAAGTGGCAAAGAATGACGCAGTTTTTGAATCTCATCAAGCTCTTGCAAGCGTGGCAAAGAATTTCTGATCTGGGAGATAATGCAATGAGAAGTTTTCATTGGATGATTTTAGCATATTGTTGTTTGTTTTTGTATGCCTGTGGATACAAGACACTTCCTAAGTGGGAGCAAGACACAGAGCAAAACACACATATCGAGAAATAAGAGGGGTTGTGTCCTAATAAATGGAAAAATATGATGTCATTATCATAGGTTCTGGTGTTGCTGGGTTGTATTGTGCGATCCATTTGCCCCAAACGCTCAAAGTGCTAGTCGTGTGCAAAGATGAGCCTAATGTTTGCAACACCTTTTATGCTCAAGGCGGCATCAGTGTCGCACTGGATCAAAACGATGTTCAAGCCCATATTGAGGACACTTTGAAAGCAGGACTAGCGATGAATTGCCCCCAAGCTCTCCAAATCCTAAGCCAAGAGAGCCTCAATGTCACGCAAGATCTTGCAGAGTTGGGATTGCTGGTTGATAGGGATTCTGCAGGAAAGATACTCTACACAAGAGAGGGGGGACATCAAAAAGCAAGGATTATTCATTTCGGGGGCGATGGGACGGGCAAAATCCTGCATTCTTTTTTGTTGCAAAAACTCAAACACCCCATACGCAAACACACCAATGTGCTAGATTTGCTATTTGAGGCAAATCAATGTGTCGGAGTGGTGCTAGAGAGTGGGGGAGAGGTCTCTCAAGTCTATGGCAAACACATTGTTCTAGCAAGTGGGGGGATTGGCGATTTGTATCAATACCATACCAATGCACACACTTTGGGTGGGGAAATGCACGGGGTGATGTTGGAGCATCATTTCAAGCTACAAGATATGGAGATGACGCAATTCCACCCAAGTGTTTTCACTCAAGCACAAGGTGCTAGGAAGCCACTCATTAGTGAAGCGGTGAGAGGGGAGGGGGGAATGATCGTTGATCGAGATGGTTTGCGTTTTTTGCTCGAATATGATTCTAGGGGTGAGTTAGCACCAAGAGATGTGGTCTCAAGGGCGATTTTTGATTATTGTTTGAAGCGACAGATGCAAGAGGTGTTTTTGGATTTGTCGGCTTTTGGAGAGAGGGAGTTTCAAGGGCGTTTCCCAAATATCTACAAAGTCTTGAAATCTTATGGATTCAATCCACCGCAAGATCGGATCCCGATTTTTCCTGCTTTTCATTATTGTATGGGGGGAATCAAAACTGATTTGCATTCTCGCGTGATTGGAGCAGAAAATCTCTACGCGATTGGAGAGTGCAGTCATATCGGTATCCACGGGGCTAATCGTTTGGCTTCCAACTCGTTGCTAGAGGGGTTTGTGTTTGGGAAAAGGGTCGCACAAATGATTGCAAATGCTAGAGATTGTGAGCATACGCCCAAATGCCTAACGCCAAAAAACTACTTGCTCCATCACGAAAATGATGAGGCTTACAAAAGAGCTCTCAAGCGATTGATGTGGGAAAAAGTCGGGATCGCACGCAGTGATGATGGACTGGCGATGGCTTTTGGGGAGATTGAGGGAATGTTGCAGAAACGATGTGGGCGTATGGTGTATTTGCGTCTATTGTGTGCTAGAGAGATAGTGTCTAGGGCAATGGAACGCAAAGAAAGCTTGGGGGCTCATTATCTTTTGGGGCAAAAATCTTAGAATCCAAAAAAGATAAGCAAAAAAACAGAGAGGACAAACTACAATATACAAAATAATATTTCTACAAAGGGTTTAGATGAATTGTGTTGAAATTTTGGTGCTAGATTTTGGAAGTCAATACACGCAACTGATTGCAAGAAGATTGCGTGAAGTGGGGGTATATACAGAAATCGTTCCTTATTTTGAGAGTATTGAGACGATCAAAAACAAACAACCAAAAGGAATTGTTTTGAGCGGTGGTCCTGCAAGTGTGTATGAGGAGGGTGCCTACAGACCTGATAGGGCGATTTTTGAGCTAGGGATTCCTGTGCTTGGTATTTGTTATGGAATGCAATACATCGCAGATTTTTTTGGCGGAAGTGTTGTGCGTGCAGAGAGTCAAGAGTTTGGCAAAGCAGAACTCGAGCTGATCGAGCAAGGAGGGATTTTTGAAGGGGTTTGTGATAGAAGTATCGTATGGATGAGCCACGCTGACAAAGTTGAAAAAATCCCTGATGGATTCAAAGAGTTGGCAAAAAGCGGCAACACTCATTATTGTGCGATTGCAAACCCTGAGAAACAAATCTATGCCCTGCAGTTTCATCCAGAAGTTGTCCATAGCGAGTGTGGTGGGTTGATACTCAAAAATTTTGCACTTGATATTTGTAAATGCCAAAATCATTGGAATATGCACAATTTCGCTCAAACTGAGATAGCAAAACTGCGAGAAATTGTTTGGGGTGCAAACAAAGAGAGTAGGGGAGCCAAAGTCCTGTGTGCCGTGAGTGGAGGAGTGGATAGCTCCGTTGTGGCGACCTTGCTTTATCGTGCGATTGGGGAAAATCTCATCCCTGTGTTTGTCGATCACGGACTTTTGAGAGCAGGGGAGAGGGAGGCTGTAGAGGCGATGTTTGAAGAGCATTTGAAGGTGCCATTGATCACCATCGATGCCAAAGAGGTGTTTCTCAACAAACTTAGGGGGGTGAGAGATCCTGAAATGAAGCGTAAAATCATCGGCGAAACTTTTATTGAGGTTTTTGAAGCGGAAGCCAAAAAACACAATGCACAAGGAGAGATCAAGTTTTTGGCTCAAGGCACACTTTATCCCGATGTGATCGAATCAGTGAGTATCAAAGGTCCTAGCCAAACAATCAAGAGTCATCATAATGTGGGAGGATTGCCCGATTGGATGAAGTTTGAGCTGATTGAGCCATTGCGTGAGCTTTTTAAAGATGAGGTGAGGGCTCTGGGTGCTGAGCTTGGGATGCCCAAAGAAATGCTAATGCGTCATCCTTTCCCCGGTCCCGGACTTGCCATCCGCATAATGGGAGATGTCAATGAGGAAGATTTGCAACTTTTGAAAAAAGCTGATGCGATCTTTTTGGAGGAACTGCACGCGAGTGGATATTACGATAAGGTGTGGCAGGCGTTTTGTGTATTGCTCAATGTGCGTAGCGTGGGCGTGATGGGGGATAATAGAACTTATGACAATACGATATGTGTGCGTGCAGTAGAGGCAATCGATGGGATGACAGCGACTTTTGCACATCTGCCCCATAACCTCCTAGAACGCATTTCCAATCGTATCATCAATGAAGTAGAGGGGATCAATCGCGTAGTGTATGACATCACAAGCAAACCACCCGGCACGATTGAGTGGGAGTGATAGGCAAACGAAAAATAATATCTTTTTTGGAAATTGCCACATCAAACGACTTGGCACAGATTTGGGCAGTGGGGTAGGGGGATTTTAAAATATCATAGAGGTAAATACAATGGATACCCGTTGATTCTACGGCTAAGGCTGCACAATTAGCTTCCAAAGAAAAGCATACCGCCACGATTTGCTCAAAGATTGCAGCACAAATTTACAATCTCCCCATAATGTTTCAAAATTTTGAAGGGCACAAAGATGATGCAAATGTCCAAGCATTATTCAAAAAGAGAGGTGCAGAGTTGAAATGGTTAGGAAGTTATATAAGGGAGTTATGATGCTAGTTGATTGAATTTTAGATGTTTTATGAATCACCCAACCACTACAGATGGTTGGGATTTCTGTCTGCATTGTTTTAAACTCTATCTTTTATTTCTGCATTACTCACCCTATCTACAAGATAAATGAGATTTTGCCATATAATATTTGTATTATCATTTAGCCCAATCTCACAAGTGCTAGAACTAGAAAAGCCTAGTTGCAATTTCTGCTCTTTTGTCTTGCTATGTAATTCTCCCCCAAATGCTCTCTTGGATTCTAAAGTGGATTGATGTGCTAAAGCCTTATATGCTTTTTGCTTGTTTGCATAAAATTCGCTTAGCTCTCGTAGGGCTGAAGTATTTAATGCATTGCAATTAAAGCCCTTATTCCCTGCAAAGCCACAGCATTGCGTTTTAGTATGGATTATCACTTCGCCATTGGTGCAGGTTTTGGCAATAGATTCTAAACTTTTATCCCATTTGCCCTTCCTTGTAGAACACATTGCATAAAGGGCAATATTTTCATCTAAAGGCACAATAGCAAGGCGTGGTAAAAGAATAGATTCTACAAATTCAGGCATATCTAAGATTTGCAAATTAGAATCTAGCTCTTTTATATTGCTTTTTAATTCATAGCTACACGCACTATGATCGCATGTGATGTGGATTTGTTTCACTCCTTTGCTTTGTAAATCTTTCACACTACAATCTAATGCCCTATATGCTTCTTTACGCTTTTTATCTGCACTTTGTGGATAGTCTTTATATGCCTTGCCACAGCAAAGATTGCTTACATTTTGTGGATATACCACACTTACCCCTGCTTTTTTACACAAGGATTCAAAGACTTCCTGCAAAGGACGAGTATCTTTTAGACTAGATGAGGGGCTAAAGGCTCGGTTGATACAAGTGCTAAAATATATTACAGCAATTTGGTTAGATTTCCCATAGTCTTTAGAATCTAGCTTATAGTTATTTGCCAGAGGTAGTGATTTTGGGATATAGGGCATAAAAGTGAGTTTTTTACTTAGGGCATTAAGCGTATTTTTGCTTAAGACACTAAAGCCAAAGTTTGCCACATTTAACGCCCCTTTAGCAATGCTAAGTGTGGGTTTAAAATGATTGGCACTCTGTTTTGCTACAAAGCGTGAGAATACGCTCTTTGTCATAGGGTTTAGCTTTGAAGCAATGTTACCACTATCAATTTCTAATGGACAAGATAGGGAGCACATTGAACAAGTCGCACAAGTATCAATGCCAAAGTATTGGTAACCTTTTTGCAAGGCTTGTAATTCTGCTTGAAGTTGCCTCTTATTTGCTAAAGGAACTGCGCCTTGTTTTGCCAAGCTAGATTCTATAGGAGTGCTAGAATCTATGCTATGAAGCAAAGATTGCAATCTTGCAATTTCCTTTCTTACAGCTATCCTCTGTCTAGGCGTGAGGGTGAGTTCTCTACTTGGGCAGACTTTTTCGCAAAATCCACATTCCATACACTGATTGATAAAATCATCTACTTCACTGCTTTGTTTGAGATTATGCATGTGGATTTGTGGATTATCACTAATAATGACATCGGGGTTTATGAGATAATGCGGATCAAAAATCTCTTTTATCTTGCGATTTATAGCATATGCCTTTTTTCCCCACTCTTTTTCCACAAAGGGCGCTATCATGCGTCCTGTGCCATGCTCTGCCTTTGTGCTACCTTGCAAGGAAAGGACAGAATCTACCATTGCCTCCATAAACTCCCCAAATGCTCTGCTTTCTTGTGCATCATTGAGATTTGGTGTGATGATAAAATGCACATTCCCACTTAAAGCATGTCCAAAAATAATGCCCTCAAAATTAAATCTCGCAAAAAGCTTGGTGATGGATTGTATACCTTGTGCAAAAGTGCTAATAGGGAAGCAAATATCTTCAGTAATAACAATGCTTCCACTTGGGCGTTTTCCTGCAGCAAGGGGCAAAAGGGCTTTACGGATTTTCCACCAAGATTCCATTTGTGCTGCATCACTGCTAAAATGTGTCCCAAAGAGGCTTGGCACAGATTCTATTGCCTTGCTAATATGTGCAACTTTGGAATCTAGCTCTGCTTTTGTGCTAGATTCTAACTGCACCAAAATCGCACAAGCCCCACTTTCTATTTGCTCTAATTCATTAGGTGCAGAATCTAAATCTTTAGTTGAACGCAAAGAAGCATAATCCATAATTTCTGCTGCACTCACAAGGCTTTCATTATTTGCTAGAATCTCCACTGCCTTTGCCCCAATGCTTAAATCCTTATAAAATAGCAATGCACACGCCTTGTAAGCATAATCTTCTACGGATTCATATTCCACCTGCGAAACAAAGCCCAAAGTCCCCTCCGCACCTATGAAAATATGATTGATAATATCTTTTATATCACTAAAATCTAACAAGGTATTGATGCTATAACCTGTGGTATTTTTAATGGCAAATTTCCGTCTAATCAGTTTGCATAGCTCTTTGTCTTGTAGAATCTGCTCCCTTAATGCAAGAAGTGAATCTACTTTGTCTTTATGTTTTTGTAAAAAAGATTCTATATCCTGCCCCTTTTTGGCACTATTGCTTGTATCAAGGATGCTGCCATCATGGAGAATAAAACGCGCTGATTTTATAGTATTGTAACTATTTTGTTTTATCCCACAGCACATACCACTAGAGTTATTAGAGAAGATTCCACCAATCATTGCATTATTAATCGTTGCAGGATCTGGTCCTATCTTTTTGCCATAGGGTTTGAGTGCTTCATTTGCCTCTATACCAATCACTCCACAACCACAAGTAATGCTTGAGCCATCCTTTGAAACTGCAATATTCTGCCAAAACGCATTAGCTAAAACCAGCACAGAATCACTACACGCCTGCCCACTTAGGCTAGTCCCTGCAGCACGAAAAGTAAGTGGAGCATTGTATTTTTGACTAAGCCTAAAAAGTGTGATAATATCACTCTCATTTTTAGCCCTAACCACCACTTTTGGCACATACGTATAGCAAGATGCGTCAATCCCATAGGCAAAGCGACGGAGATAATCCACATAAACTCTATCTTTAAAATGTTCTTTTGCTTCAATGATAAAGCCCTCAAAATCTGACTTGTGTGTTTGCATTTTTGCTCCTTAAAATCAAAATTAAAAGCATATCTAAAGTTAAAAGGGATTGTTGTCAAAAAATAATTGAATGAGTTTGAAAATTATGGTTTTCATAACTAAAATATAAAAAACAAAAAAGAGAGACCTCAAGGCAAAGCCCCAAAGCCCCTCAAAAAAGTTTTATACTGCTCTTGTGATGGTTGCATTTGCTGCAAATGTCAAACCTTTTCCAAACAACAATCTCCATACGGCATTGACAACTAATAATTTAGCTTTTTCAAGCGTTGTAATTATACTAAAATTCATTTTTTGCACATAAGCTCAAAATTAGGAGAGTGGATGCGTTATCCTTTGGATCATAAGCAAAGCTTTGAAGAAACCTTGTTGTTTTGGTTGAT
Source organism: Helicobacter enhydrae (assembly GCF_001693335.1). Classification (NCBI taxonomy): domain Bacteria; kingdom Pseudomonadati; phylum Campylobacterota; class Epsilonproteobacteria; order Campylobacterales; family Helicobacteraceae; genus Helicobacter; species Helicobacter enhydrae. The sequence goes on along the minus strand of NZ_CP016503.1, from coordinate 290,693 downwards.
ACGCTTTTTGCGTTATAAGCTCACGACACTTTCAAACAAAAATGTAACAGACAAAGGACGCCTCACTCTCCTTGTGGGCAAACTACAAAAAGGCGTGAATACGATTCAAGAATTGGAGGAGATTTGCAAAGAAGCGCGTAATGTAGGTATGATTGGCATTGCAACTTATGCCAACCCCCTACTTCGCTTGTTTCCCTATCTAGTTAATATCGGTTTTGGAAGTATGAAAGAAATCGATGAGGAATGCTTGAGCGATTTTTTGGTGATCGAGGGCAGTGGTCTTAGTCCTGCGAGTAAAAAAAATTATAGAATCGCTATCATTGGGTTTTTTGGGTATATCGATAAACAAAATCAAGAAGCCGATAACACTTCTTATGTTTTTGACATTACGCTCAAAAATATTGGTGGCATACGGGGCAAAAGTGGGCAAAAGTTACCTGCATATATGAATGAAAAAGAACTAGAGATTTTTTTGCAAGCGATCGATGATTATCGGCAGTCAGATAAAGTGAGTGCTAGGAATTGCCTTGCAATCAAGCTAATCGTATATACCGGGGTGCGTGTGAGCGAGGCTCTCAATCTGCGTCTCAAAGATATTTTCCCAGAGAATGAAGTGTATTTGTTGCAGATTCGTGGGAAAGGAGACAAAATGCGTGTGGTGATGATCAAAAAAAAGCATATCCAAAATCTTTTGGAACAATGGCTTGAGCAACGCAAGATTTTGGGGCTTCAGGGAGAATATTTGTTTTGCAATCAAAAAGGCAAACCTATCACTCAAGCCTACCTTTATAAAATAGTCGATCAGATTCTTATGTATGCAGGGATCCACAAAGAAAAAATGGGGGCGCATATGTTACGTCATAGTTTTGCCACCCTACTCTATCAAAAGAAGCAAGATCTTGTGTTGGTGCAAGAGGCTTTGGGACATGCTGATCTCAACACGAGTAGGATCTATACGCATTTTGATCAGAAGCGTTTGCTTGAAGCGGCGAGTATTATGGATGATCTGAGCGAATGAATGATTTGCTGACAAACAAAGCGATTGATACAAGTGTGAGGATATATAGGCACAAACCAAATACTCCAAACCAATGCAATGTCCCAGAGGCAATGGCATAGTTGTGCAATGTAAAAACCAAAGGTGGGGTGATCCCTCCCGCAATAGCATAAATGATATTGTAAGAAAAAGAGAGACCCGAGAAAGCAAACTGGGGTTTAAACAATAGAGTCATTATGAGTGGGCTAAAAATCATAATCCCACAAAAAAAGCAAACCAAGCAATACGCAAACATAATCCAATTGTTTGGAATCATCAAGCCATAAAGTCCAACAAAGAACACCACCGAGCAGATTCCAAGTCCGATCGCAAACGACCTACAAGCTTTTGGTATCCCCCAAGAATCAGCACTTTTTCCAGCGATCACGCAGCCAAACATCAAAATAAAAATACCTATCATTTGCCAGTAAGATCTTGAAATAAAATCTAGATTCAAAATCTCTTGTATGAAGTTTGGCATCAACAAAATAAATATCAAAATACAACCTGTAAGGACTAGAGAAATCAGCATTGAAAACACAATGGGTTTTTTGGAAGAATACAGCATTGTCTGCAATGGAAATTTTTGCAACCTCCCCTCTTGACGCATTTGAACAAAAATGGGCGTTTCTTCCAAAAAGCGACGCAAAAAGATCGCAATAATGCCAAAAATACCACCGACAAAAAACGGAATCCTCCACGCCCAAGCCATCAATTCATCTTGAGTGAATAGATAATGAGTGATGAGGGCGATAATATTTCCTAGCAAAATACCCCCAACGATAGAAGCAGTCAAGACGCTCAAATACAATCCGATTTGCTTGGGAGGTGCGTGCTCTTTGACAAAAATCCACGCTCCGGGCACCTCTCCCCCAATAGCAATCCCCTGCATGAAGCGTATGCCAATCAGCAACAATGGGGCAAAAATACCAATCTGTTGATAGGTGGGAATGAGTGATAGCACAAAAGTCGGAATCACCATGAGAAACAAACCTAGCATAAACATTTTTTTGCGACCAAATTTGTCACCAAAATGTGCCATTACTATGCCACCTACCGGTCGTGCCAAATAACCCGACGCAAAGATAGCATAGGTGTTAAAGGTTTGCCAGAATATGTCTAACTCTGATGAAAAAAAAAGTTGAGAGATGAACCGCGTAAAAAAAATAAAAATAATGAAATCATAAAACTCAAGCATCCCCCCAAATGAGGAGAGGGCAAGGATCTTGAAATCTTTTTTGGAAAGTATTTTGTCAGTTGTCATTTTGGTGGGATTTTGACAAAAGCTCATAGGATTTTTGGATTTTACGCAAATGATCGAGACGCTCTGAGGCAGGGGAGCTTTGCGTCTCATCAAGAATGTTTTGCTTGGCTTTGGAAACGCATTCTTTGTAGCGTTGGGCAATCTCTTCTTGTCCCTCCCCTCCCTGTAGCTGCAAAATCTCTTTGGCTTCAGCTTCCCCTACTTCTACTTCATTTTGCTGACTAAACTCTTGATAGATTCGATTGAAATCCTCGTTGGCAATATCCAAAAACGACCCCACATCCAAAATCGCTTCTTGTGTTTTCTCATTGAGCACACCATCTGCAAACCCCATCGCAAAACAAAACTCTAGCACCTTAAGACGCTTCTTGTATTCTCCTTTTGTAAAATCTTGAAATCGTTGGCATAGGGTTTGGATGTCTGCATCATTTGTGCTTTCATCAAAAATCTGGCGATAATAAGCAAGAGTGTTTTCAGTCTTGTTTTTGGTATCTCCAAGCATATCTTCGCTGACTGCATAAGCCATTTGCTTTTCTAGCACGCACACTTCGCCATCAGCATTTGCCACATAGCCCAAAATCGCCATAATAGTCCCATATTCGCTTGATTGTAGTTTTTCAAATTCACTTTGTTCGATCGGTCTGACTTTTATTTCCATAATTGGCATCTCCCCCTCCCCTCTTCCATAGCGAAACAATCTATCATTGTCTTCATTTTGCAAATATTCAGTTAGCACATTGTAGAGGTAATACATTACACCAATTGCCACAATCATCAAAATCAATTCCATTGTTAATCCTTTTTTCTAAAATCTTTATAAACGACATTTCTTTCTTTTGTATAACGCTTTTTGATCTCTTGATTCCTTTCAACTCCCTCTCTCAATTTCTCCAAATATTGCTTTTTGATACGAGATTGATTGGGTTGCACTGGCTTGACAAAAAGTGCAAACAATACAATGAAAAAAAACGCTATGCTCGTGCTTTCTGATCCTTGACCACTAAACAAATACCAAGAAGCAGCAATCGCCAACGCACACAAGACTTTCAACAAACTTTTCATCTAGCCCCTCATCAGTTCTTGATTTTTGGACAAAATAGCATTTAGAGAATCAGTAAATCCTTCATCCTCGTCTATTTCATCAACTTGTCCATACATCAGTGTCTCAACAGGATTGCTAAACAAAATAATTCCATTTGCAGAATCTTCGGGTTGGAATATGATCTGCACCACCGCATCATAAGGCACGGCGATACTCACATCTGTATCTTGAGTCACCCCAGCACGGAATTGAAAGAATTGTGCAGAAAGCTCAAGAGTTTCCAAACTATAGCCAGAAAGCACAAAAATATTAATCGCTCCAAGAAGCTCCAAAGCATCGTGATTGAGTGGAGGATCAAAGGTGATTTTTGAGATGTCACAAGCAATGCTAAAAGGGATCTTTTCTTGTTCTAGCTTTTGTATCATCTCTTGTGCGTGTAGTTTGAGCAAGGTGCGTAAAGACGCATTGATGATTCTGTGTTGATAAGAAAACATGGGCTACCCTTTATCTCTCATTTCAAAGCTTGAAATTCTTCCAAAAGAATCTTAATCTGCTTGATACCGATCTCCCAAAATCGCTCATCTTCAATATCAAAACCAAATGTAGCAATCAAATCTCTAGGAGATCGACTTCCGCCAGCACTCAAAAACTCAATATAAGTTTTCACAAACTCTTCTTTTTTGTTGTTTGCAATTGATTCTTTATACAATCCAAAAAGTGCGAGAACGAGCAGTTGCCCATAACTATACGCATAGCAATAGAACGGAGAATGGATGAAGTGAGGGATATAGCTCCACCAGCTTGCATAGTTTTTGGTGAGTTTGATACTCTTGCCAAACATTTTTTGATTTTCTTTTATCCAAATCGCATCAAAATCTTGGCTTTTTAATTCATCTTCACTTGCGTGTATCTTGCGTTCAAACTTAGTCATCACGATTTGGCGGAATAGTGTCGAAAAAATATCTTCGATTTTACCTGCATAAAGGCTTAGGAGCTCCTCTTTATCCACTTTGTTTTTGAGCGTGTCAAACAACAGCATTTCCCCAAACACAGAGGCAGTTTCAGCTGTTGTCAATGGAGTGTCCATATTGAGATAGCCCTGCTTTTTGCTCAATTCTTGATGGACCATGTGCCCAAACTCGTGTGCAATCGTAAAAACATCACGACGCCCATCTGTGTGGTTGAGCATTACAAAAGGGTGGGCTGATGGCACACATCCGTGACTAAAAGCCCCACCACGCTTTTTGTCCCTAGGATGAGAATCAATCCACCCCTCTTGCAATGCTTGTTTGGCAATCCCTGCAAAAATAGGGGAAAATTCCTCAAAGCTTTGCAATACTAGCTCAAGCCCCTCGCTATAGCCAATCTTTTGTGTTTTTTTGTCTGTGCTAATTGGAGCATAGCGATCATAGTCTTTGAGCTTTTTGACACCAAGTAGCTCTCTTTTTTGTAGGTAATAATCTTCCACGATTTTATAATTGCGTTCTACCACTTCAATCAAAGTATCCACGCTTTTTTGAGTCGCACAATTATCAATATGACGGAAACTCTCTTTTCTAGGGTATTGACGCATTTTGGTGAAAATGCTCAAATCTTTGCGAATCATATTCAAAACAAAAGTGAGAAAATGTCGAGATTCTTGAAGTTTCTCGGTGAAAAGTTTCTGTGCCTTTTTGCGTTCTTTGCGATTTGCAGAATGCAAACAAGCCAAGATCTCTTCTTCGCCAAGCTCTATTTTTTTGCCATTTTGTTTCATCTGAAAACGCATACGACTTAGATGTTCATCAAAAAATCTTGAAAAAGCCCCTACCCCAACGGGTGAAAGCTCCAAAACAACCTGCTCTTGATCCAAAGTGAGTTGATGTTTTTTTTGTGCGATTAGTTGTTGGAGATAGAAAGCATAATCTGGAGATTGTTGGATGAAGCTGTTTTGCTTATCTTGTGTGAGATTGCAAAACTCCAACTCAAAGAACAAAAGCAAAGCCTGAATCTCATTGCATATCATTTCATATTTTGCATAAATATCCCCATTGTCGCTATTTTGTGCGAACAACAAAAAGGTGTAAGTTTGGATAGAGGCGATGCCCTCACACAAGCTCTCATATTGTTTCAAAATCATCGGAAAATCAGTCTGCTGTGCGAGTTTGCCTTTGTAGTTTTTCTCAAAATCCTCTGCTTTGATTTTTAGCTTTTTGGCTTTTTCTTCAAGCTCTTTTTGACTAGCAAAAAGGCAATCTAGATTCCATAAACTCTGCATATCTTCCTCCTTTTTGGTTTAAATTGTATCTCAAATCTCTCAAATCCATCTTTATCTTTCAGCGATTACAGAGATTGGCAAAGGTGCATTGAGAGCACACTGCTTGATTTTCTGTTTTTGTGTATTCAATCTCGCCTCTAAACTCTGCCAAAAGTTCATCTAGCGTTTGGATAGAGGTGTTGATTTGTTGATCAGCACACATTACGCCATCTCGCACATAATAAAACAAAGTTTTGATCGTGCGTGTCGGATGTTGGCTTTGGGCATAGAGTGCATAAATCGCACTTTGGATCTCATTGATTTTTTGATTCTGAGAAGCTGATGTTTTGTAATCAATCACCCACACTTCATCATCGCAAATGTCAATGCGATCAATCCTCCCCTTTAGCACAAAACCATTGTATTGCAACTCAAACTCTTTTTCTCTTTCTGTGAGGATAAAAGGAGCGCGTGTGCGTTCAGAATCAAAAAACCTGCTCATTTGCATTGCAATCAAATCTGCCTTGAATTCTAGCAACGCATTCCCCTCTTGCGACAATAAGCCTCTGAGATGTTTGAGAAATTTCTGTTCTATTTCTTTGATGTCTTTTTTTTCGATCACCTCTTTGTCAGCATAGGCGACTTCTAGGCATTGGTGGATGAGAGTTCCGATTGTCAGAGAAAGTTCCTCTTGCTCAAACAACAAATCAGAATAGCGTTTGATGTATGTGTAGTAAAACTTTCGTTTGCACTCTTGGAATAGTCTCAATGCACTTGAAGAGAGTGGTTTGTCATAACGACTGCAAAAATCCTCTTCGACAAAACCAAAAGTATCAGGTTTGTCAAAAAGAATCGGAAGCCTTGTCTGCTCTTGATATTGCACCCCAAGCTCTTCTAGAAAATCCGATGCCTTGCCCTCTTTGTGCAAAATGCAGATTTCTTTTGAGCGTTTGAATAAGTCTAGATAATAATGTTTTTGTAAATCCTGCTTATCTTGAAGGGTTGGCATTTGCACGAGTTTGCGTAGCGTAGAATTCAAAAACATATCATTGTCTTTGAGGTTGGGAATGTTGTCTTGACTGAAATCAGGAATGATGACCTTTTCAAACTCCATTCCACGACTTTCCAAAAGACCGATTACACGGATTTTGCCTCCACTATTGTCAGAGCTTGTGTATCTAGATATTTCAGAACAAAACAACTCCAAGAGTTCAGAAAACTTGAAATGCTGAAAGCATTCTGCATTTTGACTATACACAAACAACATTTCATCGACTTCATAGCCCAATGATTGTGGAATACAAGCGAGTTTTTCACGCACGATAGTTTGCAAATGCGTGATTTTCTGCATTCCATCGCATTGATCTAGCTCCAAATCACCGACATTTTGCAATGCTTTCAATTCCTCTAGCAGAGAGGTTTCTAGTGCAAATCCCATCGCATAATTAAGATTGCGATAACGATCCAAAACCTTGAGATAATGAGTGAAGTCTTCTTGAGGCAAAACCACCGCGATTTTGTCTGTATCTACCCCCTCTTTAATCCATTCTGACACTTTTTCAAAAATCCAAGCACATTGTGCGATTCTAAGGCTAAAAGATGCTGTATGAAACACTCCATTGAGGGGATATGGAGTCGCAGAAAGGATAGTTTTGGAGCTGTAGTCTATGCAATATCTATAGTCTTCTTCAATCCCCTCTCCCACAAAATCAAAATGTTTGAGGTTGTAGGCATCGATATTGAGATGCAAAAACACTTGATGTCTAGAAGCGATTTGATCCAAGATCGCTCTCTCTCTTTGAGACAAAAAGCCATCAAGGTGGATATGGATTTCATCGTATTTCTCAAGATAGCTTTCAAAAATCTCAAACTCACTGGATATATCATAGAATCTATTCTTTTCCAACTCTTGCTGATAAGCTTCATAAATACGCTCAAGCACATTGAGATGGTCTTGATAGTCTCCATAAATATCTTTTTGGGGGATTTCTTGAATCTTGATTTGATGTTGATGGATCTCATTGAAAAAATCAAACAAAAACCGCGAGGTTTCCAAAAATGCCACAAAGTTTTTTTCAAAAAAAAGTGTTTGGAATTCTTTGTCGCTAAACCGAAAAGCCCTGAGCACTTTTAGCAAAATCGCTCTTTTGAGGTAGGGCGGGATTTTTTTCTTGCTTCTCACAAGCGTAGCATACTCAAAAAAATCGCTTAGGGTCGTCGTGTGGGGCAAAAATATCCCATCTTGTTGGTGCAAAAAATGATTGAGTGCCCTTGAGCTAGAAAAAACAAAAAGCTTCATTGGCATATTTTTCTAGCAACTTCCAAAGTTGTCTTGACATTGATACCAAAGTGCTCAAAGAGTTCATTGCCCTTGCCTGACGCCCCAAAGCTTTGCATTCCTACAACTTGATTTGCATATTCATACCACTCTAAGCCCCTTGAAGCCTCAATCGCAATTGTGCGATCGCGATTTGAGAGAACAGAATCTTGATATTCTTGGCTTTGTTCTCTAAACAACTCCAATGATGGCATACTCACCACACGCACTCTTTTGCCCTCATTTTCTAGGATCTTTGCACTCTCCAACGCACACTTGACTTCAGAACCTGTGGCGACAAGAATCACATCTGGATTTTCGCACTCACAAAGTGCATATCCACCTTTTGCAACGCGATCTTGATTTGTGGATGGCAAAACCTCAAGATTTTGGCGACTCAAAACAAAGGCACTCGGAGCCTTGAGCGTTAGAGCCACTTTGACACACGCAAGATTTTCATTGGCATCAGCAGGGCGGAAAACATAGAGATTGGGCATTGCTCTAAAATGTGTGAGTTGCTCGATGGGTTGATGTGTTGCCCCATCTTCCCCTACTCCGATACTATCGTGCGTCCAAATATACCAAACTTGTGATTTCATAATCGAAGCCACACGCACGCTTGCACTCATATAATCACTAAACACAAAAAATGTCGCACAATAAGGCAAAAACAAACCATAATTTGCAATTCCATTGCAAATAGCACCCATTGCGTGTTCGCGGATTCCAAAATGCAAATTACGCCCATTGGGGAAATCTCCCTCATTTTTGAGCAAGGTATTATTTGAAGGTCCAAGATCTGCACTTCCACCCAAAAATCCTTGATGTTTCTTTGCAATCGCATTAAGGATCTCTCCATTGCTCACCCTTGTGGCGATTTGTGTCCCCTCTTGAAATGTCGGATATTCAATCGCTGACAAATCTGGATTTTGCAATTCTTGGATTTTGGCTTGTGTGTCTTGAGAGATAGTTGTTTCCCATTGCTGATACATAGCAATGCCCCTGTGCATTGTTTGCCTAAAACTCTCCAAAACTTCTTGAGAGATTTGGAAGCTTTGCTCTGAATCAAAGCCCATATTTTGCTTACTTTGAGCCAAAACCTCTGCACCTAGTGGCGATCCGTGTGTCTTGTGGCTTCCCTCCAATGTATGAGCATTTTTACCAATGATAGTATGGGCGATGATGAGGGTGGGTTGCTTGGATGATTTGGCTTTGTCAAATGTTTGATTCAGAGAATCAAAACAATACCCATCGCATTCCAAAACTTCAAACCCCTGTGCTTCAAAACGCATTTTGACATTTTCACTCATTGCAATTTGTGTATCCCCCTCGATTGTGATTGCATTGCTATCATAAATCAAAATCAGATTATCTAGCTGATGATGTCCTGCAAGAGAACAAGCCTCATAGCTGATCCCCTCTTGCAAATCCCCATCTCCACACAAACAAAAGACAAAATGATTGATCACTTCTTTGCCCAAAATATTTTGAGCATATTTACTTGCCATCGCAAATCCCACCGCATTGGCAACGCCCTGCCCCAAAGGACCAGTGGTGATTTCCACTCCGTGAGTATGCCCAAACTCAGGGTGACCGGGGGTTTTGCTCCCCAGCTGACGAAAAGACTGCAAATCTTCTAATGTCACATCAAACCCCCATAAATGCAAAAGAGAATACACCAAAGCCGAGCAATGCCCTCCACTAAAAACCAAACGATCGCGATTGAGCCATTGAGAATGTGTGGGATCCACATTGATATGTTGTGATAACACAACTGCAAGATCTGCCAATCCCATAGGTGCACCGGGATGCCCACTATTTGCCTTCTGCACCATTTCAGCACACAAGACTCTAAGAGTGTTTGCCATTTTTATTTGTAATTTTTTATCTAACATTATCAACCTCCAATTGTAGTTTTTGAATCTTGCGTTCAAATCCCTCGCAAAGACGCATTCCTAGCAAAATAACAAACCAAGAAACATAAATCCAAAGCATACTAAAAAGCACAAAGGCAATAGAGCCATAAATATCGCGATAGGATTGATTGTAGCTTATATAATACACAAACGCCCATTTGGCGAGATTCCAGCCAAGCGATGTGATGAAAGAAGATAGAGCCAAAGCCTTCAAACGCAAGGTTTTGTTGGCAGAAATGCGGAACAAGACAAGAAAAATCAGCCAAGCAAACAGGATCGGTGTGATTGCATCTAGCACAGGGAGATTAGAATCCAAAAAAGCTTTGTATCGAAATACAAAATAAAAAGAAACGCCAAGCACAATCGGACAAAATGACACAAGCATCCAATATGTGCTAAGAGAATTCAAAAAGCTACGGGTGGAAGAATTGAACATTTTGGAAGTGATGTATTCGTAGTTGCGAAAAAACAAAATAGAAGTGAAAATCACATAAACAAAGCCCAACATACCAATGCTTGAGGTGTTTTGCAGTAGAGGATTCAAAAAATCAGCAATCATTTCAGAATGTGCGGGTAAGACGCTAGAGAGGATCAGGTTTTCAGCTTCTTTGTAGGCTTCTTGAAAATTGGGCAACAAAAGCAAAACAAAAATCACGATGAGCAACAATGGGATAAAGGCAAAGATTGTATAAAAGCTTAGCGATGAGGCATAGACAAATAGCTCGTCTTCATGTGTCAAAAATCCATAAACTTTTTTGCATTTGGACAAAATGACTGCTAAAAATTCTCTTATCATTTGCATTCTTTGGCAGGTTTGAGCCCATAGCCCTCTAGCATTGAAATGCCTTTTTTGGCTTCGATGACACCATATCCATAATCTCCTAGCATTTTCAAATCTTTTTGTGGATTATCGCCTTGAGTTGTCAAATAATTACCCAAAACGATTGCATCAATCCCCGCATCAAACATAGATTTTTGCTGATCCCCAAAGACCTTCTCGCGTCCTCCAGCAATCATCAATCTCGCATTGGGCAAATATTCTCTTGCCAAAGCGATACATTCCAATGCCTCATCTACACACATTACGCCCTCTTTGATCGGCAATGCAGGATTTGGGATGAAAAAATTAATCGGCACTGAATGAGGAGATAGCGAACGCAAGGCTTTGAGCAATTCGATTCTATGAAATAGTGTTTCCCCAAGTCCAAAGATTCCACCACTACAAAGCCCCAAATCTGCCCTAAGGGCATTTTCGCAAGTTTCAAATCTTTCTTCCCAAGTGTGCGTTGTGCAGATGTGAGTAAAAAAGCTTTTTGCACTTTCTAAATTGTGGTTATAGCTATCAATCCCATTGGCTTTGAGATATTTCAAAGAATCCAAATCCGCACGCCCACAGCACGCGATGAGGTGAATGTCTTGGATTTCTTGTTTGATAGCATTTGCAAGAGAGGCAATGTATTCGCATTTTTTGTGATCAAGCCCACGCCCTGAAGTCACAAGACAAAATCCCACCATTCCATATTTTTTGAGTTCTTTTGCTTCTTGGATGACATTTTCAACGGGTTTGTATTTGTATTTTTGCACTCCTGTATCATATTTGCTACTTTGTGTGCAATATGCACAATCCTCACTACAATTCCCACTACTGACATTGCTAATTGAGCACAAAAAAATCTCTTTCATCTCACCTCTTTTTTCTTATTATTGTAGCAAAGTATCTTTTTCTTGCCCCTCCCCTTCTTCCCACTGCTTAGTATTTTTGCCTCTTGAAGTGATGAAAATGGGGGTGCCTGAAAAATCAAATTGGCTTCTTAGGAAATTCACCAAATAACGCCTATAGCTAAAATGCAAGGATTTTGGGCGATTCATTACAAGGGCTATCTGTGGAGGACAAATCTGATATTGTGTCGCATAATAAATCCTCACAAGCTTCCCATGATCGCTTGGCAAAGGATGACGCCTAGTCGCTTCTTGAATCATTTCATTGAGTTTGGCTGTAGGAATGCGTCTTGAGTAGTTCTGATAAACCTCTAAGATTTTCATTCTGACTTCGTGGATATGACGCCCATTTTTGGCACTCACTGTGATGAAGGGTGCGTATTCCAAAAATCTAAACTTGCGTTTAAATTCTGCAATAATCCCCTCGTATTCTTGACATCGTATATCCCATTTGTTCAAAACCACAATCACGCCAAGAGCATACTCATCAATCAAGGAGCTAATGCGTTCATCAAGCTCAACAAAGCTCATACTCACATCTAGCACCAATAGTGCCAGATCGCTTTTGTCTAGCACCTTGCGTGTGCGATCTAAGCCATAGCGTTCAATCCCTTCGATCTTACTGCGTTTGCGAATCCCAGCAGTATCCACAAAACAAATCTGATGTCCCTCAAACTCCAATTCATCATCCACAGGATCAATCGTCGTTCCAGCTACATCGCTGACCACACTGCGTTCTTTGCCCAAAAGTGCATTGAGCAGGGAGCTTTTACCAACATTCACACGCCCGATGATTCCGACATTGATTTTTGGCTTTGTTTCCTCCTGTTCCTCCACTTCTTGCAAAAACTCCTCAAGGCTTTGGCTTTCCTCCTCTTGCACACACTCAATGACTGCCAATCCCAAAATGTCCAAAATATACTTTTTGAGTGCCAAAATCCCACGATTGTGACTTGCAGAAATCATCAAAAAATCTTTGACTCCAAAGTTTGCAAACTCCCACCCTATCTCTCTTTCTTTGTCATTATCGATTTTGTTGATCACGAGCACGCAGGTTTTGCCACTCTTTTGTAAAGCAAAAAACATTTGCCTATCCACCTCTTGTGGAGGCATTTTGCCATCGACCATATATAGCACGAGATCTGCTTCTTTTCCTGCTTTGAGGCTTAGCTCCTTGACTTTGGCAAACAAGCCCCCACTCTCATCAATCCCACCAGTATCTATCATTTGGATAGAATGTCCCTCAATCTCAACAATGCTATGATTGACATCCCTTGTGGTTCCAGCGATCTCTGAAGTGATTGCTTTGCGTTGTTTGAGCAAACGATTAAATAATGAGCTTTTGCCAACATTGGGTTGCCCCAAAATTGCGATTTTTTTCATTGTATTCTCTTTGATATTGACTAAGTAAAATGCAATCATAGCACATCAATCTCATTGCACAACTTAAGGCTGATCCAATATCACCTTGTATCAGGCAAATATTGAGGGCATAATAGAGTTTTCTTAAGTTTTTGAGTTAGAATCAAGATTCAAAACCCATACTTGGAGCCATAAATGCACAAAAATTTTCTCCTCACTCACTCAGAGATTGATTTTTATTTTTCTCAAAATCCGCGTGATTTTGTCGTCAATGAAATCCCTCTGTATCCTGCAAGTGATGATGGAGAGCATCTAATGCTTCAAGTGAGAAAAAAGGGACTCTCCACCCCCGAAATGCTTAAAATTTTATCTAGCGTTTTGGGTTGCCCCCAAAGAGAAATCGGATATGCAGGGCTCAAAGACAAAAATGCCCTCACCACTCAATACATCACGATTCCAGCAAGATTTCAAAACATCTTGGAGGGCAACTTGGAAGTTTTGCAAGAAAATCAAATCAAAATACTCCACACAGCCCAGCATCGCAACAAAATGCGTATCGGACATCTCAAGGGTAATGCTTTTTTTATACGACTAAAAAAAGTCTCTCCGCTCAATGCACAAAAAATCGATCAAGCTCTTGGAGAAATTGCTCTGTGGGGTATGCCAAATTATTTTGGCTATCAGCGTTTTGGGAAATTTGGGGATAATTATCTAGAGGGCAAAAAACTTGTAAGCAAGAAAAAAAAATACAACAAAATAGAGCAGTTTCTTGTCTCTAGTTATCAAAGCTATCTTTTTAACCAATGGCTTTCCAATCGAATTTTACTTAGCAGATTGTGCAATGATTTTGATGCAAAAGAGATAAAAAAAGCATCGCAAACTTTAAACTTCCCATTGTCTTTGGATTTTCAATCCCTAATAGAGCAAAAACAGCCATTTAAGATTGTGCGAGGCGATTTGTTGCACCACTATCCCTATGGGAAACTCTTTGCTTTGCAAGATTTGTCTCAAGAAGTTGAGCGTTTTGCAAAACAAGAAATTGTGCCTTGTGGGGTTTTGAGTGGGAAAAAGATCACATTGCCTCAAGATGAGGCGTGGGCATTGAGTGAGCGATACATCGATGAACAAGTCACAGAATCAGGAAGTCATCGCTTCGCGTGGGTTTTCCCCCAAAATATTCAAGGGGAATACATTCCACAAAAGGCACATTTTGAGCTTTCTTTTGAATTGCCCAAAGGCTCTTATGCAACTATATTGCTTGAATGTATAGCTCAAAAAGAAATGAGAGGACAAGAAAATGAGTGCTGAATTTTTGAATCGTTTTGTCAAAGAGTTGAGCGAATATATAGGAGAAAATGCGGAACGCGAGGGATTGAGAAAAACCCCCAAGCGTCTTGAAGAGGCTTTTCAAACTCTTTATAGTGGATATAGCAAAACGCCTCAAGAAGTGTTTGCTTCTACCTTTTGTGAGATTCCTTATAATGAGATGATTGTGATCAAAAATATTGAGTTTTATTCGATGTGCGAACACCATCTATTGCCTTTTTTTGGACATATAAGTATTGGGTATATCCCAAGAGAAAAAATTGCAGGAATTAGTGATTTTGCTAAATTAGTCGAGGTTTTTGCAAGACGCTTGCAAACACAAGAAAATCTAACTTATGAAGTGATTGAAAATTTGATTCAAGAGCTTAATCCCAAAGGTGCTATGGTTGTATGCGAGGCTACGCACCTTTGTATGGTGATGAGAGGAGTAGAAAAAAAATCTGCCACACTGCTCACAAGTGCAGTTAGAGGGATATTCAAAGAAGATTCCAAAACACGCACCGAATTTTTGGCACATTTGAGGCATTGAAACCTGATAATGCGTCACTCTCTATTTAGAGTTTCAATTGTTCTTGAATGATTTTTCTTGTTTTTTCTCTTAGTATCTTTTTTTCTTCCGCACTAATGTAATTAACACCTTCACCACTTGAGCTAATTGCATAAAGCTTTCCGCTTGGCAACTCATAAAATCTTCTAAGAAGCTCATAACTATATTCTTGTATGCAAGAAATTTGAATCTTTTGCTCCAAACAACTCAAACTGATCCAGCCATCATCGTAATTCCTACCAATCTGTTCCATAAACAATCTCTGATCGAAAAAAAATGGCATTTTTTCAATATTGAATATATTTGGATTCCACAAAATTCCAAGCCCTCCAGCAATTCCTTCGAAATATTCTTTTCCATTCTTGAAACCACAATACCCCACAAGCGAATTTTGATTTTTTAAAAAATGAGAATATAACGAGGAGATTAAATAATGTGGATAGATAAAATCATCATCCAAACTGATTATCACCTCCGATTTGGAGGCATTAAGGAGTGCGGGGATGAATTTTTTGTACGAACCCAAATCTTCTACCTCAATTATTTTTAACCAAGGTTGAAACTTTTCCAAAATTTTGGGGTATGTTGTATATTCGCCTTTGGCGACATAAAGTTGCACTTCTGCTGGTGGCAAAGTTTGCATATACAGAGAATCTAGGACAAAGTGCAAATATTCTATGCGTTCTTTATGGGTTGTTAGGCTTACAACAATTCTATGGTTGGTTTCTGTGGTTTGTGGTGCATATTGTGTCCAAGAAATCTCACGATGTCTTTGGTTCAAAAACCAAGTTTCTTGATACAGAGATACCTTGCGGACATTTTTGGCAGTTTCTATGATAAAACGCGGGATTTTTTTGAGTGTTTCAATTTTCATCAAAACACCTCGCCAAAATCGTAGGCAAAAACCCTTAAGCCAAAAACCCTTAAGCTATGTAGTGTAGTATAGTGGGGGGGGGGGTAAGATTAGGCATATCGTAACAGCTCCTTTGCAAGCTTGCTTTTTTCTTCTATTCCAAGCAAAGATTCTACAATCCCAAGTGCAAATTCAAGAGCCGAGGCAGGACCTGTCGCGGTGATAATGTGACCTTGTTTGATATATGGAAGCACAAGGCGTGATGCAGTGGTATTTTTCATCAAGTTCTCACAACTAGGATAACAGCAAAAATCTTGCTTGAGCAATTTGAGATCATCAAGAATAATCGGAGCAGCACAAATCGCTCCGATTAATTTCTGTTGAGAATGAAATGTTTGCAAAAACTGCAATAGTGTGGAGGATTTTTGCATATTTTGAACCCCTAGCATTCCCCCAGCCATCACAATCCCATCAAATTGATCGATTTTTGCATCTTCCAAAGACATATCAGCAACGATGGCAATATGATGTGCGCCTTTTTGTGTGGGTGAAGCATCAATTGATGCCAAGCTCACTCCAACCCCTGCCCTCCGCAATATATCAACAATGCTCACAAGCTCGATTTCTTCAAATCCTTCGGCAAATGGCACCAAGATTTGTTTATTTGACTTTTTCGACATATTCACCTGTTTCGGTATTGACACGAATCACTTCGCCCTCTAGCACATGAAAAGGGATTTGCACCACTGCTCCACTCTCAAGTGTTGCAGGTTTTTTGCCTCCACTAGAAGTATCGCCTTTGAAATTTGGAGCAGTTTCTACGATTTTTAGCTCAACGACTTGAGGGACATCGACAGAAATTGCTTTGTTGTTGTGGAAAAGGATTTGGGCATTCATTCCATCAATCATCCACTTTGCGACATCTCCAACCTGATCTTCACTCAAAGCGATTTGCTCATAGGTCGTAGTGTCCATAAATTGATAGCTCTCTCCGTCGTGATAGAGAAACTGCATTGTTTTTTCTGCCAAATTTGGCTCTTCGCACTTGTCACCTGCGTGGAAAGTTTTCTCAATCACTTTGCCGTCCAAAAAAGATTTGATTTTTGCACGCACAAAAGCCGCTCCTTTGCCGGGTTTGACATGTTGATATTCTGTGATTCTGTATGGAATCCCATCAATCTCGATTTTTAGCCCCTTTTTCAATTCGCTCATTCCAATTGCCATTGTATTCCTTTAGATTTTATTTGCACTTCCAAGAAGTTGCATTCTTTGCGTAATGACTTGCTTTACAGCACTCATTGCCGGTGTGAAAAATTTCCTCAAATCAAATTCGGAGTTGTTGGCATTTGCCACTTTTCTCACCTCCGCGATAAATGCGATTCTCAAATCTGTATCTGTATTGATTTTGTTGATTCCCCCTTTTACTGCTTCTTGCAAAAAGTCAAATGGGACTCCCCTGCTTCCTTTGAGATCTCCTCCACTTTGAAGAAATGACTCTCTCACTTCTTGAGGAATCGCACTTGCACCATGCAAAACAAGGGGTATGTTCGTGAGTTTTTTCACCTCTAGCAAACGATCAAAATCAAGCTTTGGCTCACCTTTGAATTTGAAAGCTCCGTGGCTTGTGCCAATAGCAGGGGCGAGGAAATCCACTTGCGTTTCTTTGACAAAAACTTCTGCTTCTTTGGGATTGACAAGACAAGCATCTTTTTCATCTACAGAGATATTATCTTCAATCCCCATCAAACGCCCAAGTTCTGCCTCTACGCTCACACCCCTAGAGTGTGCAAAATCCACAACTTCTTTTGTGATTTGGAGATTCTCTTCAAAACTATGGTGGGAAGCATCAATCATCACAGAAGTAAAACCTGCTTCAATCGCATTTTTACAACTCTCAAAGCTAGTGCCGTGATCTAGATGTAAAGCCACGGGGATATGGGGATACTTGTGTGCAAAAAGCTTAGCCATTCCCACCACCATTTCAATCCCCATATATTTGATCGCCCCCTCACTTGCCTGAACAATCAATGGCGAGGAAACTTCATCTGCTGATTCAAAAATACTTTTGAGCATTTCAAAATTGACAAAATTAAACGCACCGACGCCATAGCCCTTATTGTGAGCTTTAAGTAAGATTTCATTCCCTGACACCAACATCATAACTCCTTGTTTGATTGCAGAAGCTTATTTGATTTCTTCGATTTTTACTTTTGCTTTTTCTCTCATTTTTTTCATTTCTTCTACAAGCATTTGATTAATTCTTTCGTTTTGGAGTCCATTTTCAATCCCTGCTTTTGCCTCGCTGAAGCTAATTGTTTTGGGAGTTGTTTTGTCTTCCAAGAAAATAATATGGTATCCAGCTTGAGTCTGAATCGGTGTGAGAGTGATGCTTTTTGGAGTAAGATCAAACACTGCTTCTACAAATTGAGGCAACATTTGATTGCGATCGATTTTCCCAAGATTGCCCCCATCTTGCTTTTGCTTGACATTTGGATCGATTGATTTTTCATTGGCTGCTTTGATAAAAGCCTCTTTGAGTGCATTACCTTTTTTGTCTTTCAAATCCTTGATGATTGCCTCTGCCTCTTCTTTTGTTTTGACAACAATCATTCTAATATCTGCCTCTTGCTCAATGAAGCGATTTTGATTTGCGTCATAGAATTGTTTGGCTTCTGCTTCTGTGACCTTTGCCTTTTGGGCAAATTTTTCTCTTTGAGCCTTCACCCAAAAATCAATCGCCAAATTGTTGCTAATACTTGTCAATGCCTCTTTGTATTCTTTGTTTTTTTGAATATTGTCTTTTTTGGCTGCCAAGAGTGCGAGTTTTCTTTCAATCAACTGATTGATGACTTCCATTTTTTGATCTTTGTTCAATCTAGCAAAATCAAAACCCGGCACCATTTGTTTGAAAAAACTCATATCTTGATCTGTGATTTTTTGTCCATCAACCACAGCATAAGTTTGAGCATTTGCTACACACAACATTCCAGCAACAACTGAACTTACCAAAATTTTTTTCATCATTTTTGCATCCTTTGTGGGGTAAAATCTTGAAGTATGCCTTTTGGGCTTACATTCTGCGTAGGATTTTACAATGAAAATTGGAAATTTTAGTTCAACAAGTTGCACTACTTTTTGCGTTTTGTTTCATTGATGGGGTAAAATTAAGCCTTTTGTTACAAAGTAGAAAAGTTATTGTAGGTTTTTTGCAAATCGGCATTACAAAAACACAAAAGCAATCTATCAAAAATTTATTATGGTATTTTGCTGAAACACAAATTCAAATACAAGGAGTCAAAATGTCAGACCTCAAAGAAAAAGCCAATCTTTATCACCAAGGTGGCAAAATCGCCATCACACCCAAAACCTCTCTTGAAAGCTTTGAAGACTTATCACTTGCCTACTCTCCGGGCGTGGCATACCCATGCAAAGAGATTCAGAGCGATCCGCTCAAAGCCTATGATTTGACAAGCAAAGGCAATCTAGTCGCTGTGATCAGCAATGGAACGGCAGTTTTGGGATTGGGAGACATCGGCACATTGGCAGGCAAGCCTGTGATGGAGGGCAAATGTGTGTTGTTCAAAAAATTTGCAGATGTTGATTCTTTTGATATCGAAATCGATGAAAAAGATCCCAAAAAAATTATTGAGATCATCAAAGCTATCGCCCCAACTTTTGGAGGAATCAATCTTGAGGATATCAAGGCACCAGAGTGTTTTGAGATCGAAAAAACTTTGATTGAAGAGCTAGATATCCCTGTAATGCACGATGATCAGCACGGCACAGCGATTGTGAGCAGTGCAGCTTTGCTCAATGCTTGTGAGATTGTTGGCAAAAAGATTGAAGATCTCAAAATCGTTGTGATCGGGGCAGGTGCGAGTGCAATTTCTTGTGCGCGCATGTATAGGAGCTTTGGAGCAAAAAACATTTTGATGTTTGATTCTGTGGGACTCATCAATCACAAACGCACAGATTTGAATGCACAAAAACAAGAGTTTGTTTCAAATGAAGATTATGCTTCATATCAGGAAGCATTGAAAGATGCTGATGTTTTGCTTGGTTTGTCGCGTGCAGACATTCTTACACAAGATGACATCAAACAAATGGCTCCCAATCCCCTACTTTTTACTTTGAGCAATCCTAACCCAGAGATTAAGCCCGAACTTGTCAAAGAAGCACGACCAGATGCTATCGTGGCTACGGGAAGGAGTGATTACCCCAATCAGATTAATAATGTTTTGGCTTTCCCTTATATATTCCGCGGTGCTCTTGATGTGCGTGCATCAAAAATCACAGAAAAGATGAAAAAAGCTTGTGCCATCGCACTTGCAGAACTTGCAAGAGAGGAAGTTCCACAAGAGCTTTGCACACTTTATAAAAGAGAATTGAAATTTGGCAAAAACTACATTATCCCAATGCCTTTTGATAAACGCTTGTGCGAAAAACTCTCTCAAGCAATCGCACAAAGCGCTAGAGAAGAAGGGGTAGCACGCATTTGAGCCCACATATCCCTGTTTTAAAAAATGAAGTTTTGGAGGTTTTTTCCTCCTTGACATCAGGCTATCTCATTGATTGCACTTTGGGTTTTGGAGGGCACACTTCTGCTTTGCTTGAAGCTCATCCACAGCTCAATATCATCGGAATCGATCAAGACAAACAAGCGAGGGATTTTTGCAAACAATTTCTACCAGCTGATAGGGTGCAGATTTTGGAGGGTAATTTTGCTTCAAAAATCACTGAAGCACTCTCATCTGCACCGATTGTAGGCATACTTGCAGATATTGGCGTTAGCTCATTGCAACTTGACGCAAAAGAGAGGGGCTTTTGCTTTGATTCTGAAAATCTTGATATGCGTATGGACACAAACAACCCTATCAAAGCCTCTCATATTATCAATCAATATTCCAAAATAGAATTGGAACGCATTTTTTGCGACTATGGAGAAATCAGAGAATACAAAAAAATGGCTAGTCTGATCGCAGAGGAACGCAAAAGGAAGTCTTTTGAAAGTGCCAAAGAATTGAGCGATTTTCTGCAAAAGCATTTCAAAAAGCACAAAATACATCCTGCGACTTTGGCTTTTCAAGCTTTGAGGATTGAGGTCAATCAAGAGCTAGAAGTTCTGCAGTCTCTTTTGCAACAAATTGCAGATTCTGCGTTGCAAGACACAATCATCGCAATCATTTCTTTTCATTCTTTGGAGGACAAAATCATCAAAAATACTTTCAAGCAATGGGAAAAATCTTGTATATGCCCACCAGAAATTTTGCGATGTGAGTGTGGAAATACCCATAGTCGTGGTAGAATTCTCACCAAAAAACCAATCACCCCATCAACGCAAGAAGTCAAAGCCAATCCTCGCTCAAGGAGTGCTAAGATGAGGGCATTTCATTTTTTAGGACGACAATGAACACACAAACAATTAGCGAAAATGAAAAAGACGCACTCTCCCAAATCGATGTCTCTACACCACAAGAAGCTCCATCGTTTTTGGGTTACAAAGATTTGAGATTGATATTCTTTTTTTGTTTTTTTGCTCTTATTTTTTGCCTTCCCAAAATCTACCTCACAAGTCAGATCTACTATTTGAGTCGCAATATCATCAAAACAGAGAATCATTTGATCTTGCTCCAAGAGGAAAATCGCCATCTCAAAAAAGAATTAGAGGATTTTAAATTTCAACAAATCCTAAATATGGAATAGCTTCCTGTCTCCCAGATTTGCACCTCTTGCCCCCCCATTGATTAAGCCTTATTTTTCTCTCTCAAATGAATATACAGATGCAAAATATCCAAACTTGCAGGGGTGATTCCACTGATTTGTGAAGCTTCAAAAAGGTTTTCAGGACGATGTTTCTCAAGTTTTTCTATCACTTCAAGGCTCAAACCGCTAATACCTTGATAAACAAAGTCACTAGGGATCTTGACTTGAAGAGTTTTGTGCATTTGCTTCACGCTCTCCTCTTGCTTTTGAATGTAATGGAAATATTTGGATTGAATGCGGATTTGTTCCAATGCTCTTTCACTCATTTCTGTAAATATTGGATTGAATGCTCTGAGTTTAGCATTATCAAAACTCTCTCGCCCCACAACCAAAAAAGCTTCAGTTTTGTCCCCAACCCCTTCTTCTCCCAAAGAATCCAAAAATGCCAAATTATCTTTAGATGGCGTCACAAAATGTGTGCGTAAATATTCCATTCCCTGCGTAATGTCCTGCATATCCTTAGTGAGCTTGTGGTATTCCCCCTCTTCCATCAAACCTAGCTTATAGGCATACTCACCTAGCCTAAAGAGTGCATTGTCCTCACGCAACAAAAGTCGATACTCTGCCCTAGAGCTAAAGACACGATAAGGCTCTTTGGTGCCTTTGGTCACCAAGTCATCAATCATCACACCGATATACCCCTCATCGCGTCTCAACACAAACACATCCAAATCCCCAAAGCAATCACAAAACCTTTTGTCCCCATCTTTTTTGAGAGCCAATACCGCATTGATACCTGCCATAATCCCTTGTGCTGCTGCCTCTTCATAGCCTGTCGTTCCATTGATTTGCCCAGCTAGATAGAGGTTTTTGGCTTTTTTGGTTTCTAGTGTATGCCAAAGCTCTGTTGGTTGGACATAGTCATATTCAATCGCGTAGCCATAGCGTGTAATGTGTGCGTTTTCCAAGCCTTTGATAGAGTGTATCATCTCCTCTTGAATGTCAAAAGGCAGTGAAGAAGTCAAGCCATTGATATAGTATTCTTGCTCATCTGCAGTCTGTGGCTCCAAAAAAAGCTGATGTCTCTCTTTGTCTGCGAAACGATTGACTTTGTCTTCGATACTTGGGCAATAACGCGGACCCACACCTTGAATCTGTCCGATAAACATTGGCGCACGATGAAAATTGGAGCGGATGATTTGGTGCGTTTTTTCGTTGGTATAAGTCACATAACAGGGATATTGTGTAGGGGCAAACTCTTCCTTGTCGGTGCGATAGCTAAAATGTGGGGGTGGATTGTCTCCGTGATGCACTTCAAGCTCGGTAAAATCAATGCTTTTGCCATCGATCCTAGCACAAGTCCCAGTTTTCAATCTACCAAGCTCTAGCCCCAATGCCTTAAGGCTCCCACTAAGATTTTTACTCGCACTCTCCCCTACGCGTCCATTTTCGCTCATCGCTTCGCCAATATGTATCAGCCCTCTCAAAAATGTCCCTGTCGTCAATATCACTTTTTGAGCATAGTAAGTTTTGCCAATATTTGTGCGTATTCCGATTACTTTTTGAGAATCTTTTGCATCAAATATAAGCTCCTCAGCCATTTCTTGAGAAACGCTCAAGTTCGGGGTATCAAGTATCATCTTGCGTGCAAAAATCCGATAGGCATCCATATCGATTTGTGCTCTAGTGCCACGCACAGCAGGACCTTTGGAGGCATTGAGTGTGCGATATTGTATCCCGCAGTGGTCAGTGATAAGCCCCATTGCTCCACCCAACGCATCTACTTCTTTGGTGAGATGTCCCTTGCCAAGACCACCTACAGCAGGATTACAACTAGCCAATCCAATGTTTTCAATCAATATAGTAAGCAAGTGGGTTTTTGCTCCCATTTTGGCACTTGCAAGACTTGCTTCAATCCCAGCGTGTCCTCCGCCAACAACCAAAACATCAAAATTTGCTCGATTTTCAAAATCCATGTTATTCCTTGAAAAGTGTCTAATAATTTAAAGAAAATTATACATAAACTCACAAGATCAAGGCAAAACAATAGCCGTTTAGTGTGCCAACAAATCAATGGGATGTTTGTCCAAAATTCACAATACCGATTTGTTTTTAGATGATTTCCTCCAAAATCTTGATGATTTGCAAAATAAAATTGCCATTATTCACACCTTGCTTATCTATGAAATTACGATATGTAACATTGGCTATAATCCCCTGATTATCGACTTTGCCCAATACTTTTTGGCGATTTTGTGATTATTTTATTTTTACTTTTGGTAAAAGCAAAGTTTGCCATTTTTGTTTTTTTGTAGCGAGGGATAAAAATTTTGATACGATGAATGACACTTGGTAGTTCATCTGAACTCTAAAGATTAAGACAAGAATACAAGGAGGAAAGTGATGAATAATGCAGATTATTCAAACCCTAGTGTTGCCCAAGCGATTAAACTTGCAGAGCAACTCCAAAACCAAATCACACAAAACATCTCACAAGCAGAAAAAGAATTCCACACCAAAATGCAAAAGCTTCTCAAAGAGCCAAAAAGCAAGGTGATGCTTATTGAGTTGCTTGATCGTGGCTTTAGGACCAAAAATCCAGAGGCAAGTTTTGATTTGATTCATTCTATCCTTGATAAATACGGCGTTGCAGATTTTTTCACTCCTTTTGAAAAATTTCTACTCCTTGCCTTTCTCAAGCTAGGAAAATATATGCCTAGCGTGAGTATTCCCTTTTTTATTTCGCGTATTCGTTCTGATTCGCGTAATATGATTTTGGATGCCAATCCTTCCAAACTCCAATCTCATATCCAAGCAAGGGGTGAAGAGGGGATCATTATCAATATCAATCTTATTGGTGAAGAAGTGCTAGGAGAAGAAGAAGCTCAATATCGTATCGACAAATACAAAGAGGCGATTTGCTCCTCTTATATCACCTATCTTTCAATCAAGGTGACGACTATTTTTAGTCAAATCAATATTATCGATTTTGAATTCTCCAAAAAAGAAGTTGTCCAAAGACTAAAAGAACTCTATGCCCTAGCCCAAAGCGAATCCAAAAGGCAAAATGTTGCGAAATTTATCAATCTTGATATGGAAGAGTTTCGCGATTTGGAATTGACCGTTTATTCTTTTATGGAGGCGATTTCTGATTTCAAAGATTTGGAAGCGGGTATTGTGCTTCAAGCTTATATTCCTGATTCTTTTGAGTATCTCAAAATCCTTCACGCTTTCTCCAAACAAAGAGTGCTTGATGGAGGCAAACCTATCAAGATTCGTTTTGTCAAGGGGGCTAATATGGAAACAGAGGAAAATATTGCCTCGCAAAAAGAATGGGCTCTCCCCACATTCAAAAGAAAAGTCGAAACCGACTCTAACTACAAAAAAATGCTTCATTTTATTTTGCAAGATGATAACTACAAATACATTCATATCGGTATTGCAAGTCACAATCTTTTTGAAATCGCTTATGCTTATACTCAAATCAAAGAACATCAAGCAGAGCAATACTTTACATTTGAAATGCTAGAGGGAATGAGTCCTCAAGCTTGCAAAGAACTCAAAGCAATGCACCAGTTGATTTTGTATGCACCAGTGTGTGATGATGAGCATTTCAACAATGCAATTGCTTATCTTGTAAGACGCTTTGATGAAAACACAAGTGAATATAACTTTATGCGTCATTTTTTCAATATCAGAGTTGGAGATGCGAGGTGGGAGGAGCAAAAGCAAATCTTCCTTTCTTCTATCGAGGGGATTTCTCATCTTGACAATCACACAAGACGCACCCAAAATCGACTTGATGAAAAAGAAAAACATCTTGATACATTTGTCAATGAAGCTGATACAGATTTTATTCTTCCTGCCAATAGAAAATGGGCTGAGCAAATCAAAGAGCGATTTTCTTCATTCACCCAAGAGGACATTTATCCTATCGCCGGTGAAAAACTAGAGGGAGGCGAAAAGCTCACATTGCTAAATCGCAAAAATCAATCTCCAATCGCCTCAGTATATTTAGCCTCACAGCAAGATATACAAAAAGCTTTTGAAGTAGCCAAAAACAGCTCTTTTTCACAAACTCCATTTGCAGAAATCGCAAAGCTTTTGAGGAAAACCGCAGAAGTGATGAGAAAAAGACGAGGGGAGCTCCTTGGGATCGCTGCACTAGAAGTAGGAAAAACATTTTTAGAGCTTGATGCTGAAGTGAGTGAAGCAATCGACTTTTTGGAGTTTTACCCCTACTCTCTAGAGGTTTTGCAAAAACAAAATCCACTCACCACCTTTGAGCCCAAAGGAATTGTTGCTACTATCTCACCTTGGAATTTTCCTATCGGTATTCCAGTAGGCACAATCGCTGCCCCACTTACTGCAGGTAACAAAGTGATTTTCAAACCCTCTAGTCTTGCCCCCATCACAGGTTATAAACTTTGTGAATGCTTTTGGGAGGCAGGGTTTTCTAAAGATGCTTTGATTTATCTTCCATCAAAAGGTTCTGAATTTTGCCAACATCTTCTCACAAAAGATGAGGTTAATTTGTGCGTGCTTACAGGGGGAGAAGAAACTGCCTATGCTATTTTGAAAGCCAATCCAAAATTACTTTTGAGTGCTGAAACGGGAGGTAAAAATGCCACTATCGTTACAAAAGCTGCAGATAGAGATCAAGCGATCAAAAATGTCGTCCATTCTGCCTTTTCAAACTCTGGGCAAAAATGTTCTGCTACTTCGCTTTTGATCCTTGAACAAGAAGTGTATGAAGATGAAAATTTCAAAAAAACTCTCAAAGATGCAGCAGAGTCTCTTAATGTCGGAGATCCTTTCGAGTTTAAAAACAAGATTGCCTATTTGGCTGATAAACCTAGCGATAAACTCACAAAGGCTCTAAACTCTCTTTCTCCTCACGAATATTGGCTTCTTGCACCAAAGTTCATCGATGATAATCCATACTCAATGGCTCCGGCGATCAAATATGGGACAAAAGAGGGAGATTTCACACATACAACAGAGCTTTTTGCACCTGTGCTTAGCGTAATGTGTGCTAAAGATCTTGCTCACGCTATCAAGATTGCAAATGCCACCGGTTATGGACTTACAGGAGGGCTAGAATCATTAGATGAGAGAGAGTGGGAATATTATCTTGAGCATATTGAAGTAGGAAATGTGTATATCAACAAGCCGACAACCGGAGCTATCGTGCTTAGACAGCCCTTTGGAGGAATGAAAAAAAGTGCGATTGGTTTTGGGCGTAAGGTAGGATGCTTCAATTACATCACGCAATTTTTAAATCTCACACAAGAGAAAAATGAAGATTTAAATAATCAATCAAGGTTTATTTCTGATCTCAAAGAGATTGCCATCGATTCAGATACCAAAGAGCAACTTATCGCAAATGCCAAAAGCTATCTCCACCATTATCAGAATGAGTTTGCCAAAAAACAAGAGTTTGTCAAGGTTAGAGGAGAGCATAACTACTTTGTCTATAAGAGTATCAATAACCTACTCTATCGCATTGAAGATGATTCAGATATTGATATTTTGAGCGTTGTGGTGGCGTGTTTTATCACTCAAGTGCATCTAACCTTGAGCTTCCAAAAAACACATTCTCTCAAGACTTTGATTCAACAACACTTTCCACAAGTGCAAATTCTTGAGGAAGACACTCAAGATGTGGTGAATAGAATTAGATTTTTTGAAAGGATCCGTTATTCTGGAAAAAATCAAGAAATCTATCAAAAAGCCGCAGATGAGGCTAAGATCATTATCAGAGAGAAGCCACTCTGTAATGGTCGCTTTGAGCTTTTGTATTATTTCAATGAACAAGCTCAAAGCATTTCTTTCCATCGTTATGGAAATTTAGGAGCACAAGCTCTAAAACAACAAGGAGGACAAAATGGTTGAAATAGTTTCTATTAGTGGACCCATTCTCATTACTTTTATTTTGTATTCAGTTTTGATGTTGGGTATAGGTTTGTATTTTTATAAGCAAAATAAGACAACTCAAGATTATTTCTTGGGAGGACGCTCGGTAGGTCCTGTGGTTTCTGCCCTTTCTGCTGGGGCTTCGGATATGAGTGCTTGGTTGCTTTTGGGACTTCCCGGAGCATTGTTTATTGGTGGAGTGATTGAGATTTATATTGCCATTGGTTTGACAATAGGTGCATCGATTAATTGGATTCTTGTTGCAAAAAGGCTAAGAATCTATACAAGTGTGATAGGCGATTGTATTACAATCCCTGATTTTTTTGAAACACGCTTCAGCGATGATAGTCACACTCTAAGATTGATTAGTGCGATTGTGATTTTGATTTTCTTCACCCTTTATATTTCAAGTGGACTTGTAGGAGGAGCAAAACTCTTTGAAGCTACTTTTGGTTTGGAATATGAGTATGCTCTCACAATTGGGACGGCTATCATCGTGGCTTATACTTTTCTTGGAGGGTATAAAGCAGTTTGTTGGACAGATATGATTCAAGGCATTTTGATGATGTCTGCTCTTATTGTCTTGAGCCTAGTAATGCTTGATAAAATAGGTGGGTTTGGTGAGGTAAAAAAATACATTCAGCAATCAGATACTGCCAAAACAGCACTTGTGCAAATTCAAAAAGAAATCCCTCAGATTCAGGCAGGTATCCACCAAAACCCTCAAGCAAGTATCGCAAAACTCGGAGCAGTGATTGAAGCACTCAAAGAATCAAAAGACACTAATTTTGGAGATAAAAGTGCAGGAGAACTCGCAATCTTGCTAGAAAATCAACAAAATCTTATTGCCAAAGATCCTCAAGCTTCAACTCAAGAGCTTTATGCGATTTTGGATTTGATCCAAGATACAAAAGTCAAAACTTCAAACCGTCTAGATCTAATCAATGTTAGTTTTTGGGGTTTGATTTCCACTCTTGCGTGGGGATTGGGATATTTTGGTCAGCCTCATATTTTGGTGCGTTTTATGTCCATTAGTTCTGTGAGAGTAATCCCAACAGCAACAACCGTGGGGATCTCTTGGATGGTGATCAGCCTAGTTGCCTCTTGTTTGATCGGTATTCTAGGGATTGCCTATATCAACAAATTTGATCTTTCTTTGCAAGATCCTGAAAAAATATTCATTGTAATGAGCCAAATACTCTTCAATCCTTGGGTTGCAGGAATCTTGCTCAGTGCGATTTTGGCAGCTATTATGAGCACAGCAAGCTCTCAATTGCTTGTTTCTAGCTCTACAATTGTGCAGGATTTTTATTGCAATATATTCAAGAAAGAACTGCCTGAAAAAGTCGTGATGATTGTTAGCCGTATCAGTGTGCTAATCGTTTCAGTTGTTGCATTCTTGCTCTCCATTGACAAAACCTCTGGTGTACTTGCGATTGTTTCGTATGCTTGGGCAGGATTTGGAGCGAGTTTTGGAAGTGTGATTGTGTTCTCACTCTTCTGGTCTAGAATGACAAGAATGGGTGCGATTGCAGGAATGGTGACAGGAGCTGTGATGGTGATCCTTTACAAAAACTTCCTCAATGACTTTTTCCCAATCTATGAAATCGTCCCGGGCTTTGTCGCTGCAAGTATCGCTATCGTTGTTGTGAGCCTCATGCAACCTGTGAGAGAGGGGACAAAACAAGCATTCAATGCTATGCTCAAAGAATGCGAAAAACCACAAGTGTGAGAGGATTTCCCCTCACACCCCCCCCCCTACTCAAATCATCTCCCTAAAATCGATAACTGACCGAAGTGCCAATACCCCCAGAGTAGAGATTTTCTATAGCAAAAGTGCTTTTGAAAAACGCCTCGATAGCAACATTGACTTCAGAAGTAAGATAGTATTGACTTGCTAGATTGATTTGTAAAGCTTGTTGATAAAAACTATCAAATTTCAGCGTGTGATTCCTAAAAGACATTGCTATATCTTGGGATTGGATTGTCGGAACTTGATACTTTATCCCAAAAGAAATATCAAGCATTTCGCCATATTTGTAGCTCCCCTCAACCCCCAATGCAAAATCCATTTGATAGATTTGTTGTGAGGCTATTTCAAAATCTTGAGATTTGGCTCTAGGAATCATATAGATTTCTTGATTGATTCCTAAATATGGTTTGAGTGCAAAAGATAGAGGTAAATCAAAGCGATAACCTGCCTGCAAATCCAAATAGATTTGATGTAAGGAGTGCTTGAGACTTGCTTCATCACTATCTAGAGTTCTGATTTTTATACTCTGTGCATAATTTGTCAAAGATGTAGCATAGCCCAAATGCATTTGCAAATCAACATTTGCAATCGGCGTATAAAGCAACCCTCCATCCAAAGCAAAATGATGGCTACTATCTTGAAAACTCGCTTCAAGCATTCCCCCATCGACATAGGATTGTATAGAATCTGCATAGCCATAAGCCACTTGCAATATTGGAGACAAGAGACCATATTCCGTCTCTTGATTGTGCTGATATGCCAATCTCAATCCTCCAAAACTGCCACTCACCCCACCCCCAACGCCCTCTGCAAAAATCCCCAATGTCAAATCACTTTGGTTTGTGGGAGTGTGCATTTGATCTTTGAGCATTGAAGTCAATAAAAATGGGACGCTCATCAAATGTGAGTGCATTTTTTGGTTGAGGGCATTCAAATCTGTCCTAAGTTTGGGAGCGTCAAATACTCCAAGCTCTAGGATTTGCTTCCCTCCCAAAGCTTGAAAAATAGCATTTTGGTTGAAAGTAAGGGTTTGGGTGAAATCAGCAAGGGGATCACTGGGTGTAGGAGGGATAGGTGGTTTGGGTGGCTCAGGGGGTGCTTCATATACTAATGATATTTTGCCATTCCATATTCCTTGCGGATCATACAGAATCTCTGTTGCTGTGAAATTAGAATTGGTATTGATAAATGAAATATTTTGATTCGTTACTCCTGTAATTCCCCCTTTTACAAGTTGATACTCACCACTTTGTTTTGCATCTTTTAAATCTACTTGGACTATTCCTTCTTGATTCTTAAGATCGCCTATGAAACTCCCTATATTGCCACTATGGAAGCCAAAGATGAGTGTGCTACCTTTTTTGTTTTGTAATTCTTTTGCATTAAGTGTCCCACCATAAATGCTAATGCTAGATTTTTGAGCATTGGCTATCTCTCCAGCAACACTATCGCCACCTTCTTGAGAAACAATATTTCCATCTACTTTCATACTGCCACCCTTAAGCAAGAGATTGCCTCCTCCTCCAAAAGGTGGATCTAAGAATATATCTACGATTGTATTTCCATCTGTTTTGGCTTGTCCTCCATTATGCAAATTCCCAGTAATGCGAATGTTTCCATTGTTGCCAATAATGTGAGATTGACTTGTGGCTATTCCTATGTTGCTTCCAATATTATAAACATCTCCTTGAAATTTGATATTGCCACCATTATTTTGCAGTTTTCGTTGGATTCTAATCGTTCCTATTTCTATATTGAGTTCAGATTGATTTTCTAGTTGGATCAGTCCATTGTGGATAAAAAATGATCCATTGGAAAAACTTGCAGTTGCACCGGAGGCTAAATTAAGTTGTGTATCATTTGCAAATCTAACTTTTGAGCTTTTCCCATAATCTGTGCCTTGAGGATTGATTTTTTCTCCACTTAGGATAACTGCAAAAGTCCCCTTTTTTTCAACATTGACTCTACTTCGCTCAATTGTTAGTGTATGAGCATTCATAAGTGCAAATTGTATGCCCCCACCAATGGTAAAACCCCCAGAATAATAGGTTGCTGAACCTTCTTTAAAAGGAACGGGATATTTTACCTGCAAAGTATAGCTTCCTGAGCCATTGATAGCCAAAGAGGGATTTCTTTGATAGCCTATAGTAGTAACCTCACGCCCATTTTCCGTAGTTGTATTGTTGCTAGATGGTGTAATAGTGTCTATTCTATTACCATGTAGCGTAATACTTGTGGGCAAATTAGAATCTTGCCAATCTTGTGCTGACAAAAACACGCACAAAAGAGGGGCGATAAGCAGACTTTGGCTAGGGTTTGATCTTCTAGCGATTTGTCTCATCTAAGCTCCTCTTGCTATATTATCAACACTTGAGATCCTATCTCCCGCTCCACCCTGCACTATTTGTTTTGCTCCAAATACTCCTCATAAGTCCCACGAAAATCAACCACCTCTGCCCCATTTTCCCCAAACTTGAGTTCGATGATTCGATTGGCATACGCATCAATCAGCTCCCTATCGTGGCTTACGCAAATCACATTGCCATTGAAACGATAAAGTGCCTCTCCCAATGCAATAATGCTCTCCAAATCCAAATGGTTTGCTGGCTCATCAAGCACCAAAAAATTCCCACCCTCAAGCATCAAACGACTTAGCATCATTCTATGCTTCTCCCCACCGCTCAAAGCACTCACGCTCTTTTCTTGCTCTTCCCCGCTAAAGAGCATTCTGCCAAGATTGGAGCGGATCTCCCCACTCTCTGCTTTTTTGTCAAAACTTCTAAGCCACTCATACAGACTCTCCTCCCCCTCAATCTCCTCGCTTACATTTTGAGGGAAATATCCTCTCTGAGTCGTCGCTCCCCACTTCACGCTTCCGCTATCAGGCTGAAGCTCTTCTACCAAAATCTTACACAAAGTGCTTTTGCCAACGCCATTTGCACCAATAAGGGCGATTTTGTCATTGGGCAAAATTTTGAGATTGAGATTTTGCAAAACTTGCTTATCCCCATAAGCCTTGCTGATCCCCTCGCACTCCAAAGCCTCGTTGCCAATCGTGCGTTTGGGTTTGAAAACAATGCTTGGATCGCGTCTTGAGCTTACTGCTAGAGATTGAATATCTAGTTTTTCAAGTTGCTTTTGGCGTGAGGTGGCTTGTTTTGCCTTACTCGCATTGGCAGAAAATCTAGTGATAAAGTTCTCTAGCTCTTCTTTCTCTTTGAGTTTTTTATTGCGTTCTGCTTCTTGTTGCTTGGCAATGAGAGTTGAAGCGATATACCAATCATCATAGTTGCCACTAAACTCCCTCACCCCACCAAAATCCACATCTAAAATATGGGTGCAAACTTCATTGAGGAAATGGCGATCGTGGCTGATGACTACCATTGTCCCCTCGTGTCGCTTGAGATTCTCCTCAAGCCAAGCGATAGAGTGTAGATCTAGATTGTTTGTCGGCTCATCCAAAAACAAAATATCTGGTTTTGGAAATAGCACTTGAGCAAGTAGAATCTTGAATTTGTCTCCGCCTGTGATTGTGCTCATTTTTTCATCTTGACACTCTGTGTCAAACCCCAAATCTTGCAAAATTTTCTCAATCACTACATCATATTCATACATCGGATCTTCTTCTGCACAAATCATCTCTAGTTCCCCCAAACGCTCATTGACTTTCTCATCGCTCAAATCTGCTTCCATATAAAGTCTCTCTTTTTCTTTGACTGCATCATATAGGCGTTTGTTGCCGATTAGCACTGCATCTTTGAGACTTAAGTCCTCAAAAGCATACTGATTTTGCCCAAGCACTCCAAGTCTAGCATTGGGGTTGATGATGATTTCCCCACTACTTGCCTCATATTCTCCGCTCAAGATTTTGAGCAATGTCGATTTTCCAGCTCCATTTGCCCCAATCAGCCCATAGCGTTTCCCACTATCTAGCTTGAGATTGACATTTTCAAAAAGTTTTTTTGTCGCATAACGCATTGATAGATTGATAGTTTGTAACATTTTTTCTCCTTATTTCAAATCGGTATTCGGAAGTTTTTTGAGCTGAAGTTTGGGATATTTCATCTTCAAATCCGGCACCTCACCCCAAGACATTCTGATACCCACACCCAAATACCCTGCGAAGTTGAACGCATCCAGCTCAGCATAGGTGTATAGATTGGAATCTTTAGTCACTGCAAAATTGTAGATAAATCCTCCAAACAAATCAAATGAAGTTTGAGATAATCTCTCTTGATTGATTTGATTTTGATAGTTGATGTAGAGAGCCCCACCGATTCTATAAGTCATCTCTGTCCTAAGGGTGACTTTGATTTCATGACGCTCATCAATCACACGCCCAACACCCAAAGTCGCCCCAAGATTGATCGGAATGTATGGATCCATCGCGTGTTTGATCAATGATTTGCCATAATGGAAACTCACCTCACTATCCCACAAAAACCCCACCCCAACATCTTCAGACAAATCTATAAACACACCCTCATCAAACCAAAAGCGTTTGTGGTTTTCTATATCCAAAAGCCATATTCCATAGTGATTGAATATGTTGTGTGGCGACCAAAAGCTTTGCACCCATTTCACAGACACCCCAAGAGTATAGTCCTGTGGAGTTTTCCACATCACAGCTCCACCGAGCCCATATCCTTTGCTATTGGCATTGTCTGAAGTGGTTTGTATCGTCCGATAATGCCCACTCACATCAAACCCAACCACCAAAGTCGAATCCTCCAATGCAAAAGTGCCATCAAACCCAATCAATGGAATCAAACCAAAATAATCATCTTTGGCACCGATGAAGGTGTGTTTGTAAGCCAAGTTTGCCAACCCCCATGCGCGTTGCCCATCCAGACTCCAAAAACGCATTTGCTCGAAATGCACCCTCTGCATTTTGCGTTCAAAATTGACCTGATGCACGCGGCTTTGCAGTATGGATTGCGTATAAACATCCGCCCACACAAGCTGAGCCAAAAGGCTTGTGATGATCAGTGGCTTGAGGGGTTTCATTGTCTATCCTGACTATTCCAATCAAGATCGCTTCCCACATTGAGCCGATGTGTGTTGGTGCGTCCAAAACTCACACGCATTCCCAAAGCGATCGCATAAGGTTCATTGAACTGCCCCCAAAAACTACTATGGTAGTGTGCATAAAAACGGAGATAATCATTGAGGGTGAAATCTGATTCTACAAATACCCCCAAACGCACATCGTGCATTTTGGATTTGCTCACAAGACCGGGGATCTCGATCTTGCCACCATTTTGATAGTCATACCCTAGCACCAAACCTCCCCTCACCCCTCCAAAGCATCCTTTGCCATCAAACTCTTTGCCCACCGCGATAGAGGCATTGAGACCAAAAGGCACATAGCCGTATGCTTGAGCTTCCATCGAGGAAACAAGAGCGTCCAAAGAGGAGAGATACCCACTTTGCAACTGCAAACTTGGCTCTATAAACATAAAGCTCTCATCCAACCCATACACAAGCTCAAACTTCTGCCCAGCCTCCAAAGCTAGATAAAAATTGGTGCTTCCCAGCTCTATATCATTGAAGTTTAAGGGGGCTTGTGTGAGGTTGTATTGTGTGAAAGAATAATAAAGCCTAGCGATTCCATCAAGATAGAATCGATTGCCTTGATGATAGCTCACATACGCTGACAAACCATAGGCTTGTGTATCCCCTCTGTTTTGCAGGATTGCCCCATTTGCAAGATACACATCAAACATCCCACCAAAATACAATCTAGAATCACCTATGGGTGCATAAGTGTCATATCCCATCATCACTTGATTGTATGAGGTTTGATTGGTTTGGAATGAATTATACGCCTCCAAACGCCCCACACCAAACGCATCGGCAACCCAAAGATTGTTGTTCAAAGTCCCTTTTCTCAACTCCCCCAAACGCGTAAATGCAGAAACATTGGAGGTTTTGTAAGTCATTGTTTGTGTTTGAAATAGGCTAAAGAGCATTTCTCTAGGCAAATCCTCAGCACACACAAAACTTGAAAACACAATGATTTGGCTTAAATGCCTACCTTTCAAATCACATTCCTTCATATAACTTCAGAAGCTGTAATTCTATCAATATTTTCTCACTTCCAAAAATATTAGCAGATGTTCAATACCTTTGGGCTTCAAATTACATCAAACACCATAAGCTATTTTGGGGTTTGTGTGGCACAGGCACGGATTTGGGTATCTCAATCTTGGCTTACTCCCCCACTCTGCCACTTGCCCCCAAATCATCAACGATCGCCACAGGTTTTCTTGAAAATATTTCCACAAAAAAACTTATAGTGTCTATAATTCCGCTTCAATATCAATCAAATGGAGTTTTGGCAATGAGTTATCGTATCAAACGCTATTGGGTTTATAGCATTATCGCTTTTTGTGTCATTTTGATGCCTTTTGTCCATATCAATGGCAATCAAATCTTTCTTCTGTCTTTTGATCATCAAGAGTTGCACCTGCTAGGGAAAGTCTTCAGCGTGCAGCAATTGCAGGTTTTGCCCTTTCTTGTCATTCTCCTTTTTGTTGGAATCTTCTTTGCCACCACTCTTTTGGGGCGTGTTTGGTGTGGTTGGGCGTGTCCTCAGACGATCTTTCGCGTCATTTATCGCGATCTTTTGCAGTCCAAACTTCTTGGCTTGAGAAAAATCAACAACAAGCAAAAATCTGAAAGTCTTGAAACCCTCAATCAAAAACTAAAAAATCTTTTTGCTATTTTCCTCATCACGCTCTGCACCTTTAGTGCAAGTGCTGTTTTGCTTTTTTATTTTGTCCCACCAAGTGATTTTTTCGCTTATCTCAAAAACCCTCAAGAACATCTAGTTTTGCTAGGTTTTTGGCTAGGCATTGGGCTGTTTTTCACAATCGATATTGTTTTGATACAGGAGAATTTTTGCACCTATGTTTGCCCATACTGCCGTGTGCAAAGTGTGCTTTTTGATGATGATACGCAAAATGTCATCTACAATCAGAATCGTGGGGGAGCGATCTATGACACAAACCTCCACAAAATCCCCACACCACTCAAATCACGCGAGAGTCAAGCTGAATGTATAGAATGCCAAAAATGCGTCAAAGTATGCCCCACCCACATTGATATTCGTGCAGGAATGCAGCTAGAGTGTATCAACTGCTTGGAGTGTGCAGACGCCTGTAGTAGCGTGATGGCAAAATTCAACAAAACAAGCCTCATCACTTGGACGAGCCAAAATGCTATTGTTTCTGATTCCAAAGTGCGTTATCTGCGTCCAAAAATCATCGGATATGTTTTTGTTTTGGCACTTGCTATCGGACTTGCGATTTTTATGGGAGGCAGAGGGAGCAGTCTGATCCTCAATATCACACACGCAACCTCTCTCTACACCCACCAAAGCAATGGAATCATCACAAATGAATATATCGTTTTGGCACAAAATGAGAGCAAAGAAGCCGATGATTTCAAGCTTGAAATCATCAAATCTCCAGATATCTCGATACTCAAGCCCACCCAAACCATCTCTATACAAGGCGATCACCAAAAACGATTTGTTTTGGTTCTAGCACATCAACAAACAAGCACCGCCACCACTCAAGCCCAAACGCGTAATATCCCGATTACGATTCGGCTCACATCCACCAAAAACCCTGAAGTTTTTGTTGAAAAAAAGACATTTTTCGTCTATCCTATTGAAACTCAAAATAAAGGAAAACAATGAAGGCAATGATTAAAAAAATTCCTTTTGCCCAGCAAGGATATAGAATATTTAGAAATTTATTTGCACTTTATAGCAGCTCGTCTTATTCGCAAGAGGGTGAAGATTTGATTTTGAAGCGTATTTTTGAGGGGCAGAAGAGAGGGTTTTATGTCGATATTGGAGCACATCACCCTTATAGATTCTCCAACACTTTTTTGTTTTACAAGCAAGGTTGGAATGGAATCAACATCGACGCTATGCCCAATTCTATGCGACTTTTCAAACTTTTGCGACCACGAGATATCAATATCGAATCTCCGATTGGAAAAGATCAAGAAAGCTTGCAATACTTCTCTTTTAACGAGCCTGCACTCAATACCTTTGATCAAACTAGAGTGGAAAAAATCTTGCAAAATCCTTCCTACAAACTCCTTAAAACCTATACCTTAAAAATCAATTCTTTGGACAAAATCCTATCTCAACATATAAAAAACGATCGAAAAATTGATTTTATGTCCATTGATGTAGAGGGACTGGATTTGGAAGTTTTGCAATCTAATGATTGGACAAAATACCGCCCCAAAATACTGCTCGTAGAAAAATTATCTACAGATAGCAGGGGGGGGGGGATACAGGAAATCCTCTCTTCTCCTCTCCACTCTTTTTTGGAAAGTCAGCAGTATGAATTTTTTGCAAAAACTTTCAATACTTTATTTTTTAAAGATAAGGAACAGATGTGATTAAGATATTTATTCTTTGTGGGGGTTCTGGCACTAGGCTTTGGCCCATTTCACGCACGGATTTGCCCAAACAATTTGCTCCGCTTTTTGGCAAGATGACTCTTTTTCAAAAAACTCTACTTAGAGCACAAACAGCAGTGGAGGCTTTGGGTTTGGAAGCACAGATTTGCGTCTCTACCAACAAAGAGCATTATTTTTTGGCTAAGCAACAAGCTCAAGAGATCGGCGTAGAAATCTCTCAATTTTTGCTTGAAGATGAGGGGCGTGATAGTGCGGCGGCTTTGATACTTGGTGCTTTGTCCTCGCAAGAGCTCCTCCTAGCACTTCCAAGCGATCATATCATCAATGACAATGAAGCATTTGCCCAAAATCTCAAAGAGGCACTAGAGCTCGCTTCCCAAAACCGCATCGTGACTTTTGGTATCAAGCCCACCTCCCCACACACAGGTTATGGCTATATCCACGCCAAAGCACAGGAGGTTTTGGGATTTTATGAAAAACCCAACCTCCAAACAGCACAACAATACCTCCAAAGTGGAGAATATTTTTTTAATAGTGGAATGTTTTGCTTCCAAACAAAGTGTTTTTTGCAAGAGTGCCAAACCCACGCACCCACACTACTCCAACAATGCCAAACAATCTACAATCAAGCAAAAAGACAAGAAGACTCCATCAGTCTGCAAATGCGTGGAGTGGAAAAAATCAGTATCGATTATGCACTGATGGAAAAAAGCTCCTCTCTTGCAATGGTGGAAGCAGACTTTGACTGGAATGATGTCGGAAACTTCCAAGCACTTCAAGATGAGTTTCCGTGCGATAGCAACGAAAATGCTAGCAACACTCAGATTTTTGCCAAAGACGCTCATCAAAACTTCGTTTTGGCTGACAAACCCGTTTCACTCATCGGGACACAAAACCTTGTAGTTGTGGATACCAAAGACGCATTGCTCATCACCACACAAAACAAAGCACAAGAAGTCAAAGAGATTGTGGAGCAAATCAAAGACACCCCAATCGTCAAAGAAAGCCCCATCACCCATCGCCCTTGGGGGAGCTATGAGGTTTTGGAAGAAACGCGATTCTACAAAATCAAAAAAATCATCGTCAAGCCCCACAAACGCCTAAGTCTCCAGAAACATTTTCACCGCAATGAGCATTGGATCGTTGTGAGTGGATCTGCTCTTGTCACCAATGGAGATGAGGAGATGTTTTTGCACAGCAATCAATCCACCTACATTCCGATGGGTTCGCCCCACCGCCTCGCCAATCCGGGCAAAATCGATCTAGTTCTGATTGAAGTGCAAATGGGCGAATATGTCGGAGAAGATGATATTGTGAGGCTTGAAGATGATTTTGCGCGTATTTAGGTTTTTTGTATGCTTCATACTTGCTACGCCCTACACTCTTTGTGCGTTTGAGTTACTCCAACTCGCCCCATTTGATCCCAAAGTCATCGAAAACGCCCCACAAAATTATCTATGGAGTGAGAAACTTGATGGTATGCGTGCCTATTGGGACGGCAAACATCTCTATAGCAAAACTGGGCGTTTGCTTGACGCCCCTGCGTTTTTTGTCCAAGGGTTCCCTCCGTTTGCCATAGATGGAGAGCTATGGAGCAAAAGAGGCGATTTTGAAAACATTGTCTCTATCATCAAATCTCAAGGCAAAAAACTTCAATGGCGGGATTTGAGATTCTATATCTTTGAAGTCCCTCACCAAAAAGGCGGTCTCCTTGAGCGTATCGGCGTTTTGCAACAATACCTATCCCAACATTCAGCCCCATACATCGCAATCATTCCTCAGCATTCTTTCAAAGATTTGCAGGAATTGCACTCTGTGCTAGAAGAGATTGTGGCTCAAGGTGGAGAGGGGATCGTTTTGCGTGATAAGCATACGCCCTACTATACGAAGCGCAACAAGCTAGCGATGAAAATGAAAAAATTTCAGGATAAAGAATGTAAAATACTCTCTTACATCAAAGGAGAAGGTAGATTTCAAAACCAAGTTGGGGCTTTGCTTTGTCAAGATGATCAAAAAATCTTCAAGATCGGTAGCGGGATGAGTGATGAGTTTAGGAAAAATCCTCCACCCATCGGCACTATCATCACTTACAAATACTTTGGATTCACCAAAAATGGTGTGCCCAAATACCCCACAATGCTTAGGATCTATCCTGACTTCACTTCCACAAACAAGGAGAAACAATGAAAAAAGCACTGATTACCGGAATCACAGGGCAAGATGGTGCCTATCTAGCTGAATTTTTGCTCAACAAAAACTACGAAGTGCATGGAATCAAAAGAAGAAGCTCACTTTTCAACACCGATCGTATCGATCACCTCTATCAAGATCCTCACGAAGCAAATCGTAGATTTCATTTGCACCACGGAGATCTCACAGATAGCACAAACCTTATCCGTATCGTCCAAGAAGTGCAACCCGATGAGATTTACAACCTTGCAGCGATGAGTCATGTCGCTGTGAGTTTTGAGGAGCCTGAGTATGTCGCCAACGCAGATGGTGTGGGGACATTGCGACTGCTAGAGGCGATTAGAATCTTGGGGCTTGAGAACAAAACCAAAATCTATCAAGCTTCCACAAGTGAGCTGTATGGATTGGTGCAGGAAGTGCCACAAAGTGAGAAAACTCCATTCTACCCTCGCTCTCCCTATGCGTGTGCCAAACTCTATTCTTATTGGATCACTATCAATTATCGAGAGGCTTATAATATCTTTGCTTGTAATGGCATTTTGTTCAACCACGAGAGCCCTATCCGCGGAGAAACTTTTGTCACAAGAAAGATCACAAGAGCTGTCGCAAAAATCGCTCTAGGACTGCAAGACAAACTCTATCTTGGCAATCTATCTGCCAAACGCGATTGGGGACACGCCAAAGACTATGTTCAGGCGATGTGGCTGATTTTGCAACAAGAAAAACCTCAAGATTTTTGTATCGCCACAGGGATTAGCACTGAAGTGCGTGAGTTTGTCAAAATGGCGTTCAAATATGTCGGAGCTGAAATCGAGTTTCAAGGAGAGGGCGTAGATGAAAAAGGCTATATTGCTTCCTCTAGCAGTCAATTCCCATTGCCGATAGGCAAAGAAGTCATCGCAGTTTCCCCCAAATATTTCCGCCCCACAGAAGTGGATTTTTTGCTAGGTGATCCTAGCAAAGCCCAAAAAGAATTGGGCTGGACACCACAATACAATCTTGAAATGCTCGTAGAAGATATGATGCAATCTGACTTGAAGCTGATGCAAAAAGACGCATACCTCAAGCAAGGTGGCTATGAGATCTTGCGATATTTCGAATAATCAAACTTCAAACTATCGATTGGGCATACCAAACACTGGCTTTGCCCAACACATACCTATCGATCATTTCAGA
The DNA here is from genome assembly GCF_001693335.1 of Helicobacter enhydrae. Taxonomy (NCBI): domain Bacteria; kingdom Pseudomonadati; phylum Campylobacterota; class Epsilonproteobacteria; order Campylobacterales; family Helicobacteraceae; genus Helicobacter; species Helicobacter enhydrae. The sequence continues at coordinate 249,892 of NZ_CP016503.1, read as the reverse complement.
ATCTTTGGCAAAGCAAAGGTGCTTTTGGATTAACATTGCAGATCCATTTGACAATAAATTTAAGGAGTTGATATGCTGTTGGATTTTTTGGATGATATAGAATTGGAGCAATTTGAGATACGATTCCAGCTCATTGTGCAAGAGTGCAGAAAATTAAACTTTCATATGCTTGATGAAGTGCAAGAGATCTATTGTAATGAGGAGCTACATAAAATCCCTTTCAAAAATGGCAAATGCAATGGAGTGGCACAAATCTATTATGGAAATAAAAAATTGGGGTGGGAGGCTTTTTATAAAAATGATAAGCGTGAGGGGTTTGAGAAGATTTATTATCCCAAAAGTGGAAAATTGAGACAGGAATTTTTTCGCAAAAACGATAGACGCAATGGCATAGCCAAAACATTCTATGAAAATGGAAAGTTAAGGAGAGAAGTCTTTTACAAAAAAAGCAAGAAAGATGGAGTAGAAAAAAATTACTACGAAAATGGGGTTTTGGCAAGTGAGATTTTCTACAAAAACGACAAAAAAGATGGCATCCAAAAACATTATGATAAAAATGGAGTATTGGAATTTCAAGCATTCTACAAAAACGACAAAATCATAGAAGGGGTGCAAAAAGTGTTTCATAATGGAGAGCTAAGGTTTGTGATTCCTTACAAAGATGGCTTACCCAATGGCATAGAAAAGCGATACCGCGGCGAAGAAATATTGGTCGCAGAAACTTTTTACAAAAACGGCAAACGCGAGGGAATAAGCAAACTCTACCACGGCAATGGAAAGCTAAGGGGTGAAATATTCTATAAAAATGACAAGATTGAGGGCATAGCAAAAAGATTCCACGAAAATGGAGCATTAGCCGTAGAAACCTTTTACAAAAATGACAAACGCAAGGGGTTAGAAAGAGGCTACTACAACAATGGAAAATCAAAAAGTGAAATTCCTTACAAAAATAACAAGATTGATGGCATAGCAAAAGGCTATGATGAAAATGGAGATCTACTCTTTGAGCTTGAATATAAGGCAGGAGAACTGATAAGTGGTAAGCATAGAGGCAGAGCAATAACACAAAAGAAGCTTGAAGAAATTAACAGAGGCTTTGATATAGCTTTTTCAATTTGTAAATAATCCCTTTGGAATAGAATCTACAAAGAAAGATTAAAGCTAATAGGCTTTGGCTATTAGCTTAGCGTTAAATGCTTAGAATAGTATTCCTCATAATTGCGATTTATCGTGTTTGTGTTTATTTCATCTTGGAATTTTTCCAAAAGAATTTCTTTGAATTCTTTGAAAAGATTGTTGTATTCAAGTTCAAATTTCTTGTTTCCAATTTCAATAGTATTGTTTTCAATATCACAAACAACATTCTCGCCTTTTAGCGTAAAATGTGGCTTTCCACTTTTTTCCGAATATTTATAGCCACTGATACTATTTTCTCCACAAACCTTTTTGCAAAAATGATAAAACGCATAATTCAATAAATCACGGATTTTCTTCAAATTTTCCACTCTTTTCCTTGCCCCCATTAGTAATTCAATTCTATAGTAATACCACTCTCCTTCTCGATCATAAGTTATAAACTTTATGCGTCCAGAAGCTATAAATTTAAACATCTCTTCTTCACTTATCATCAGTTGTTCCCACCAAGATTTTTCTGACAAAACACAACCTTTAATTATTGCTTCAAGCCCTAATTTAATCTTGTCGATAGTAAAGTTTTGTCCATTGATATAATTTGATAGTTTCTCTAGTAGAATTTTAAAAGCCTCAGTTGGCTTACGCTTGCCTCCATAATTTCCACTTAAAATCCAATGCCAATCTTGTCTATCCTCATAATTCAAATGCTTGCAACTTCCATAAAAGCTATTTGATGATTTACAAAAACCATAATCCTCTATACTCAACAAAGCTCTTTGAAAAAGAGGGAGATTGTTTTCAAGAAAATCTTTACTCAAAATTAACATTGTGATTTCGGCATATTGCTTAAATATCTCTAATTTTTTATTTGCTTTATCTGCATATTCTTTTGCTTTTTCATCTGCAAAATCAATCAAGAATTTTACGCGTCCGATTAAACTTGGGTGATCACTTGTCTTATCTAAGATACTCTCCCAATCATTTTCCCCCTTGCGACTTTCTACTATTAATTCAGCTTTACGCACCTCATTGTCATAAATTTTTTTATAAAACTTTTTGTCATCTTCAAATGTATAAGCCGATTCGGGTTTTTTTAAGACTCCATAAATATTTGTGGTATTGACAGAGCTAGAGAGATGTTTGAAAAGCTTGTAGAGTAGTTTGATATTTGGTGTTGCTGAAGGGCGGTTCTCGATAAAATGCCTAGAAACTCTCAAATAATCTATAAGATTATCTTCAATTACCCCATCTACACTTTTGATTTTCTCGACATAGCAAAGCAGTGAAATGAAATAGCATATTTCTACTTCATTCAAACCATTCTGTCCATCAAAAAAACTCGATGTTTTAGGTTTTAACAATAAATCCATTTTTTTATTATCTTTAAATGATTCACAAAGTGCAATAAGGTTATCGAGCAATTGTATATTGCCACACTCTTTTAATGGAGCATAATACTTCTCTTCTACTGGGCGATTTGGCTTAGAAATCCAATCTTTTAGAATCTGCTCTTTATCATCTTGCAAATTTTCTAGACAAAAAAACAATGTCGCATAATGCAAAAAATTCCTTCCTCTAATATCAAAAGTTTCTGGTTTCTTAGAATCAAAAAAATAATCACTCCATTGTGTATCTATGCGACCAAGCAACGCTATATCAGAGATGTCTTTTTCAAAAAATGCCTTAAGATTCTCATATTTGCTGAGCTGTTTCCCTCTAGCATTCATTTTGATATATAGCTCTTCTCCCAAAGCAAACTCACCCATATCAAATACACTAAATGTGATGTTTTCTAGGTTGTCAATCAAAACTTCAATGTCTTTATCACACTTTTTGATTTTCTCATTAATCCAATCTAACATATTGAGCATTGCTTTGATTGTTGCATCATTATGCAAATCTTCTGCTTCGACAAACTCGCTTCCCTTAGCTCTAATTGCTTCGCTTATGCTTTTTGATCCCGTATCAAAATCTTTCTCAAGCAAATTTTTACAAAAAAGACTAGAACTTTCACGCACACTATAAGAAAAATTTTTAAGCCATTCGTTATGATCAATCTGATTTTCTTTATCGTTTTTGTCTTTTTTGTAAAGCAAAAGATGTAATAGCCATAGCGTAGTCATCCTTTGCTGTCCATCAATCAAATAGAATCCATTGTCTTTTTGATAGCCATAGATAAAATCAATGTGCAACTTGCCATTTCCTTTCAAAACCTCAAAAATAGCATTCAAAAAACTTTGTGCGATATGCTTTTGAGATGTCCTACCTTGTGCATAGTCCCTCTGAAGTGGTGGAATCCTCACTTGGCATTCTTTTTTTAGCAAATCATCAAGCCATGTTTTGAGTGTATATTTTTTATTTTTCATTATTTTCCTCCGTATCATTTAGATATTTGGATACCAAATCTTTGATATATTGTTTATATGCCTCTCTATCTGTTTTAGAAAAGAAATCTTTGGTGGAATAGTCAAGCCCCTCTATACTTTTATCAAACACTTTTTGAGTCAAAATAGGGATAAATTTATTTCCCCTAGCTAACTCCTCAATTTTTTTGCGTTTTTCACTAAAGATATGATTACCAAGACTTGAATTTGAACTTCTATCTAACAAAGTGAGATTAGATATTTCATTCAGACTTAGGTTATTTTTGAAATATTCATCTATCTTATTAAATATTTCATCATCTTTTAAATCTTTGTTGCTTATCTCTTTTTTGCCGTTGATCTTGTCTATGTATTTTTCAATATCACTGATTAGTGGGTTATCCTCCTCTATTTCTTTTATATACCTCTTAACTTCTTTTTCTAGCCATTTTATTACTTCGTCTTTCCCTTCTTTCGCAATCTTATTTTTGATACTTTGTGATTTTTGTGCGTGGATATGTTCCAAACTCCATTGCTCCAATACAAACCGATTAAACTCAAAATACTTGTTGCTTTGATTTGAAATCTCTAAATTACACAACAAGAGAATCTGTTTGATTTCATCTGAGTTTTCATAATAATTAAGCTCATCAAGATAATCAAGTTTCTTATCAAGTTTTAGTTTTTTCTTTTCGATAAAATTTTGTATTTTTTTAGCTAGTAATTTTCTGATTTCCTCAAGTAAAACTTCAGCAAATTGCTCTTTGCTTAATTCTGCTTTCTCTTCCCAAAGTTTATAAACTTCACTAAGAGGTAATTTTAAATATGTCAAAAACCCAAGATAATGAAAAATTTCTCTATCTATTTTTTGATTTGTTTGGTTATTAGAAGCAAAACCTTCCAAATTACGCACACATCTCTCTAATTCTTCCCATTTGTTATCAAGTGTGATGTTGTTATTCTTGCCATTATAAATTTCATAAAAATAATCAAAAAGATTTACTTTAGATTTTTTAGATTTTTGATCATACGCAATAGCCTTGAGATAAACCTCCATTCTTTGAATATCATCTTTCAAAACAGGTTCTTTGCCTCTAACTCTTTCAATATCATTTTCTGAAATAGGGCTTAATACACAATATCTAAAATCATTATCTGCTCTTGCTCTTTTTTCTTTTTCATACCAGAATCTTGCTCGATCTTTCACATCTATATCTTCTCTTGAAAGCAAAAACAAGGCTTTGATATTTTCACTCTCACGCAATGGGATTTTGCCAATATTGAGACGCAAAAATACATTGATTTCATCTTCATCTTCTCCGATTTCATACCACAAAACCTTGCAGTGCTTTTTTAATGTGTCTAGAAATTCAACTTCGTCAATCCCTCCAAAAGCGTCTTTTATGGTGTCGTAAGCTTGAACAAAATGATAAAAATCTATATTTCCTGCTCTCTCTTTTGGTGTTTTTGCTATTTTTTTCAAAAAATCAGAACTATCCTTGCGAGTTTCATATTCAATTTTAAACAAAGCTTCTTCTTTTTCTTCTTTTTCTTCTTTCAAAAAACGCTCTATCAAAAAAATCGTTGTCAATCTTTGCTGTCCATCAATGACGCGATAAGTTTCTCCATCTTTTTTCACAACGATAGGTTGTAAGCAGTAGTAATCCCCATCTTGTTTATGTTGATGAAAATCCCAAATATCCTCAATCAAAGCTTTGACTTCATTGACACCCCATCTATAGCCCCTTTGATAATGAGGGACGAAAAATTTTTTGTCCTCAAGCTCTCCAATACTTCTCAAAATCGTTTGTGGATTGTTTGAATCTGCCATAACCTCTCCATTTGAATCAAAAATAATCGTATTTATACCACACCTTTATACCACACCAAACCTTATAGGACATCCACTCTCCCCCACCCTCGCTCATTGCAAAGCTTTCATCCATCAAGCAAGTTTCAAAACAAATAGAATTTCTCAAGCCACAGATACGATTTTACAAATCTTTGATTTGTAATTTCAAATGATTTTTTGGTATCATAAAGACAGGAGGGCGAATAACGATATAAGGAGGAAGTGATGGATAAAAAAATAAATCCTACAGATCTAGATTCTTCTTTTTTGGGACATCCTAAACCATTGATGAGTTTATCCTTAACAGAGGTTTGGGAGAGGTTTTCGTTTTATGGAATCAGACCTCTTTTGATTCTGTTTATGATTGCAGTGATTGAGAAAGGTGGGCTAGGATTTGACAGACCTACAGCAAGTGCTATTGTGGGAATCTTTGGAGGTTCGCTTTATTTAGCCGCTTTACCCGGAGGCTTTTTGGCAGATAGATGGTTAGGGCAAAAGAAAGCAACTTTTATAGGTGCGGTTTTGATTGCTTTTGGACATCTAAGCATTGCACTTGCGATATTTCATACCACTATGTTTTTTATAGGCTTGGTATTGATAGTCATTGGAACAGGACTTTTTAAACCTTGTGCATCTATTATGGTGGGAATGTTATACAAAGATGGGGATCCAAGAAGGGATTCGGGCTTCACCATATTTTATATGGGTATCAATTTGGGTGCTTTTATTGCTCCACTTATATGCGGATCTATCCAACAGCAATATGGTTGGCATTTGGGATTTGGCGCTGGTGGAATAGGAATGCTAATCGCGTTAATCATCTTTTATTTCAAAACAATTCCAGATTTTAGGGAGTTTGGAGAAAAAGTAGGTTTGGATAAAAGTTGGGAAAAACCTGTTAATAAAAAGGAAGGCTTGGGACTCATCGTGTTTATCGTTGCAATTTTCATCGCTGTTTTTATAGCATTATGTGTCACAGGTGTGATTTCTCTCAATCCAACTACCATAGCACAAAGAATGGTTGTGTTTATTTCTTTGGGTGCATTGCTCTATTTTCTCTATCTCTTTTTTCTAGCAGGGTTAAATAGCGAGGAAAAAAAGAGTTTGATTGTTTTTTTGGTTTTGTTTATTGCATCTGCATTTTTCTGGTCTACTTTTGAACAACAACCAACATCTTTTAACCTTTTTTGCACATGATTACACAGATAGGATAGTGTTTGGTTGGGAAATTCCTACAGCTTGGTTTCAGTCTGTCAATGCGTTATTTATCATCATATTTGCACCCATTGCTGGGTATTTTTGGATACTTCTTGCCAAGAAAAATATGGAATGTGGCAGTATCACTAAATTTGCCTTAGGTTTGGCATTGGCTGGCGTTAGCTTTTTGATTATGATGCTTGCATCTTATGTAGTTTTGGGTGGAGTTGAGAAAGTCTCTCCTCTATGGATTGTGACAAGTCTTTTATTCTTAACTTTTGGTGAATTGGCTTTGAGTCCGATAGGATTATCTTTGATGACACAAATCGCTCCTAGAATAATTAGAGGGCAAGTTATGGGGCTTTGGTTTGTATCTATTTCTTTGGGTAATGTAGTTGCAGGACTTGTTGGTGGAGAAGTGGAAGCAGACAAATTAGAATCATTGCCATCTGTGTTTGGGCAATCTGTTGTGATTTTATTCACCATCGCTGTGATTTTATTTCTGATCAGAAAGCCTTTGAACAAAATCGCAAAACAACGAAGCGAATAGAAAGGATAAAAGATGAATCTTTATACACAACGCTTAAACGCCTTGCGTGTAGAAATGGAAAAATCAAATGTTGATGTGTATTTGGTGCTAACTTCTGATCCACATCTATCAGAATATTTGCCAGATTTTTGGAAAAGTAGGCAATGGCTAAGTGGCTTTAGTGGTTCTCAAGGCTCTCTTGTGATAACAAAGGATTATGCAGCCCTTTGGGCAGATGGCAGATATTGGCTACAAGCCGAAAAAGAATTAAGTGGGAGTGGCATAGAATTACAAAAGCAAAATGCTAGCAACACCTACACACAATGGCTAGAAAATAATCTTTTAGAAGGACAAACATTGGCTACTGATTTTAGGGTGTTGCCTCTTTTTGCCTTAGAAAATTTGCGTGAAAAATTAGAGCATAAGCATATCAAGATAACACATCAAGACTTTATTACAAGTTTGTGGAATGATCGCCCTATATTGCCCAAATCCCTTGTATATGAGCATATTCAAGCTCCACATAGCAGAGCAGAAAAACTCTCCAAAGTGCGAGAGAAAATGCGTGAATATGGCACAGATTATCATTTTATCACAACGCTTGATGATATCACTTGGATAACCAATCTAAGAGGCAGTGATGTTTCCTACAATCCAGTATTTCTTGCCTTTTTGTTAATCTCTTATGATGAGGTGCTTTTGTTTGCAGATGTTTCAAAGTTTTCTGAAGCATTGATAGAAAAATTGCAACAAGAAAACATCAAGCTTCTACCCTATGAAGCTGTAGAAAAAACATTAGAATCTTTGAAAGACAAGCATATCTTATTAGATAGCAACAAAATGACTGCACATCTAGCAAATATCGCAGAAAAACATAATGTCCTAGTCAAAGAGGACAATCCAAGCCAATTACTCAAAGCATGTAAAAGCAAAAAAGAAATAGAGGATATACAAGAGGCTATGCGACACGATGGTGTCGCACTTTGCAATTTTTTTGCGTGGCTAGAGGAGGCATTAGAAGCCAAAGAATTGCTTAGTGAATTAGATATTGACAAAAAGCTAACCTATTTTAGGGCTAAAAGCCCACTTTATATTTCAGATAGTTTTGCAACCATAGCAGGATTTAATGCTAATGGAGCACAGCCTCATTATCGGGCTACACAAGAGCAGTTTGCATATTTGCAAGGTCAAGGACTTCTGCTCATTGATTCTGGAGGGCAATATACCAAAGGCACGACAGATATTACTCGTGTTGTGCCTATTGGGGAGCCAAGCAAAGAGCAAAAGAGGGATTATACCCTTGTGCTAAAGGCTCATATTGCTCTAGCTTCTAGTGCTTTTCCCATAGATATTCCTATGCCACTTTTAGATTCTATTACCCGATCTGCACTTTGGAAAGAACAAATCAATTATATTCACGGCACAGGGCATGGCGTAGGGTATTTTCTCAATGTGCATGAGGGTCCCCAAGTGATTTCTTACTTTGCCCCCCCTCTCCCTAGGACACAAGCCAAAATAGGAATGATAAGTTCCATTGAACCCGGAATCTATCGTGCAGGGAAATGGGGTGTGAGACTAGAAAATCTTGTGGCAAATCAAAAAGTAGAAAATCCCAAAGAAAAAGACTTTGGCGAATTTTTATACTTTGAGACATTAACCCTTTGTCCTTTTGAGATTTCTTGTATTGACACTACGCTTTTAAGTGAAAGTGAAAAGACATGGCTAAATCAATACCATAATAAAGTGCTTCAAGAATTAGGAGATAGAGTAGAGGGAAAAGCAAAGGCATGGTTAGAAAAAAAGGCAGTTTCTCTGTAGATTTTTGGCTAAAACATTTCTTTTTGGCACCAAAGATAAACAAACTCAACCCCAATTCCTCACCACTTCAAAAAGCAAGCTTGTCGAAATCTAAAAGATGTCATTGCAGTGCAATGCGTTAGCAGACTTGCTTGGGACATTGGGGAGGTGTTAAGGGAGACAGGAATAATGCTTACCGCAAGTAGTTCCCCTTGCCCTCCTTAAAATCACTCAAGCCCCTGCCCGATTTTTGTGTGTTAGTTTAAAGTTATAGTGCAATATTTGACTTTGATTGTGTTTGGTGGCTTAAAATACCCAAAGAGTCACCCTTTTGCCAAACAAGATTCCAAAAACAGATTGATATGATGTATGATAAAACTTAAAAACGCCAAAGGCGATTGATTTTCAAAACCCACTCTATTTTGATAAAATTGCAAAAAGGACAACAATGAAACAATCAAGCAAAATCTTTATCGCAGGACATCGCGGACTTGTAGGATCTGCTATTTTGCAACACCTACAATCATTGGGCTATACCCAAATCATCACACGCACACATTCAGAGCTGGATTTGACAGACTTCAATCAAGTCGGAGAGTTTTTTGCCCAACACGACATCGAATATGTGTTTTTTTGTGCAGCAAAAGTGGGGGGGATTTTAGCCAACAACACTCTAAGGGCTGATTTCATCTACCAAAATCTAGCAATGCAAAATGCCATCATTTACCACGCTTACAAACACAATGTCAAAAAGCTTCTTTTCCTTGGATCAAGTTGTATCTATCCCAAAAATGCCCCACAACCTATCACAGAAGACGCCCTGCTAGGCAGTCCGCTAGAATACACCAATGAGCCTTATGCGATTGCCAAGATTGCAGGATTGAAAATGTGTGAATCTTTCAATCTACAATATGGCACCAATTTCCTCTCTGTAATGCCGACTAATCTTTATGGAGAAAATGATAATTTTAGTCTTGAGCATTCCCATGTCCTCCCTGCTTTGATTGCAAAATTCCACTTTGCAAAACTATTGGCAACCCATCAAACCCAAGCATTAGAACAAAGCTTTGGCGACCCTAGTCATCTAGAGCGTTATGGGATTTTTGCTGACAAAGTCGTGCTGTGGGGGAGTGGGAATCCACGACGCGAATTTTTGCATTCAAGCGATATGGCGAGGGCTTGTGTTTTTGTGATGGAAAAACTAAATTTTCAAGATTTGATTTGTGGGCAAAAAGAAATCAAAAACACACATCTCAATATCGGCTATGGAGAAGACATTTCTATCCGAGATTTGGCAACTCTTGTGCGTGAGATTGTGGGTTTTGAGGGGGAAATCGCTTTTGATTGTAGCAAACCCGATGGCACGATGCGAAAACTGCTTGACACTTCCAAACTCAATGATTTGGGGTGGAAACCCTCTATCGATCTCAAAGAGGGCATTGCACAAACCTACAAACATTATCTTGCACAAAAGGCACACAAATGAGGAGATTTGGTATCACAGGCGTTGGGGGCTTTGTCGCTCCAAGACATCTTAGAGCGATCAAAGAATGTGGTGGGGAAGTTGTTTGTGCATTGGACATTCACGATAGTGTCGGAATCATAGATAGCTATTTTCCACAAACGCACTTTTTCACAGAATTTGAACGCTTTGATCGTCATATTGAGAAACTCAAGCGAGAAAAAGAGGGGATTGATTATTTGAGTATATGTTCCCCAAACTACCTACACGACGCCCACATTCGTTTGGCATTACGCAATGGTGCTGATGCCATTTGTGAAAAACCCCTTGTGCTCAACCCTTGGAATCTAGACGCACTCCTAGAGCTTGAAGAAGAATACCAACAACGCATTTATACGATTTTGCAGTTACGCCACCACCCCAAAATCATTGAGCTCAAAAAGCGAGTACAAGAGGAGCTATCAGACAATCCCTCCAAAATCTATGAAATTGATTTGACTTATATCACGAGCCGTGGGAATTGGTATTTCACAAGTTGGAAAGGCGATGAGAGCAAAAGTGGTGGGATTGCAAGCAATATCGGTATCCATTTTTTTGATATGTTGATTTGGATTTTTGGCACATACTCTGATGTTGCCCTGCATTATTCTACGCCCAAAACCAAAGCGGGTTTTTTGCGTCTAAAACACGCTGAAGTCAAGTGGTTTTTGAGTGTGGATTCTCAAACTCTGCCCAAACATATCCAAGAAAAAGGTATCCCAACTTTTAGAACACTCAAGATTAACAATGAGGAGCTTGAGTTTAGCGAGGGCTTTACGGATCTGCACACACAGAGTTATGCAAAAATACTTGGGAGAGAGGGATTTAGGGCTTTTGAGGCGAAGCCATCGATTGATCTAACTTACAAAATCCGCAATATGCAGCCAAAGATAGGGGATTGCCTCCACCCTCTTTTGAAAGGTGAAAATGGCATACATTCACTCTAGTGCCATTGTAGAAGAGCCCTCTAGCATTGGGAGCCAAACAAAGATTTGGCATTTTTCTCACATTTTGCCCCATTGTATCATTGGGCAGAATTGCGTGATTGGGCAGAATTGTTGTATCGGTCCAAATGTGCAGATTGGCGATGGAGTGAAAATCCAAAACAATGTGAGCTTATACAAAGGCATCATCTGTGAAAGCGATGTGTTCATCGGACCTAGTGTTGTTTTCACCAATGTCATCAATCCTAGAAGCTTCATCAATCGCAAAGAAGAGTTTAAGCAAACGCACCTTGCTCAAGGCTGCTCAATTGGTGCAAACAGCACGATTCTTTGTGGTGTGAAAATTGGCAAATATGCGTTTATCGGAGCTGGAAGTGTGGTAACCAAAGATGTCAAACCCTATGCCCTAGTGCTCGGCAATCCCGCTAGACAAGTTGGCTGGATAGATAAAGGGGGGCAAAAAATGGTTTTTGAAAACAACATCGCGATTGATAGCTATGATGGATGCAAATATGTAGAAAAAAATCAAGAAATTTTGGAGTTTGAATGAAAAAAATCAATGACTTGCAAAGATTGAGATTTCTCACAACAAGAAAGGACAAAGTCCAGCTTTTGATACTAATCATTATGACTTTTATCCTATCTGTGATTGAAACCATCGGAGTGGGTATCATTATGCCTTTTATCACCTTTGCTTCCAACCCCTCACTACTGCTAGACAACAAATACGGCTCCCCAATCTATCATTTTTTCAATTTCTCTAGCACCAAAGAGTTTATGTTTGCTTTTAGCGGAGCTTTGATCGCGTTTTATATATTCCGCTCTACATACAATATCTTTTACAATTACAAAATCAATCTTTTTGCCTTTGAAAAATACCACAACCTCGCCTATCGAGTGTTTCAAAAATTGCTACGCCTAAACTATGCTGAATTTGTCAATAAAAATTCTGATCTTTTGAGGAGAAACATTCTTAACGATACTCTCAATTCCTCTAATTATGTTCGTTCCTTTTTGCTTCTATGTTCAGAAACGATCAGTATTGTGTTTTTGTATTCTATTTTATTGTTGATTAGCTGGAAAATGACTCTTGTTTTGACTGCTATTTTGAGTGCCAAAGTTCTTTTGATCACCAAAACGATTTCCAAAACTTTGGGGAAAAAGGGTGAGGAAAGAATGCGGATAGAGGGTGGATTTCTTGGTTTGCTTTCTAACACTTTTGGAAATTTCAAAATCATTAAACTCAAAGATTCTCAAAATCGGCTTGAAGAAGCTTTTTTGTCTCAAGGCTTAAATCGTGCAAAAGTCGAAATCACTGCCCAAACCCTAATGACAATACCCAAAAACTTCTTGGAAAGCATTGGCTTTTGTATCCTCATTGCTTCAGTTGCCTATATCCTCTACAAATACGATGATGCAAGTGCGGTTTTGCCCATCATCTCAATGTATGCCCTAGCGCTTTATAAAATCCTGCCCTCTGTCAATAAAATCTTAGAGCAATTCAATGCTATGAAAATCAACCAAAAATCTTTGGAGATTGTTTATGATGAACTCAAAGATATCCCCTATGCAGAGGGAGATGAGAGGATTGATTTTGCAAACACAATTTCTCTACAAAATGTTTCTTTTGGCTATTATGAAGACAAAACGATTATCACAAACTGCAATCTCACAATCCAAAAGGGAGATAGAGTGGCTTTTGTGGGACCAAGTGGAGCTGGGAAAAGCACGCTTGTAGATATTATCTCAGGGTTTTATGCTCCAAATGTCGGAGAAATCTACATCGATGGACGCAAACTCACTTTGGAAAACATCAGATCTTGGCGTAAGAAGTTTGGCTACATTCCCCAAAGTATCTATCTCTTTGATGGGAGTGTTGGGGAAAATATCGCATTTGGCTCAAAATATGATTCAAAACGCATTGCCGAGGTGTGCAAAATCGCAAAAATCGATACTTTTCTCAATGAACATCAAGGCATTGATACAAAAGTAGGAGATGGAGGGATCAAGCTTAGTGGAGGACAAAAACAAAGGATTGGAATCGCACGAGCAATCTATGATAATCCTGAAATCCTTGTGCTAGATGAGGCGACAAGTGCGTTGGATAACGAAGTAGAGGCACAGATTATGGACGAGATCTATGAGCTTAGTCAAGATAAAACGCTTTTAGTCATCGCACATCGTTTAAGCACGGTAGAGAGATGTGATTATCGTATCCAAATCCAGCCTCACAAGCCTCCAAAACGCCTTGAGCGTTGGTGAAACGCATCTACAATCGATTCTAATTCCAAGACATTGAAATCTGGCCAAAGTGTGGGGGAGAAAAAAAGCTCTGCATAAAAACACTGCCAAAGCAAAAAATTAGAGAGGCGTTGCTCCCCTCCTGTGCGTATGAGTAGATCCACATCTCCAAACTCCTGAGTATCCAAAGAATCCTCTATGATTTGCTCAACCTCTTTGGCACCTTGTGCCATTGCAAGTGCTTGCTTGGATTTCAAAACCGCACGCGCGATTTCATCTCTTGCACCATAATTCAATGCCAAGACTTGATTGAGTGCTGTGTTGTTCTGTGTAGCTTCTTGCACTTCCAAAATTTGCTTTTGCAGTGGTTTGGAGAAGTTAGAAAGATCTCCAATCGCAAAAAAGCGAATGTTGTTTTGCATATATGTTTCAAGCTCTGATTTCAAAAAATTGTGCAACATTTTCATCAAAAATTCGACTTCATACTGCGGACGCCTCCAGTTTTCTGTAGAAAACGCATAGAGTGTTAGGGTTTCAATCTGACTTCTAGCACTCCATTGTGTGATTTCACGCACCACTTCCACCCCCTTTTTGTGCCCCTCTACCCTCCGCTTCCCCTGATTGGTCGCCCATCGCCCATTGCCGTCCATAATGATGGCTAGATGTTTAATCTCCACGATTCTTTCCTTCAAATCTTCAAATCTTCAAATCTTCAAATCAAGCAAGCTCTCTTGTGGCACAAACAATGGAGTGATTTTGTCTTGCAACATCAATCTGACTTCTCCGACTTCACGCAAGGTGCCAATATGCTTACGCAAAAACTCAACAACGCTCTCAAACTGCACTCTCAATTCTAGAATCACTCCCTGATTGTCATAGAGTTTGCCACTGATTGCACCCAAATGCGGATAGAGTGCAAAAAACTCCAAAAACTTTTTTTGTTTTTTGAGTTGGATATGGCATTCCTTATCCTCATCATCGACAAAGCGAAAGCTCAAAATCTTTTTCTGCAATCCAAGCATAAAATACCCAAAAGAGACAAACTCCTCTTTGCTTTGGGCTCTAAGCATACCATCAAGACCAAACTGCTTGAGCTCCTCGCCTCTCTCCTGAGCCAAAAGCTCTTTGATCTCTTTCCACTCCAAAGACAAAGGCGATTTTTCAAACTTCACCTCTGCTTTGAGCGAGGTGAGCATCATCTCACCCAATGAGCTATAACGCATAATGGCATAATAGTTTTGCCCAACTTGCAAGGGCTGGTAGCTTTTGCTTTGCACAACTTTATTGCCAACTTGCAACATATATTGCTTTTCTTTGGTTTGGCTCAAGACTTTGAGCAAAATCGGTAAAGTTGCATTGAAGCGATCCACTCTTGTTGCGATTGCCCTGCCTTTGATACTAGAGATTTTCTCAATCATCGCTACGCCTTGCAATTTCTTCTAGCACTTCCCACGCCAATGCAAATTTATCTTTCAAATCAAAATGGATTTCATCATCTGGGCTAAGAAGCGTGATGGCATTGCTAGAAGCCCCAAAGGGATTATCAGAATCTAACACATTCAAACAGACAAAATCACATCCTTTCTCCTCTAGCATTGCCCTTGCGTATTTGTTGGCATTTTTGGAGTCTTTTTCGGCTTTGAATCCAATCTTGATCACTCCGCTAAGGCTTTTTAGAATATCGATATTTTGCTTCAAGGTTAGCTCTAGATTCTGACTTTTTTTGATTTTGCCCTCCGTGAAATGCGTTGGGACAAAATCACCAATCGCAGCAACGCCAAAATAATAAACCTCCCCCTGCATTTGACATCGCAACTCCGTAATGGCTTGTAGATACTCTTTAGCACTTTTGACTGAGATACTTTTGATCGCACGGGGCAAAGCAATAGGGAATCTAGAACTCACAAAACTCACCTCTGCCCCCATCAGATACAAAGCCAAAGCAAAATAACTTGCCTGAATCCCGCTAGAATGGTTGCTGATACAACGCACTTCATCAATTGCTTCACTACTCCCCCCACCACTCACAATGACTTGTTTTTGATTCCAAAAACCTTTTTGAGCGACCCATCTTTTGGCTTCCCAAGCGATCTCTTCGATAGATACCATCGCTCCGACACCATACACTCCACAAGCCAATAGCCCCTCTTGTGCCTCAAGCACTCTGTGCCCACTTGCCCTCAATCGATCCATCGCCTCTTGAGATTGGCTAGAGAGATACATATTGGTATTGGCACTAGGTGCAACCAAAACAGGAGCTTTGAGTGCAAGGAGTGTGCTAAGCATCGCGTTATCAGCAATGCCATAGGCAAATTTGGCAAGAGAGTTCATACTAGCAGGTGCAAAAATACAAACATCAGCCCAAGAAGCATAGCTAATATGATTAGCCCCGCCACTTGTCCAATCCTCTCCCCCATCAGTCAAAACCTTCGCCCCACTCAAAGCCTCAAAACTCAAAGGAGTGACAAATCTTTGTGCCCCCTCACTCATCACCACCCTCACACTAGCCCCTGCTTTTTGTAGCAATCGCACAAGCTCCAAACTTTTATAAACCGCAATCCCCCCACTCACGCACAACAGCACTCTCTGATTTTGTAAAAACTTCATAAAACACCTACAACATTTTCAACAAGCCCTGTGCATCAAGCCACAAGTGATTGCTATGACTGCTGTATTCAAACTCCTGCCCTACTCTCTTGCCCATCTCTCCGCATTGTGTTTGGGAATAATCAACAGGAGTTTGGAAATTGATACTCGGCTCCAAAATGAAAAAATCATCAAACTCCCAAGCAAGATGTGCATCATCCCTAGGGATCATCACCTCGTGGAGTTTCTCTCCCGGACGAATGCCGATGATTTTGAGAGGGAGGTTTGGAGCCAAAGCCTTGGCAAGATCGGTGATTTTCATACTTGGAATCTTGGGGATAAAAATCTCCCCTCCGTGCATTCTCTCAAGGCTTTTGAGCACAAACTTCACGCCATCTTCCAAAGTGATCCAAAACCGCGTCATCCTCTCATCAGTGATTGGCAACTCACACGCCCCTTGTGCAATGAGATTCTTAAAAAATGGCACCACACTTCCCCTTGAGCCCACGACATTGCCATAACGCACAACGCAAAATTTGGTTTTTTTGCTTCCTTTGATGTTGTTGGCACTCACAAAAAGCTTATCTGAACACAGCTTAGTCGCACCATAGAGATTGATAGGATTTGCTGCCTTATCTGTGCTCAAAGCGACCACATACTCCACTCCGTGCATAAGTGCTGAATCAATGACATTTGTAGCACCCAAAATATTGGTTTTGATACATTCTAGTGGATTGTATTCAGCAATCGGAACATGTTTGAGTGCGGCTGCGTGGATACAAATATCAACCCCCTCCATAGCTTTTTGCAACCTATTCCCATCACGCACATCGCCGATGAAAAACCGCATTTTGTTTTGCGCATCATTGATACTTTGAGCCATTTCATATTGTTTAAGTTCATCGCGACTATAGACAATAATCTTTTTGGGAGAGTAGCTTTGTAGCACTCTAGCAATAAACGCCTTGCCAAAACTCCCTGTCCCACCTGTAATCAAAATCGTTTTGTTATTGAGCATTTTCTATCCTTTTGTTGAAATATCCCAAATCTTTCATTGTATTGACAATATTAACTAGAATCGGACTTGCAGATTTACTACCTCCGCCGTGTTCTACTAAAATTGTAACCACATATTGTGGATTTTTGTATGGCACAAATGCAGTAATCCATCCATGAGACCTATGAAAATACGCCATTTCTTCTTCTTTGATTCGCTTTTTGATTTCTTGGGGGATTCCTACCACTTGTGCTGTTCCAGTTTTGCAAGCGATAGGGACTTTGGAGCCTTGAGTGCGTCTGTAAGCTGTGCCACCATTGGGATCGTTGCAAACTTTATACATTCCAAGAGTCAAAAAACGCAATTTGCTTTTTTGCAATGGAGTGAGGATGTCTTGATTGACATATTCAATCTTTTTGCCATTCATTTGTGTGACGAAATGAGGGGTTGGAAGTTTGCCACTTGCAAGCAATGCCGTATAGCGTGCGATTTGGATAGGAGTTGCCAAAAACGCCCCCTGCCCAATTGATGTGTTGATAGTATCACCAATAAACCATTGCTGACCGCTTTGTCGCATTTTCCACTCAGGAGTTGGGACGATCCCTTTGGCTTCATTGGGCAAATC
This sequence comes from Helicobacter enhydrae, assembly GCF_001693335.1. NCBI lineage: Bacteria > Pseudomonadati > Campylobacterota > Epsilonproteobacteria > Campylobacterales > Helicobacteraceae > Helicobacter > Helicobacter enhydrae. The sequence goes on along the minus strand of NZ_CP016503.1, from coordinate 232,126 downwards.
AATGCCACTTTTCTCTCCAAAGCCCATCTGTGCAAGTGTGGGGGCAATGTTTTCTATCCCTGCTTTTTGTGCCAATACATAAAAATAAACATCCACACTCTCTTTGATTGCTTTGACCATATCGCTTTTCCCGTGTCCTCCGATTTTCCAATCTCGAAACTTACGACCACCAAGCTCCACATATTCTGGCGTATCAATCAATGTTTTTTCATCAATGCCTATGGATTCCAAAAAGCTCAAAGCCATTCCCATTTTTACCACAGAGCCGGGCGGATAAGTGCCGATAGAAAATTTATTAATCAAAGGCTTGTGAGGATTTTCAATCAAATCATTCCACTTTTGATGAGAAATCCCCCCCACAAAATCATTGAGATCGTATTCTGGATAACTCCCTGCAGCCAAAATCTCACCATTGAGATCCATCACCACGACAGCCCCACTTTTGCCAACAAACTCTTTGTCAATCTTTTCTTGCAACGCAATATCTAGGCTAATTTGGATGTCACCACCATTTTGTAAGGGTTTTTCTGAAAGGAACTCCACCTCTTGATTGAGGGCATTGACTTTGGTTTTTTTGTTCCCCAATTCCCCTTGCAAAAAATCATTATATTTTTTCTCCAAGCCCAATTTTCCGACAATCTTTGTGTATTTGGCTGTGATGTCTTTTTGGATTTCTTTTGCATTGGCTGATCCTGCATAGCCAATCACATGCGAAGCACTAGAGCCATAAGGATAAAACCTCTTTGTGTTTGGCTCAACAATGACATTGGGGTTTTGTAGCAGTTGAGTGTATCTGCTATCAATCTCTGCATAACTCACAAATGGAACCACAACGATTGGCAGATGATTGTAAGGAGAGTATTCTGCGTAGTAGTTTTTTTTGATTTCTTTGGGATTGATGTCTGCAAATATTGTTTGTAGAAATTCAATCTGAGCATCAAGCTTTTTTTGTGTGTTTAGAAATGGACTAAAAGCAATCGAAAACCCCAATTCATTGGTTGCCAAAAATCGATGGTTGCGATCGATGATTTGCCCTCTTGATGGCACTAGAACTTCAGATTTTTGTGTATTTCTTTGTGCAATTTTTTCAAAATACACATTGGATTTGATACTCAAAAAATAAATACGCATTATAAGCACGATGCTCACAAGGACGCAAAAACCAAAAATGATCCTAAATCTTAGAAGCATAAAATCTCCACAAACCCTCCAAAAGGATTGATAACACTGAGAGCTTGAGTGCAAAATCAAGATTGACCAACCCCAACAAACTCAATACACCAAAACAAAACAGATAAAACAACACAATCAGAATCCATTCAAAATAAATCCCTTTTTGGAGAAAAAAACTGCATTGCAAAAACAAAAGATAATACCCTGCAAGGAAAAAAACTAGTGGCACCCCTAGTGGCAAATCTTTGTCAAGCCCCCAAAACAACACGCAAAAACATATAGACAGCAATGCCCACAGATCAGATTTTTGCAATGAATGTGAAAAACCCAAAAACAAAATCCCAAGCAAAGGTGGCAACCACACATAAATATCAGTCAGATAAGTATAAAAACAAAAGCCAAGTAATAAGAAAGAATATCTTATAGCTTTTTGAGCAGTGCTATTTCGTTGCATTTTGAAAATCGTTTGCATTTCATACAATCTGTTTGGATTTTTTCAATGGGAATCTTTTCATTTGGTATCACTTCAAACCCCAATGCAAGAAAAAAATCCCTATGATAACTCAAAGCCAAAAGCTCGGCGATCCCGAACTCTTTTGCTTTTTGGATAATAAACTCAAGGATTGTGCGTCCTATCTGCTGTTTGCGATACTCTTGAGCGACAATCAAGCTTCGGACTTCTGCAAGTGTGGCAGAATAAATGTGCAATGCACAAAAACCGATGATTTTGCCATCCAAACGCGACACTATATAATTATCAATCGTATTTGCTATCTCCTCAAAGCTACGAAACAAAATAGTGCCATTATGCACTTCTGATTCTACAAGCTCTAGCATTTCTGGCACATCTTGCAATGTCGGCTTTTCAAAACAAATCTCCATCATTCTCTCCCTAAAGCATCTTGAAAGATTTTCAAATGCAATTCTTGCAATGGCATTGTGTGTTCTGTCTTGAGGGTAGAGATGAGGATCTCGCCTCTAGCTAGAAATCGTTTTTTCTCTCCATTTTTGAGCTTATCTGCCTTGGTATAGACTTTCAAGATCTTTTGATCTCCAAGCTTAATGGAGGACAAAAACTCCTCCACACGCCGATCGTTTTCTAGCCCTATATGACGCGAATCAATCAAATGCAAAAACAGCTTGATACTCCTACGCTGACACAAAAAATCTAGCAAGTTTTTTTCCCAACTCGCCTTTATTTGTTTGGACACTTTGGCATAGCCAAAACCCGGCAAATCAATCAGTTTGAGTGGCACCCTCTCACCATTGCACTCAAACACGAGGTTAAAGAAATTGATCAATTGTGTTTTGCCCGGTGTTGAGGAGCTTTTGGCTAATCCTTTTTGCCCTGTGAATAAATTGATAAAGCTTGATTTGCCCACATTGCTTCTACCCACACACACAATCTCTGCACATTCTGCTTGAGGAGCCTGTCTGAAATTTGACGCAGAGGATAGAAAATGTGCTTCTTTAAGCTTGATCATTTTTTCCCCTTCTTCTTGTCGTCTTCAAGACTGAAAATAATCCTTGCAGGTCTTTTGTCGCCACCTACGACATTGGCATAGCCTGTTTTGGAATTTAGCACGATCTCCTCTCCCCTCAACACATTTGGACTACCCACCTCCTCTACAACGACTCCGCCACTCAAATGGTATTCGTCTTTTTGTGCATTATAAACAATCACTTTGGCTTTTCCTTTCATCACGCGTGCTTGCAAAGCGACTTTGAAACGCACATTGCCGATCGCTTTGTATTCTTGTGGCTTCCTTTTGGAATCTGTTTTGATCACCACTTCATCAGCATACAAGACATCTTTGCCTTTTTTGACCACCACATCACCTTTGAGTATCGTGCTATGCTTCTCCTCGCTTGCAGTGATTTTGCGCGCCGTGATGTCTAGGAGTTCCACAGCATTGAGGCATACTGACATTATCAAAACCAATACTAATTTTCTAGCCACATATTCCCCTTTGGATTATCAGCACTCACAAATTTTGTCCTAGCATCGTAGTAGAGATTGCTACCTGTAAAAACCCCATCTTTATTACGCAGTTCAAAGGGTCCCTCACCTACAAAAAGCCTATTTTTGGAATCATAATTTCCCCTATTGGTATTGAAAGAATACCCTCCCTCTTGTCGATAATCCATTCCGTCATAAAACTCATAAATCGAGCCTCGTTTGACACCTCGATTGACATAAAAATATTCTGCACCATCTGCAGATCCAATCTTTTTGATTTTCATCGTATCTTGTGGATAATGAGCGATGAAAAAATCCTCAAACTGATCATAGTCGTTGAAACGCATTGCTTTTTCACCACGGATAATCATCTCAAGGCGTTTGTTCTCTACCAAAAAAAGCGTGAATTGTCGTATTTCTATCATCGCCACGTCTCCACGATGTAGTTGGGTTTTGCTTTTTTTGGCGGGTGGTTTCAGCACAAAAAAAACAGAAAACACCAACACACCAACAAAAAAGAGATAAACACTAATTGCTGAAGTCTTCAACAATCTCCTCCCACTCTTCTTCCAAAATCATCTCAATCGCCTCCCTGATAGCACCCCTGCCACCAGCGTTTTGCAAAACGACATCAGCACGCAGGGCGACATCTTTGGCACAATCTTTTGGGGCGAAGCTTAAGCCACAAAGTTTAAACATTGGCAAATCATTCAAATCATCTCCGACACAAGCCATTTGCACACGACTCACTTGGTGTTTCTCTTGCAGCTCTAGCACGACTTTGGCTTTGTCCATCACGCCCATATACAACGCATCGACACCCAGCTCTTGAGCGCGTCTAGCCACGGCACTAGATTCTCTTCCAGTGATGATGGCGATCTTTTTGCCTCTTTTTTTCCATATCCGCAAACCTAAGCCGTCTTTGATATTAAAAGCCTTGATCTCACAATCTTCACCATAAGACACAAGCCCATCTGTCAATGTCCCATCTACATCTAGCAATAGCCATTCAATCTGTGTTTTCATTGCCTAATAATCACCTTTGCCTTGATATTACTATGACGCGTTAAAAAGTCTTGAGCCTCCTCTTCGCTTCTAAATCCATCTATCAAAACCCGATAAATACTACCATCATCAAGCTCTTGCTCTTGAACGATTGTTTTGTATTCTTTGAGTTGTGCGAAACGCTCTTTGAGCTCGATAGCCCCCTCTTGGCGTCTAAATGCCCCCACCTGAATCGCAAAACGCCCACCCTCGACACTCTCATCAGTTTGCCCGATTTGAAATTCTTTTTGCAATTGTGCGTTCATCTCTTGGGGGCGATTCATTTTGACACCAATCACACCTTTAAATCCGATCACTTCTAACTGCACTTTTGCTGTGCCTTTTTGCACCATTGCAATATCGTGTGCTGCAGCGTTTGAAAGATCGATGATACGCCCATCCACAAAAGGTCCTCTATCGTTGATTCGCACGATGGTGCTTTTGCCATTTTCTTTGTTATAAACTCTCACCACCGTATTCATCGGTAGGATCTTACTCGCTGCTGTGTGGGCGTGCATATCATAAATCTCACCATTTGAGGTCTTTTTGGCGTGGAAATTTGGTCCATACCAACTTGCAATACCATCAAATTTCTCCCCCAAAGTTACTTTTTGAGGATAATACCACTTGCCATCAATTTTGTAAGGTCGCATTGTGGCGCGCTGAATCGCTTGGGATTCTCTCATTCCTCTTGTATCCACCCCTTTTTCATTGAAGATACTACTAGGCACTGCACCTGAAGCACTTCCACTGCGATAGAGACTCATATCTTCATAATCCCCAAACGCACCGATCCCTCCATTATAGACACTATTACTTGAGCAACCCAAAAAATAAATTGCACAACAAGCTAGAGCATACTTTTTCATCGCTTCTTTGCTAGTCTTTTGTAGTCATTTTTGAGAACAGGGATAATCAACTTTTGCTTGATAGAGAGATGTGAGCTTTTGACTTCATTGATGTTTTTCAACTCTTTGATACTTGTTTTGTATTTTTTGGCAATGCTATAAAGGCTTTCGCCACTTTGCACATAGTGCAACACAAACATTGAGTTTGGATTTTTGCCTCCCTTGAAGTTCTGCCTAAATCGTGCCAAACGATCATAAGGTAGATAAACCGTGTATTTCCCCTTGCCCGGAGGGAGAAAATAATACTTAAACTGCTTATTGTATTTTTTGAGCTCATTGAGAGATAAACCTGTAGCCTTTGCCACATCTTCAAGCAATGTCCCCGCCTCAACCTCTACGCCAGTGATCGTCATCGTCGCCCCACGATTTAGGAAATATTCCAAATCTTGTTTTTTGAGCATATCAGCATTGTTAAAAGCCAAGCTCATCCCCAAAATCATACGGATATACTGACGCGTTTCACTCGGCAAATACGCCTTTGCAGGATCCAAAAGCACGGTAATGTCTTTTGTTCCTGCAAGTTTGATCGCTCTTTGCAATCTACCAATCCCACAATTGTAAGCCATTGCAGCCAAATACCATTCCCCCGTGATATTTTTCAAAAATTTCAGATACTTGATAGCAGCCCTCGTGCTTTTGAAGGGGTCTCTACGCTCATCGATGTAGTCATTGATTGTCAATCCGAGCTCTTTGGCAGTGTTTGGCATCAACTGCCAAATACCACTTGCTTTTTTCGGACTATAGGCACGCATTGAGAATTCTGATTCTGCCATTGCCAAAAATAAAAATTCTTGAGGGATCCCCTGCTCATTCATCATCGAACGCAAAATCGGAATCACCTCATACCCTTGATCAAATTTCTGAACGAAATAATCCCATCTTGCTTGAACACTTTTGGTATAACTTGCATTGGAGGCATTGAGCATAGGCAAAAAGCTCACATCCAAATCAAAGGAGTTTAGCACCCCTTCGCTTGTTTTGACTTGAGGCATTTTGAAATCCACCAAACTCTGCTCGATCTTGCCCGTATTTGCATACACAAAAGCCGACATACAAAACAATAGGATTTTAATGCGTCTCAAAGCTTTGCCTCTTCCAATATGATTTAGGGTTTTGAACTGACATTCTACAAAAATAAGTTTAAGGAAATTTAAAAAGAGTTTTTGTGTTTTTCTCTAGCATTTCTTTGAGAGATTCTATAGGCAAATCAAGCACTTCAGCAATTTTGGCAACAATCAAAGGAATATATTTGGGTTCATTTCTTGAGCCACGGAATGGATGGGGGGTCAGATATGGGGCATCTGTCTCCACAATCACCCTATCGCGTGGAATCTTTGGCAAAACATTCACCAGCCTTTTGGCATTTGAAAATGTCAAAACCCCCCCTATTCCATAATAAAAACGATCGCAAAATTCCAACAACATTTCATCTGCATTGTAACAATGAAACACCCCATAGGCTTTGGGGTATTCTCTCAAAATCTTTGCAACTTCAGCACTTGCCTCTCGCACATGCAAAATCAATGGCTTGTCCAAAGAAATCGCAAGTTTGATTTGTGTGATGAAACACTCTTTTTGCCTGTGCTTATACTCCTCCACATCTTCACTAGGCAATCGGAAAAAATCCAACCCACATTCTCCGATAGCAACGCATTTGGGGTGATTTGCCACTTGAGCGATCCTCTCCCAATCAAAATCCTGCGCGTGATAGGGATGCACCCCACTAGCAAAATAAAGATTGGAATGTTTCTCTGCTAGTTCTATAGCTCTAGGCAAATCAAAAATATCTGCCCCGGGAATGATATAAGTATCCACACCCTCTGATTCTGCCTCTTGCAACACATTGGAAAAATCTTGCAAAAACACCTCATTATCCAAATGACAATGTGTATCAATCACGCCGCACCTCTTGTGATAAATTTGGCATATTTTATCAACTTTACTACAATCACTCAAATTTTTCTAACTAAGGAGTCAAAATGGCAATTATTGGAGATATTGAAACCCTACATCATTTGTTTGGCAAAACAATAGAGCTAGAAAGTCTGCATTGTGCGATTTTAAACATTTGCAACCCAAACCACCCGCTCAACCAAAAGCTTCTCTCACTCAAAAAAGGAGAGCAATTCAAAGAGGATTTGGATCATGGTATCTTTGTGATTGGGCATTGTTACCAGCTCAAAAGCGAGCCGTTTTTTGAATCTCATCAAGAATATTTTGATTTTCAAATTGTCATCAAGGGGTATGAACATTTTCTCTTTGGATTGCCCAAAAATTTTCAAGAAAAAATCCCCTATGATTCATCAAAAGATCTCATCGTTTGGGAAAGTCAAACAGCAGCATACAATCAAGTCAAACTTTGTGCAAACGATATGATCATCTTCGCCCCATACGATATTCATAGTGCAGGTTTTGGCACAGGAGAGGAAACCCAAGAGAGCGTTTATAAAGTGATTTTCAAAGTGCCAACCAAATACATCAAGCATAAGCTTTAGATTGATTTGGTGCATATCCTGTTGGAACTTTTGGTGCTGAAGTTTGTGACACACAGAGTGAATGTGTATAGACAAGATATTTCACATCACCTCAATGTGGTTTTTACATTTTTATAGCAAGTTAAGGAAAAATAAATGAAAAAGAAACTCATACTTTTTGTTTTGTTGATAGTAGGCATTCATTCTGAATCAAGGGCAGATTCAAATGATCAATTTCTTATTTTCTCTGATAATCTTCAAATCTATTCTTTTCTTGTTGGCTCCACTACAAGTTTCCAAGATTCAAACTCCAACACTTCTCTTGTTCTCGGAGGCAGTATGGGTATCAATTATCTGATTGATTTTGTGAATATTAACGAACCATTGCGAAGGTATGGTTGGCGTCTTAAATATCTCTATACCTTTGACAAACCAAGGACGCAATCTTTGGGATTAGTGTATTATTTGCATATGTCCTATGGCTATTTGTTCCCTTCTGCACTTTCTTTGGGTGTTGGTGTTTTATGGGAAACTCAAGAAAAAACCAGAAATGGAATATATGCAGAAACAGGGATTGCACTATGGAAGACAATACCTGTCAATGTAGATATTTTGTATCGAATGAATATGTATGGACGAGATATTTCACATCATCTCAATGTAGTTTTTACATTTTTCTAACAAGTTAAGGAAAAATAAATGAAAAAGAAACTTATGCTTTTTGTTTTGTTGATAGTGGGCATTCATTCTGAATCAAGAGCAGATCCAAGGGAAGATTATGTGATCAATTATTACTTGAGCTATCTCCAGATGTTTTCTTTGCATGTCGGTTCTGATAGCAATTTTCGCTCTTCAGATTCTAGCAACTCTCTTATTCTTGGAGGCAGTATAGGAGACATTTATGTTACGAGACATGGTCCACCAATCTATGGTTGGCGTCTTAAATATCTCTATACCTTTGACAAACCAAGAACACAATCTTTTGGGCTAGTGAACTATCTGCATCTTTCCCATGGAATCTCTGCTGCTGCTCTTATCTTGGGCACTGGTGTTTTATGGGAAACTCAAGAACAAGCAAGGATTGGGGGATATGCAGAAACAGGGATCACACTATGGAAAATAATACCTGTCAATGTGGATATTTTATATCGCATCAATATTTATAGATTCAGAAATACCTCCAATGATATTTCACATCATCTCAATGTAGTTTTTACATTTTTCTAACAAGTTAAGGAAAAATAAATGAAAAAGACTATTCTTTGTTTATTGCTAATGTTTTTTATTTCTAGGGCAGAGAATCGTCCATATTTAATGATGTTTACATCCAACTTTTTACAATTAGCCTCTTTTCACATTGGCACTGATACAAGCTTACAAACTTCAGATTCAAAAACCTCTCTTGTTCTTGGAGGAAGTATTGGATGGAATTATATTCTTGATTGGAATCGCGCTCCTGCAACTTCCAACATATTTGGTCTGCGTCTTAAATATCTCTATTCTTTTGATTTATTGCAAACTCAATCTATGGGCGGAATATTTTATTGGCATACCCCCATATTTGACGAAAATTTCTTTCCCTTTGCGTTTGCCCTAGGTGGAGGCATACTATTTGATACTAAAGATAAATTTCAAACTATTGGGGGATATGCAGAAACAGGGATCACACTATGGAAAATAATACCCATTAATGTGGATATTTTATATCGCATCAATATTTATAGATTCAGAAATACCTCCAATGATATTTCACATCATCTCAATGTGGTTTTTACATTTTTCTAATTCTAAGCAATGCAAATACATTTCAAACTAATCTCATTGTTTTATCTTATTTTCTTGCCTATTTTATGTTTGTATTTCTACAATCTTCTCCACGATACACAAAAACAAACCAAAAATCTTGCAATCAGAATGATGCTGATTGGCTTTGCACCTCTTGCATATAGTCCATTTGACACGCGTTTGATACATTTTTTGGATTTTATGAGCCTTATGCTTTTTATTCCGATTGTGCTTGTCTTATGTATTGGTTCTTGTATGATGAGATTTTCAATCTTAATCCACACTAAATACTTATATCATCTTAGCTTCATTTGTGGATATTGTTTTGTGATGCTTTGCATTTATCTGTTTTTTGATAATACGCCTTATCAGCAAGAGCTTTTAGGTTATTTAACCACTCTTCTTTAAGTCTATTTTTGACCTTCCTCTTTTACTTGTGTTGCATTATCTCCCAGTGGATCTCCCTCTTCTGATCATAATTTGCTTTTGGGCAATTGTTTTTATCATCACTCTTGCAGTCTTATTACACCATTCTTATCATTTCATCAAAACTATACGCAAAAGGTAGATGATGCAATTGCTGAAAAAGAATTAGAATGTGATTGCAAGATCTCTTACAATTTCATACATTACTTAATAATTAAAAACCATTATTTGACATTAAACAATAGTGATATTTAGGAATGTTTCAAAACTCCACTGAATTTGAGTGTGCGACATCCTTTGTCATAAATGTAATCAAAATTTGGAAAAACAGATTTGAGTTCATCTAACTTATTGCGTCTTTTCAAATCTGATAGAACCTCGATAGCACTGCTTTTTTTATTGCTATAAGCGATTCTAAAAGCGTTTTCAAGAGTTGTGGCTGGGATCTCAAGCTCATCGCGATTAATCAAAATACCAATACAATCAACACTCGAGAGTGGAATGTTAGATATGCAGATTCAAGCATTTTTAAACAAGGGAATGCTTATAATGCGATCGCTTACTTGGGTGATATGAGTGGGAATGGAGAGAGGGATAATTTAGCTCCTTTGATCAAAAGAGTTGTTACTTGGGTGGCTAAAAAAGCAACAATGAAGCCTAGCAAAAAAACAACTGAGAAAGGAATTAAAGAGAGTGAGCAAAGGAGTGGCAAAGAACTCATTAATGATCCATATGTGAAGACTAATAACATTACCCGTAAAGGGAAGCAACAAATCAAAGAAAATGATAAGATAGGGACAATTCCAGAGAAAGATTTTAAAGCGAGTGTTGAAAACATTCAAAACAGTGGAAAGAATATCCCTAATGGAGAATATCCAAAAGAGGGTATAGGTAATTATGGCGGAGATGCCTACAAAATGCCCAATGGAAGTATTTATGGTATCAGATCAAAACTTGAGAACGAAAGCTCTGCGATTGAACGCCTATACCCAAAAACAAAAGAAGGAAAGCAGCTCAAATGGCACTCTGGAAAATAAAAATACAGATTATTTATTCACGGATCGAAATTGTAAAGTTTTAACTATTGGAGAGAAAAAAATGAAAAAATACACACCCTCTACAAAAGAAGAGCTCAAAGCACTTTGTGAAGATATCAGCATTGCACTAGGTGATATTGATACTAGTAAAATCACAGATATGAGTTTTTTGTTTTCAAATACCCAAAGGAGTAATGATGAGTTTGTGGGAATTACTCAGTGGGATGTGAGTAATGTAAGAGATATGAGTAAAATGTTTTGTTGGAGCGAAACCTTCAATCAACCCCTAGAGAATTGGGATGTGAGCAATGTGGAAAATATGAGAGAGATGTTTGGCTATGCAAAAGCATTCAATCAACCCTTAGAGAATTGGAATGTAAGCAATGTAAGAGATATGAGCAAGATGTTTGCTCATACAGAAAAGTTTAATCAGCCTCTGGATAAGTGGAATGTCTTAAGTGTCATCAATATGGATTCAATGTTTTGTGGTGCATACTCATTCAATCAACCCTTAGAGAATTGGAATGTAAGCAATGTAAGAGATATGAGCAAGATGTTTGCTCATACAGAAAAGTTTAATCAGCCTCTGGATAAGTGGAATGTAAGCAATGTAAGAGATATGAGTGGAATGTTTGAGTTTGCAAAAGCATTCAATCAGCCTCTGGGGCAATGGGATGTTTCTAGTGTGATATCTATGGTTAGAATGTTTTATAGTGCAAAAGCATTCAATCAACCTCTGGGGCAATGGGATGTAAGCAATGTAAGAGATATGAGTATTATGTTTCATTATACAGAAGAGTTTAATCAACCCCTAGAGAATTGGGATGTGGGTAATGTGGAAAATATGAATGCCATGTTCGCTCATACAGAAAAATTTAATCAGCCTCTGGATAAGTGGAATGTAGGGCGTGTAACAAATATGAGTGGAATGTTTGAGTTTGCAAAAGCATTCAATCAACCTCTGGGGCAATGGGATGTCAGCAATGTAAGAGATATGAGCAAGATGTTTGCTCATGCAAAAAAGTTTAATCAGTCTTTGCAAAAATGGGATGTCTCGAAAGTGGAGGATATAAAAAGAATGTTCTATTGGGCTGAATCATTCAATCAACCCTTAGAGAATTGGGATGTGAGTAATGTAAGAGATATGAAAGAAATGTTTTTTAAAGCAAAAAAGTTTAATCAGTCTTTGCAAAAATGGGATGTCTCGAAAGTGGAGGATATGGGGGGTATGTTTGCCCATGCAGAAGAATTTGATTGTTCTTTAGGGAAATGGGATGTCTCTAGCGTTAAAAATATGAAAGAAATGTTTTTTAAAGCAATGAGTTTCAATCAGCCTTTAGAGAATTGGGATGTGAGTAATGTGGAAAATATGAATGCCATGTTCGCTCATGCAAAAAAGTTTAATCAGTCTTTGCAAAAATGGGATGTCTCGAAAGTGGAGGATATGGGGGGTATGTTTTATAAGGCAAGTGTATTTAATCAGCCTTTAGAGAATTGGGATGTGAGTAATGTAAGAGATATGAGCAAGATGTTTGCTCATGCAAAAAAGTTTAATCAACCCTTGGGTAAGTGGAATATCTTAAGTGTCATCAATATGGATTCAATGTTTTGTGGTGCATACTCATTCAATCAGCCCTTAGAGCAATGGAGGCATCTCTGCCAATACCATTACAGCAACACATTTGACAAATCAAGAAACAAGTGATTCCAATGGAGAGAATAATGTTGAAACAAAAAGGAGCGTATTTGTGCTATACCAATCTTGTAGAAAGACAAACTCTAGAAGTTGAGATAAGGAGATGAGGCAAGGACAAACGCACCCCCCCTATCATTTCGATACAAAATACCAAAAACCAAAACTTCAAGCTTTGCCTAGCAAACTCGCTAGATTGTAGCTGAGAAATCCCACTCTTGGGCTTTTTGCAAGATTTCCCTTGCACCTTGAGCCAAAAACTCATCTGCTAGTTTTGTGGCGATCTCCTTGGCATTTTGCCCCTTGATTTTTGAGCGCAACATCTGCCCACCACTTGGCAATCCAATTTTGGCTTCAAGGACGATTGCCTCATCTTCCATCATCGCATACACACCGATTGGCACTTGACACCCACCATCTAGCCTTTTGACAAACTCTCGTTCGCACCCACACAGCAAAGCTGTTTGTGGATCATTGAGCATCGCAAAATACGCATTAAAAGGCGAATCTTGATGGCTCTCAAGCCCCAAAGCACCCTGCCCCATCGCAGGAAGCATTTCTTGAGTTGAGAGGAAATGGCAAAAAGGGATCTCCCCTTGTATCCCCAACCTTTTCAAACCTGCACTTGCCAAAATAATCCCCTCAAATTCCCCATTTTCCAATCGCTTCAAACGCGTTTGCACATTGCCCCTCAAGCTTTGTGTTTGCAAATCTTGACGCATTGATTTGACTTGCATTGTCCGTCTTAGAGAAGTTGTCCCCACTCTCGCACCTTGTGGCAACTCAGCAATGCTCCCATAATGCAAACTCAAAAAACAATCCCTCACATCTTCGCGTTCTGTAATCGCACACAGATTCAAACCATCAGGAAGCACCACCGGCACATCTTTGAGCGAATGGACTGCAAGATCGATCTCTTTGTGCAACAAAAGCTCCTCAAGCTCTTTGGTAAAAAGCCCCTTGCCTCCGATTTTGGATAATGGCGTGTCCAAGATTTTATCGCCTTTTGTTTGCACGATTTTTATCTCACTCTCTAGCTGACACTCTTCTAACAATCGTTTGGCAATATAGTGAGCCTGCCATAGTGCCAAAGCACTCCCTCTAGTGCCTATGATGACTTTTTTCATCTGTATCTTCCTCATAAATAATCTCTGCATCGATGATGTCTGCATCTTCATCTCTGCGTGTGCTTGTATCCACAAAAAACTTACTCAACAAGCCAATAATCACACCATCAAACACACCAATCTGCAATGCCACCCCCACACAATCCCCAAAAACTCCGGGCAAAATAATCAAAATCGCCCCGAGTGTTTTGCTCAAATTTGACACCAACAAATCCCTAGGGCTTTTGATCTCCCTAAAAAAATCAGAAATCGAGCTTCCATCTAGCAAAAAAACTTTTTTCAACAACCATATCCCCACAAAAGCACTCAAGATGATTTCAAGGACAAGATTCAAAAACCCAAAATAATGGCTAAAAGCGACAAACCCCCCAAGCTCCAAGAAAAAATAAAAAACCAAAAACCAAAAAACTCTCATCCTATGCTCCCAAAATCGTATCGATCTCCAATCGCAACCTATTTGAATCTTTGCGATTGATAAGCTCTACTTGCCCATTCTCCAAATCCTTGCCTACAACCAACGCTTCAGGGATCCCCAACAGCTCAAAATCACTGATTTTCACCCCAAAACGCTCATTGCGATCATCTAGCAAGACACGCTCCCCTTTGGCACGCAAATGATGATAGAGAGATAGCCCAACCTCCCTCTGCCTCTCATCTTTGATATTTGAAATCAAAATGAGTTTTTCAAAAGGTGCGATATTGCTATTCCAACACAAGCCTTTGTCATCGCTCATTTGCTCTGCGATTCCTGCAATCAGACGCGAGACCCCTATCCCATAGCACCCCATCACAAAAGGCTGTGCTTTGCCCTGCTGATCCAAAAAAGTCGCATTCATCGGTTTGGAGTATTTATCGCCCAGCTTGAAAATATGCCCGATCTCGATCCCTTTTTCATATCTGAGGGTAGAGCCACACTTACAGCATTTATCATCCTCTCCGATTTTTGCGACTTCGATATTACTCGCATAGCCACACTCACAAGTGACTAGCGTGTCTTCACCACAAGAGGCAAGGAGCATAAACTCCTTGCTCCCACTCCCTCCAATCGCCCCACTATCTGCCTCGACGACAACATATCTGATCCCTAGCTCATCAAAAATCTTGCGATAAGCCTCTTCCATCACCAAAAACTCTCGATCCAAATCCTCTTGAGTGCTATGGAAACTATAGGCATCTTTCATCACAAACTCCCGCCCACGAATCAGACCAAACCTAGCCCTCAACTCATCGCGAAACTTCAAATGGATCTGATAGAGATTGATAGGGAGTTGCTTGTAGCTTGCGATCCTCCCACGCACACACTCCACAATCGCCTCTTCATAAGTCGGACCTAGCACAAAATCTTGATCTTTTCTGTCTTTGATTCTTAGTAGCTCTTTGCCATATTGTTCATAACGCCCCGACTTCTGCCAAAAACTCGCAGGGGTGACAAAACCTAGCACCAGCTCCTGTGCCCCTGCGTCATTGAGATGTTTCCGAATGATTGTCTTGATATTTTCCAAGACACTCAACCCCAAAGGCAGTAGATTGTAAATCCCTGCTCCAACTTGTTGGATATATCCAGCCCGCACCAAAAACTGATGGCTCTTGAGCTCAGCATCTTTTGGGGTTTCTTTGGAAGTATAGATGAAGCTCTCGCTCATTTTCATTTCAAACTCCTTTTATTGATCTTTTTCACATTTATAAGACATTTGCGTGGTGTTCTGCTCTCCAAGATCAAAAAGCTTTTTGACATTTTCTAGGATAAAGTCCCCTTCTGGCTTCTCTTGGATAGATTTGATGTAGATTGTCGGATGATGCAAAAACTTATTGAACGCGTTGTGCAAAATCCGTATCACATTCTCACGCTCTTCTTCTTGCAAATAGCCTTTTTGTATCGCCCTATCCACCTCCCCCACGCAACAAGTGCGTGCTTTTTCTCGAAACGACTTGATCAATGGCTCCACCTCAAGCCCTTTGAGCCAAATCTCAAACTCTTGAATCTGATGTTTGATGATTTTGTGTGCTTCTAGAAGCTCTCCTTGCCTTTTTTGCATATTTGCATTCATCAATTCTTGCAAATCATCAATCACATAGAGGCTGATTCCTTTGCCCTGCAACTCCTCCCTACTCCCCTCAATATCGCGAGGCAAAGCAAGATCAAACCATATCCTATCCAATGCACTTGGTGCAATCATCGCTTTGGTGATAATTGCATTTTGTGCCCCTGTAGCAGTGAAAACATAAGGATAATCACAAAGATCGCTTTGCAAATCTCCAAAAGAAGCGACGCTAATAGAGGGGGTATCAAGACTTTCAACAAACTCTCTAGCATTCTCTAGATGACGCACGATGAGCTTGACTTCAAACTGATGAGCAAGTAAATGCCTAACGCACAATCTCCCCATCTCCCCTGCCCCAATCACTAGGGCTTTTTTGGGAGTATCGCCACACAAAAGCATCAGTTGCGAAACGGCAATAGAAGAAATAGAAATAGCGTTTTTGGAGATTTGTGTCTGTGTGCGAATCATAGCCGCACATTTGAACGCAAAATGTATCAATCGCGTTAGCTCTTTGTGGCAAAATCCATTCTCATAGGAAAATTTGTAAGCACTTTTGAGTTGCCCTGTGATTTGCGTTTCCCCCACAACAAGGCTATCCAAACTACTTGCAACCTCAAAAATATGCCCAATCGCCTCTTTGCCACCAAACAACATCGCACCATTTTTGAGCGACTCATAAGAAACGCCTTGATACCCTGCCACCCACTGCACGATCCGCACGAGCAACGCCTCATCCCACCGCTCCAACGCCATAATCAACTCAAAACGATTGCAAGTAGAAAGCACGATACATTCTTCAATCTCTGATATTTCTGCTTTTAAACTCGCATAAAACTCTTGCATTTTGTCTTGGGGCAATGCGATTTGCTCCCTCAATGCAATCTCTAAGTGCTTGTATGAAAAACTCACCACAGCATACATCAAAAACTCCTTTGGACCATTGAAGCAATGATTGCATCAAGCTTTGGGTTGTAGGGTTTTGGTAGAAGCTCCACTGCATCATTTGCATACTTTTGGGCAATCGCTGCACTCTGTTTGATACATTGGTGTTTTTGCATTTGGCTTGCCACCCATTCCCTTTGCTCCGTGTCAAGTTCCACGCCACACATCGCTTTGAGCCTCTCTTGCTCCCAAACTTCTAGCTTGTCTTGTAGAAGTAGATAAGGCAAAGTCATCTTGCCCTCTTTGAAATCACTCATCGCAGGTTTCCCCAAAACCTCTTGAGGTTGCGTGATGTCCAAAATATCATCAACAATCTGAAAC
Organism: Helicobacter enhydrae; assembly: GCF_001693335.1. Lineage (NCBI taxonomy): Bacteria > Pseudomonadati > Campylobacterota > Epsilonproteobacteria > Campylobacterales > Helicobacteraceae > Helicobacter > Helicobacter enhydrae. Next base: position 215,194 of record NZ_CP016503.1, on the reverse strand, counting down.
GCCATCCCCAAACATTTGCCATAATGCAAATACGCCTTTGAATCCAAACCTGCAAGATGAGCCGCACACTCGGCACTTGAAGCAATCAGTGAGGCGGTTTTTTGCTCAATCATCTGAAAATACACATCCAAAGACCCATTGACTTCTTGAGCAAGGAAAACATCCCAAATCTCGCCACTTGAGAGCTGACAAACCGCATTTGAGAGGCTACGGGCAATAGGGGTGGCAAAATCACATAGATAATAAAAAGCTTTGGAATAAAGTGCATCGCCTAGCATTACGGCATTTTGATTCCCAAAAAGCTCATTGATGGAAGGTTTGGATCTCCTAAGACTTGCATTATCAATCACATCATCGTGCAGAAGTGAGGCAAGTTGTATCAGCTCCACCACAGCAGAGAGCTTCACACTCTGAGCATTCCATCCTGCAATCTCCAAAATCAAACGACTCCTAAGCATTTTGCCATGTGTGATATGCCCCCAAAGTCGCATAAGATAGGGGTTATCGTATTCTTCAATCATTGATTGGATCTGAGCTTGAATCGCTTGCAAAGCCGTTATATCTGTCTGTTCTTTAACGCACATACACATCTCCAAAAGTTGTTAGCAAAAAGGTGGCTTGTTTGGATTTTTCATCATAGCTTTTAAAAAAAATGCAAACATAAGGGGGCTGATACATCACAGAAGAATCCAAATAGATCTTTAGAGCATTGAGCGAGTGTTCTTGCCACAAAATCGTTTGCTGATTGAAGCCATTGTATTTTGCCAAAACCACAATGCCACCATCTGCAATCAATGTCCAAAAAAACGACAAAGGACGCTCATCTCCACGCCCCACAAGCAACTTGACCTCATAGAGCTCATTGCGTTTGAGTGTCAATTCTTGCTGATAGCCCCACGCCCCAAAAACACAAGAAAAAACCCCCAACAAAAGAACAATGATTCTACTCATTGGCACTCAAAATGTTTGCCATTGAAGTGATGGCAAGGCTTTGTTTCTGTTTTTTGATCGCCTCAAAACTCACTTCTTGCCCATCCCTCTCCAACTCATAACGCGCAAGTTCTCCAAGCAAACGCTCCAACTCTCGCTCAACAGGCAAAGGACTAGCGTGTAAAACAATCTCTTTCCATTTTTCAATCGGACATCCCTCTAACAACTCTTCCATTTCTTTCCTTTAAAATTTATATTTCAGCCCTGCACCCAAGCTGATATTGTGATCGCCTTTATCCAATCCTGCACGATAACCCGCATTTGCATTCAAAGAAAAATTCTTGGTGACAAACCCCTCTCCTCCAGCATAGATAGAAAACATATAGTTTGGTCGCTCCAACGCCTCATAAGAGACTTGATTGTAAGCACGCTTAAAAGAGACTTTTGCCCCCAAAGATTCATCATAAAAATAATAACCCAAAGCAGAATAAAGGTAAATATAAGAAAAAGGAGAAACATATTGACGCACTTCTGCACCAAGACTGCTACTCAAACCGCCAAAACCTTGTGCATCAGCCACGATCGAAGCAACTCCATTGCCCTCCACTTCTGGCAACAATGCTCCAAAAAGATGGAATGAAGCGATAGGCTTGACATACAGCCCCCTAAGAGGTGTGTCAAACACATAGCCATAACGCGCCGACACATCAAAGCTACTTGAAGCAAAATCAAACTGATTGCTCAATGAAGTGATCGAAGTATTGACAAGATCGCTATGATTGAATCCTTGCAAATAGTCAGCCCCCAAATCGATTTCAGAGTTCCCATAATAAAAACGCACATAAGCACTCAAAGCAAGATTGTGTGCGGTGTTTTGCAAAATCTCACGCTTGTAGTTAGAGTATCCATAACCTAGATAAAACCCTACCAAAATGCTTTCTTGAGGTTGCATTTCATAGCCCAAATTGAATCCATAAATCGCAGAAGTGCTTGCATCACTGCGTGAGGTTGAAGTCAGCAACGAAGCCCATATACTATTTTTGGCATCTGTGTTATCAAGTGCAAACACATTGCCAATCTCATCTTGCTCGATCTTTGCCACGCCTTTATCAGCACGCAAATCCTCTTTTTTGTCTTGTGTTTTTTCTTTTGTAGAATTCACGCTCAATGCGATTTGAGCCTCTGCCACAAATGGATTGGAGGCTTTGACCATACGATTTTGTATCGACATCTCTCGCAACACTTGCATTTTTTCAAAATCGCTCACCACAGGATCGATGAGATTGGCAGTCGCCCTCATACTGCGATCAATCTCTCTAGCCACAGAAATCAAGTTGCTAGTTTGATAAGTCCCCATATCTTTGAGGATCCCAAGCTCCAAGGCATTTTGTGTTTCTAGAGCGTTATTTAGCACCTGCATTGCTTTGGGGTTGCTAGATCGGATCGCTTGGATCATATCTCCTGCCAATCGATCAGAAATATTGCCCTCAGATTTTTTGAGAATCTCAAGATATTGATCGATCACGCCAGTATCACTCCCATCAATGCGTATTTGACCAATCGCCTCGCTACGCCCAATCATAAACAGCACAGAATAATCATTCACAAAGCTTTTACCCATCAAAAACACCCCAAGCTTCCCATCATTATTCTCATACGCCCCTTTCCCATTGAGATAGTCATCCATTTGCTTCATCAAAAGCTGTTGTTGATCTTGATAGCTAGTCTCTTTTTGTGCCCTACCCTCTTGTGCATTTATGCTACGCACTTGAGTGTTGCTATAGATTTTATCGCCAACGCGATATTGGATACCTGCACCTGTGTGCATTACCGCATACGCCGTATAGAGCGAGAGATCGTAGAAATTTGTATTGTTGATTTTGATCAATGGCTCAAGACCAGAGAAATCCCCTGATTGGTATTTGCTCATATCAAAAGTTGCCTTGCCATTCACTCCCAAAAACCCGATACCAAAACGATCACTATCAAAAACAATTTGCCCACTATTTTCCAAATCCCCACCAATCAACAGACTAGCCGAAGATCTAAGTGCGAGAGTTGCATTATTGATCAAACTAAATTTACTAGCACTCCCATCCTCCATCTGCTCAAAAAACCCGATTTTATTCGTCCCATACACATCCATATGTGCATCTTTGCTCCCCTCATCGCCATTATAAAAAGAAGCTTTCTTGTTGGGTCCATACATCTCTACATTGCCACGCAAACTCAACAAACCCTTGTTCATAAATGATTCTGTATTTTTGCCTGTTGGGGTGGTGTGCTGATTTGTGGGGGTTTCTGAAAATCCAAGCTTAGAAAAATCAATATGCACATCAGCAAGACGCAGATTGTAGCTCTCCACTCCGCCATAATAAGACTGCAGGTGCAATGTCCCCCCAGAAATATCGACACGATCTTTTTGTGTCACTTTATCATCTTTGTTGCCAAAGATGATATTCACTGCCTCTCTGATATTGTGAGTGGTGAGGTAGAGATGTCCCTCTTGAGTGATGACTTTGCCATCTTTGTCTTTGAGAGGTTTGTCATCTTTACCTTTGAGCTCCTTTTTTTCTAGCTTAATGGCTTGGCGTGAGATCTTTAGATCTCCATTGGTTTCAATCGTATTGCCCTCACCCTTTGCGATGATACTCCCTTGCCTCTCGCTTGTAGGGGCGATGATTTGCAAACTGCGTTTGGTAGCCGTATCATCGGCATTACGCATTGTCCCCATATATCCATAGCCATCAAACACAATCTCTGAAGAGTTATTGATCGTATGGAAACGATTCTCTCCTGCATTTCCCAAGAAAAATATCCCTCTATCTTTCCTATACACCAGCTTGTCGCTTGTGTCTTTGTCGCTTTGCTCAAACGGAGCACTCAAAGTGATAGTGGCTGTTTTGTTGTTGAGCGTATCGCTCCCCCAAAGCTCCAGACGCCCCCCATCGACAACCAAACGCCCCGTATTATCTAGCGTATTTTGTGTTTGCCCTGCAAAGTTTTTAGAATCTTGGGCATATCCTCCATTGTATAGCCCCAGTCTAGCCCCCTCTTGGAGTTTGAGATTAAACCCATTAGCCCAACTAATCCCATCATAAGCCTTGATTTCTGCTCTCGCATTGGCTTCAAACTCAAAATACCCATTTAGCTCGATTTTCCCCGCTCCTTTTTCATTGGAGGATGTTTTGGGTGATGACGAAGTTGCCCCATTGTTTATCTGTGCTTCAACTAGGAGATTGTTGATTGGGTTATTTGCCTCTTGGCTTTCAATCGTGACCCCTGAAAGTTTGATCGCATAAGGGTTTTGCTCACCAAAAGATGAAGAATCCTTGTTGATCACTTTTAGCATTACTTCTGAGTTTTTGCCGATTCTGATACTGCTTCCACTTGTTTGCAAAAATTGTGCTTGAGTGATGTCTTTCCAGTCTTTGGGTCTCTCTGTAGTGGAGGAAGTTGATTGCGTAGCACCGATAGAAGTATCCATATCTGCCACTATCTCCACTTTTGCACCAACATCACTTGGCAAGGCATCAATGATCTGCATACCTGATGAATCCGTTTTGATTTCTGCACCTCTAGCACCAGATCCGACATCCAGACGCCCACCCATTTCGATACTTTTTGCCTTGATAATCAAGTTTTGTATTTTGTCTTTTTTGTAGTCAGGATCAAAGCTTTGATTCCCCAACTGATCTTGATAGATTTGTTTGGCAAGTTGCGTGTTGATCACTAGGCTTGAATTGAGCTTCAAAAGATTCTCTGATTGGAATATTGCACTTGCCTTGTCTGATACACTCACATAGCCATTGATATAAATATTCCCCTTGATTTGAGCTGTGAAAACTGAAGGATTTTTGGCGATGAAATTTGATCCATTGTAGGTATTGAGATAGAGCGAACCTGTGATGTCTAGTATCGAATATGGATTTTTTGTATTGCTTACCTCAAGTGTAGTGGGCAATTTGCCATCGTTGTATGATCTAGACTTTGCCCCAGAATTTAGATTGACATTTCCTGCCAAAATCGTTTTTTCAAACCCATCCAAAATCACTTTGGTGCCACTATATAGGCTCACACTATCTCCCCCAAACATAAAGGTTTTGAAAATCGTATCATCTGCCTTACCAGCGGTTTTGGTGCTAGGGATGCTAGTGATTTTAAGCGAAGCAATCTTAGTTGGTTGCTCCGTATCTTTTGTAGGTTCTTTAATTTCCTTCCCACCATTGACAAACTGGAATCTCTTGAGTGCCAAAATCCCATTTGTAGCGAAAGTGCCTGAACGCACAAAGTTTGCAGTGGTTTTGAACTCATCCGCTTGATTTGCCCCCACAGCTCCACCAGCACTTGGGTCAGTTTTGAGAATCAACAATCCATTTTTACCCGAATCGTTAGGATCGCTTAAAGTCCAACTATAATCCGTCCCATTGCTCAAATCCCCACTAGCTCCAGCACTTTGAACAACGCCTGGATCCTTCTTAAACGACTGAAGATAGACTAGATCTGCTTGAGTAGTCCCTGTCCCTGTTTTATCAAAAGTCAATGGATATTCTTTGGGAGCCTCTGTTGATTCTGCACCCTCCACGCTTAGTAAGGCACTCAATGCCATAGAAATCCATACAATATTTTTATTTATCCTCAAAACCACTCCTATGTGAAAGGCACTTCAATCGCACCGCTAAAATCCATCATACGCGTTGAAGCTTGATTTTCATTGTTCCCCTCGGTGTGATCCTCAAAACGCGTGTATTTTTTGTTGAATCTTACCCTAACTGTTTTAACTTCTCCGTTCCGATTCTTTGCGACAATGATTTCTGCTTTTTCAATCTCTGAGGGCTGAAACTCCTCTTTGAACTCTTTGTTCTCCTTTTGGGCGCGTGCCCTTTTGGCATTGTATTCTCGCTCTGCATACACTTCATCGCGATAGAGAAACAAAATCATATCCGCATCTTGCTCAATCGAACCTGATTCTCGCAAATCCGAAAGTTGTGGGCGTTTGTCATCACGACTTTCTACCGAACGATTGAGCTGACTTAGAGCGATGATTGGGATTTGCAATTCTCTTGCCAAAATCTTCAAACTCCTTGAAATCTCACTCACCTCCTCGTGCCTTTTGTTCTCGCCTCCACCTCTTTTGTTGCCCTGCATAAGCTGGAGATAATCCACCACTACGACACCAAGTCGTGGATCTTGTGCCTTGAGTTTTCTAAGCTTTGATCGAAATTGTGCGACATTCAAAAAAGAATTATCATCAACATAAAAAGAATAACCCTGCATTACATTTGCACTTTGGTTGAGATTTTCCCACTGCAAATCATCCAGCTCGCCTGTTTTCAAATTTTGCATATGAATCGAAGTCATCGCTGAGAGCATCCTAAGCATCAAATGCTCTGCACTCATCTCAAGACTGAAAAACGCCACGCCACAGCCTGAAGTCAAAAACTTCTGCACCATATTGAGTGCAAAAGTCGTTTTGCCCATAGAGGGACGCGCACCGATGATGATAAGCTCTCCGGGATTGAATCCTGTAGTGATGCGATTGAGTTCGTGAAACCCCGTATTCAAGCCCACAAGGACACTATTCCCACGCTTCTTGTTTTTCAAAATCATCGCAATCGTGTTTTCTACCACCTGTTTAGAATCTCTAAACTCCCCCGTAGAACCACCCTCTAGCACCAAAGAGTAGATACGCCTCTCCACCTCCTGCAAAATATCCTCACTTGCCATCGCACCATCTAGAGATTGTTGAGCCACAAATGTCGCCAAAGAGTGCAAAGATCTTTTGATGGAGGCGTTTTTGATCTCTTGAGCGTATTCCAAAAGGTTGGCAAGAGGGGCAAGAGCCAAAATGTTCAAAAACTCCTCTTCATTAAAAAACCTAGAGCTACGGATATGAGAGGCGATAATATCGGCGTGGATCGGGAGCTGAGCTTGAGCCCTTTTCTGCATCACCTCAAAAATGGCTTGATAAAAATGGTCGCTAAAGTCATCTTTGGAGATGAGATCTTCCACCTCTTCAAACTTTGAAGGGTCAAAAAGCAAAGTAGAGAGAAACGCCCTCTCGATATTGTGTATGCCTAATTGTTCCATCACTTTTCCTAGATTTGATTGCCTCATTTAGAGATAAATTGAATCGATATAAAATTCTACACAAAAAGTTTCAATCATCAAACATACTGCAAAAGTTCATCATCTTTAGATGATCTCTAGATGATCTCTAGTTGATCTTTAGCACTCCCAACATCTATAGCATTTCAAACTGCAAGCAAGTGGTGCGAAATGAGCTTTGAAACAATGTGGTGTTTGTTTTGGATCTTATCTGTGTAGAAGCACAGCTTTTGGTATTTCAAGCTTGGTTTGGATTTTGTTTTGAAGTTGGCTTGAGCAAAGCACCCTTTATGCAATTCTAGAATCTTTTGGATTCTCTGTTTTGATTCTTGCTTTGGCAAAAGCATATTTTTAAGTTTCTCAAGCTTGGTTTGGGTTTTCTTCTGAATCTTCTTTTGGGTAAAGCATCCTTTATGCAATCCTAGAATCCCCTAGGATCTCTCTTAAGGGGGGCAAGGGGAACTTAGGGCAGCGTTCCCCTTATCCCCCTTAACAACCCCCATAACCCCAGCATTGCATTAGCAAGGCTTGTTCAAGATTACATTGACTTGGAATCTTTTTTGGTTCTACAAGGTTAGTTTGGTTAGCAGTTGTTTGTGCTTATATTGAAATAGTGAGGTTTTATATATTTTTGTGATTTTTTAAAAAGTTGCAAAGAGATTCTTAAAAATCAAAACTAAAACTTTTCAAAAAGATTCCAAGAATCCAAGAAACCAAAGAATCAAGAATGCTTTCACAAAGATTCTAAAGATTCTAAGAATCTAGTTTCAAATCAAAAAACCACCAAACACAATAAAACAAAAATATTGCACTCTATCGTTGGGTTGTCACACAAAAAGCGGGCAGGGGTTTGGGGGATTTTAAGGGGGATAAGGGGGGTGCCTCGCAATAAACCCCCTTGTCCCCCTTATAGAAAAAAGCAAAGCAAGTTTCAATGACTAAGAAGTGTGCTTCTGCAAAATCATTCTCAAGAAAGAGAAGTAGCGAATAGCGTTCTACAAAATCGCACTTTTGGCAATTCTAGAATCCTTTTGGGTTCTACAAGGTTGGTTTGGTTAGCAGTTGTTTGTGCTTATATTGAAATAGTGAGAGTTTTTGAAGTTTTGGTTTTGTATAATCACATTTGTGTTGGAGAAGGACGCTTCCTTGTGAAAGGAGGTGGTAAGTATGGATTTAGCATTCCAACTTATAAAGCTTCTGCTAGCTTTGGTAGAGCTAGTAAAAGCTATTCTTGAGCTGATAGCTCATTAAGAAAAACTCTAGAGGCATTATACTCAATCTAGCCAAAGTTTTAGTTAATCTTCAACACAGCAAACTATACAAGGAAGTAAGTCCAGAAATGGAGGCTAGATTGGGTGGAGATTCTCCTGCCTCTCCTTGTAAGTTTATCCCACACAAAGCAACTTCCAAATAATCGAAAAAACCACCAAACACAATAAAACAAAAACATTGCACTCTATCGTTGGGTTGTCACACAAAAAGTAAATTTAGGGGATTCTAGGGGAGATCAGGGGAGAGGGATCCGTCAAAACCATGCAAAAAGAATCAAGCTTGAGCCACTAGCAAACAGCTTTTATGATATGTATGCTCAACAACTCTTTTAACTTCTAGATTTTTCTTGATTGTCTTGTATTTAGAAACAGATTGAATTGATGTAGAATTCTACTCCAAAGCTCCAATCATCTTTTGTAAGGAAAACAATGAAAGCCAAAAAAGTCATCAAAACAATTCTAAAAACTCTAACCCCCAATCCAATACTTCACTCTCTTGCAACTTTCTTTGGACGCCATCACACAAGTTCCTATACTTACAAACAATTAGATTTGCTCATTCCGCAACATATCCTCAAACACATCAACGCAGTCTCTAATGACACATTGATACAAATCAATCAAAACACTAAGGGGGGGGGCAAGTTGGTTTTTATAATTTTGATCTAACATCCAAAGATAGATATTCCCCACTCAATCCTTGGGCATTTATCCGTGTTAAAAATGAAGAACCAACACTTTTGGCAAGTCTTCATTCTATGCTTCCTGCTATCCAAAGAGGTGTGATAGGCTACAATGATTGCACAGACAGAAGCGAAGAAATCATTCTAGATTTTTGCCAAAAGTTTCCAAACTTCATCCCCATCAAATATCCCCATGAAGTCATTTTGGAAAATCCTCCAAAATTGGAAAATATGTTGCATTCTTACTATAATTTCGTGCTTCAGGCAATCCCACAAAACGAGTGGATCATCAAAATTGATGTGGATCACATCTATGATGCCCAAACACTCTACAAAACTTTCTATATCCCCACCCTCTCCAATCATCTTGTCATCTATCCAAGAATCAACTACATCATTGATAATGATGAAATATTCATACAAAAATCCGAAGATATGGGCTTTATTGATGGTTGGGATCAATGGCTCATTTGCAATCAAAATCTTGAATTTAATATACGCAAAACTTCCAAAAATGCACAATGGATTGAGGAAGGTAATTTTTCACAAACTTTATTTACCGAAGTTTTGGATTATCCGCCCAATAGCGTTTGGTTTCAAGCACCATTGATGCAATACCACTTCCCCGCAGTTAAACAAAGACGCAATGATTTTGTCAGGCACTTAGATCTTATGACACTTGAAGAATTTTCACGCATTCATACGCCAAAGCGGATTGATAGCCATATTGCTCACAAATTTATCTCCAAAGAGATGATTGCACAAGCATATCAGAAATTCTCCCCTCCCCCCTCATACATTGCCCAACCCTTCAAAAACCAATAAACAATTGCCGATTGCCGCCGACCAAAAACTCGACATAAAACAAACTCTCCCAAGTTTCATATTTCGTTTTCAAAAGATTGGATTTTGCATTTTTGAGCATCAATTCTGCATCCAGCAAATCATTGGAGCTTTGGAGATTTTGTTTATAGCGATTGGACACGATGCGGTAGTTTTCATTGGCACTCTCAATCGTTTTTTTGGACAACACATATTGATCTCTTGCCAAATTGAAATCACCCACAGCCTTTTCTAGCTCTATCAACGCATCTTGACGATAGGCAGTCATTTGGGCTCTTAGGCTCATCAGCTCATAACGCCTCATCTCCACAGACGCACTATCCCCCAAACCATTGAACAGATTCCAAGTCAATCCTAGATACACCGACCCCTGTGCCTCGCCATAGAGTTTCCCACCAAAAGGCACATCTCCAGAAACACCCAAATCAATTTTGGGATAATACCCCCCCTTGGCTTGTTCGATCCTATAGAGCAATGCTTTTTCTCTCTCTAGCATCGCACGGTATCTAGGCTTATGCTCAAACATCACCAAGCTCAAATGATCATAATCCACCTCTTCCTCACAAACAGGGAGATCCTCGATCTCATCGATTTTGACTTTGGCATTCATCAAGCTCTCAAGAGAGGAGACCAAAAAATTGAGCTGATTGGTATAAGAATTGATTTCTAGCTTCGCACTTGCCAAAGTCAGCTCCACGCTCAAAACATTGTTTTTGGCTGAAATGCCTTGCTTATAAAACTGCTCGGCTTGTTTTAACTGAAGCTCTAGCAACTTATAAGATTCTTTAGAAATTGCTAGACGCCCCTTAGTCATCAGGATCTGCACATAGAGTTTTTTGACCAAATAGCGTAATTCCTCTTGGGTTCTTTTTTTGTTTGCTTCTTGCTCTTGGATGGTTTGTTTTTGGATTTGCACTTCTTGATAATCTTTCAAGCCATTAAACAGATTGAGCCCCAACTCCACACTCGCACGATTGCCATACTCTGCATTTTTGGCTCCAAATCTATAATGAAAATTGAGCTTGGGATAATACGCACTTTCTTTGACCCCTAGCTCACTTTGGAGTTTCAAGAGGAGATATTCTTGTTCTTTGATTTTGTGGCTATTGGCAAACACGCGTTCTATACTCTCATCAAGAGTTAGAGCCAAACAGCCCACCACACCCAAACACAAAACACCCAAAATCTTCAAACGCTCTCCCTTGTGTCTTTTTTGGTTTCGCGACCGATAAAAAATAGCAATAACGCAGGAATCACAAAAACACTCACAATGCTTGAGAATGCCAACCCACCGACGATGACAGCACCAAGACCACGATAGATCTCGCTCCCACTTCCAGCAAACACCACCAAAGGAAGCAATGCACAAACGCTAGTGAGCATACTCATATAAATCGGACGCACACGACTCAAAGTCGCATTATAAACAGCGTTGTATGGGCTTTGGGCATACTCTCTGATATTGATCAAACTCTGATAAACAATCAAAATCGCATTATTCACCACACTTCCTACCAAAATAATCACCCCAAGCATTCCCAAAACATCAAGTGCTTGAGGGGCGATATAAAGATTGGTGAGCTTGATCCCCAAAAACCCGCCCACAATCGCAAAAGGCAAGGTGAAAATAATCACAAAAGGATAGAAAAAATCCCCATACAATGCACACAGCAACAGATAGGTAATCACAACTGCCAAAATCAATCCGCCTTTCAATTCTTGTTTGGTTTGATTGAGCTGATCTGCAGAGCCTTTGAGCGAAACCTCTTGCCCCTCAAGATCCACCTCGCTCAAGACTTCTGTTTTGATTGTTTTTAGCACTTCATCTAGTGGCATATCTTTTGGGGGAATTGCAATCAGCAAAATGCTCCGTTCTGATTCGTGGCGACGGATTTGTGCGATGCCATATTCCTCCACAATCGTTGCAAGGGACTGCAAGGAAACGACATTGCCTAGAGGCGTATAAACTTGTGCAAACCTCAAGCTCTCTGGGGGAATGTCAGTATAAGAGGCAGATTTCAACACCAAATCCATTGTATCGCCATCTTTTTGGGTAAATTCTCCGATTTTTTTGCCATTCAAAATCGTGCTCAAAATCTCTCCGAAACTTTTTGCATCCAAACCATTTGCCGAGAGGGCTTGTAAATCTGGATAAAAACTCACTTCTTTGTTATTCACCTCAAGCGATGGGATAGCACGGACAATCGTTTGGGGGATTTTCTCTTTGATTTTTTCCATCAACTTCCTTGCATTCATACGCAATTTCTCTAGATTGTCGCCCATCAGATACAGATCCACACTCATCCCCCCATTCCCTCCATCAAAAATCCCTTGCTGAAACACATTGCCACGCACAGATGGGATATTGCCGATGTCTTTTTGCAATTTTTTGATGAGATCTTTGATCCGACTTGGATCTTGTGCCAATGCCCCAATAAACATAAAAGACTCATTGCCGATGAAAAACAAATCCTTGATTGCCACGGGATCTTTGGGGGTTTTGGGCTTATAGCCACTCTCGCTCAAATAGTCTTTGTTTTGCAAATAGATTTGGTGGGCGATTTCTTTGCGTTCTTGATAAGAAAGCCCTGATGGGATACTCAAATACGCAATTGCAAAGTTTTGATTCCCACTTGGCAAATAATCAATTTTGGGATAAAGCCCCACAAACATCCATCCACACAGCCCGATAAACCCCACGATACACAGCAATCTTTTGATCGCACTCTGCAAACAAATCGCAAGGATTTTGCCAATCAATGCAACTGCCTTTTTGCCCAACCAATCAAAGGGCTTGAAAATCTTTGCCCCCACTCCTTGCATTTGGGATCTCCATCCCACAAAACTCGCACCGCCCATCCTTTGTATCTGATAAATCATCATCGGCACCACAAACAAAGAAACAACTAGAGAGATCACAAGTGCAGAAGTCGCACTCAATGCAATATCATAAAACAGCTGACCACTCTCACTCTTGAGCCCCAAAATCGGCACAAAAATCGCAATCGTTGTCAAAACTGACGCAAAGATTGCCCCCACGACTTCTTGGGTGCCATCGATACAAGCATTAAGTAGGGATTTTTGGCGTTTGTGGTGCTGATTGATATTTTCAAGCACGACAATGGCGTTATCCACAAGCATACTGATCGCAAAAGAAATCCCTGCCAACGACACGATATTGAGCGTCCTATCAAAGAGTTGCAAAACAAAAAAAGTCCCGCACACACTCACAGGGATCACAAATGCCACCACAAACACAGAGCTCATACTACGCAAAAACACAAACAACACCAGCCCCGCAAACACAATCCCATACAAGATGTTTTGTTGCACCAATGCAATGGATTCTAAAATATAACCCCTCTGATCCCTACTCCACGCAAGTTTCAAGCCCTTTTTCTGCAATATCTCCTCATTGATTCTTTGCACCTCTTGCTCTATGGCATTGGTTAGCTCCAAAATATTGGCAAAAGCCGAAGGGTAGATCCTCACAGAAATCGCATCTTTTTGATTGTGGAAACTATAAACCTGCGTTTTGGCATAACCACCCTGCACCTGTGCAATATCACGCAAATACACGACACGCCCATCGCGATTGGTCAAGACGCTATTGTAAATATCCTCCAAACTTTTAAACTTGGATTTTACGCGGATGCGATAACTCCTTGCACTATAGTCCAACACCCCTGCTGAAGTGTCTTTGTTGGTTTTGCTGATACTATCAATCACCTCTGCGATTGTGATATTGTTATAGACAAGTAGCTTAGTATCAAGCAAAATCTGCATTTGAGTGTTTCTGCCACCCCAGACACTCACTTCCCCCACGCCTTTGATACGCTCCAAAAGCGGTGCGACTTTTTCCACAAAAAACGCCCTCTCCTCTTGAACCTCGACTTTTGGATCCAAACTCTCCAAAAAAAGATAAATGCTAGGCGGGATACTCTCCCCACTTGCCTTGATGGATGGACGACTAACACCACTTGGATAGTTGCGGATCTCATCAAGTTTTTGGCTCACTTGCAACAACACCGCATTGATATCCACCCCTTGCTTAAACTCTAGAGTGATACTCCCACGCCCCTCTCTAGCGATAGAGTTAAGATTTTTGAGCGATTGGATACTTTTGAGAACCTTTTCTTGAGGGATCAGAATCTCTGATTCTATTTCATAAGGACTTGCATTGCTCCAGCTTGTATAAACGCTCACCACAGGGTAAGTCACCTTGGGCAAAAGCTGATAGGGAAGCTGAAAAAAGGCAAGAATCCCAAACAAAAAAACAAATAAAATCCCCACACACACGACAACGGGATTGAGGATGCTAGATTTGATAAAATTCATTAACTCTCTTTATTTTCTCTGACTTCTGCACCATTTTGCAAACGATACTGCCCCTTATAAATCACGCGATCTTTGACACTGAGCTGTCCCAACACAACAGCAACTTTGCCTTGTATGGACAACACATCGACAAAGATGACTTTTGCACGACCATTTTCTACGATAAACACACTGGGGCGATTGTTGTATTCAACGATACTATCGCGTGGCACAAGGAAGCCCTCGCTTTTGCCCCCACTTCTTAGCATCGCATTGACTGCCATTCCATCGACAAACCTCCCATCATTAGCCAAAGAAATCACGATAGGAAAAGTCCTTGAGCGTGCATTGGCTTTTGGGATAATCGCTATGATGCGTCCTGTGTAGTTTTTCTGCCCGATCTTAAGTGGCACATTCTCCCCCTTGCTCAAAAACGGAAGCAAACTACTTGGCACATCTACAATCACTTGCACTTGTGTGGTATCCACAAGCTCACACACGCTATCGCCGACCTTCAGCCACTCACCGATATTGACTTTTTCTTGGACGATGATTCCATCAAAGGGTGCCACGATTGTTTTTTGGCTTAGTTCAACTTTTGCTTGTTCTAGCTGGGCTTGGAGAGAGAGGATATTGAACTCTTGCACCGCAATTTCATAGCTTAGTTTTTCATATTGTTGCAAAGTAATCGAATCAGTTTCCAAAAGATTCTTATATCTCTCAAACTCTTTTTGCTGATATTCCTTGAGCTTATTGGCTTGTTGCAACTTCGCTTCTTTGGCTTGTATGTCTTTTTGCAACAAATCAGAGCTTAGCACCACAAGTGGCATTCCTTTCTTGACATTCTCCCCCACTTCAAACAAAACCTTCTCCACCACTCCACTGCTTTGCGATGCGATGTGTGAGATTTCTTTGAACTTGATCACCCCTACAAAAGTATTTTTGGAATCCAAACTGCCCATCTTGACACTCTGGGTGCTCACCACCACAGGTTTCGCTCCGACACTACCAAACACGACCACCAAACACAACAAAATCCTACGCATCCAACCACCACTACTACGATGAAATATTTTGCATTATTTTGACATATTTTAGTCTTATTAGCTACAATCTCAATGTGAATAGGTGTAGTAGGTGGCTACTTTGTTTTCAAAGAGGAAAGTCCGAGCTACACAAAGACAGGATTCCATTTAACAAATGGCTAGAGTAATCTAAGGGAAAGTGCAACAGAAAATAACCGCCACTTGTGGTAAGGGTGAAAAGGCGGGGTAAAAGCCCACCGATTTTGGAGCAATCCAAAATGCCGTGCAAACCCAATCCGTAGCAAGAGAAGTTGGTTTGAAGTCTTTGATTTTTGCTTCTCGCTTGATGGGTATTGTGAAATACCCACTAGATAAATATCCACCCACGACAGAACTCGGCTTATCGCTACGCCTATCACTATCCTAAAACACATAAGTATAAGAAACACCGATCATCCAAGTCGAAAACTCCGATCTCATCGCTGATTCTAAAACACCTTGAAGCAATGGCATTTTGAATTCAAACTCAAAACGATTGTTTTGGAACAAAGTATAAGCCGCTCCAACTGACACCATAGGCAACACAAAGACTTTTTCTAGCAGTTGTGTGTCATCATTGCTAAAAGCATATTGAGCCACCCCCAAACCAAACCCACCAAAAATCCCCACACTATGCTCATCACCAATCACCAAAAAATCATACAAGCCCTCAAAATAAAAACTATAGTTGAGCTCTGCATTCGCCTTGATGATGGCATTGTGCGTCCCATCATCATATTCTGTAGTCAGCTCGTTTGCCCAATGCCCCAAGTGTGCATAAGCCCTCACTCCAAGATATGAGGTGAAATAATGCTGATAACCCAAGCGAAAATAATAAGTGAAACTATCCTCATAGAAACGCTGGTTGCCATTATTGCCACTCACCCACAAACGCTCAAAATCCCCTCCGATTCCAGCCCCTAGCATCACCCCATTGCGATTATGGATGAACAATGGCTCTTCGTCATCATCTGTATATCCCTCTCGCGGTCGCTGTGGCGGAGGCAAAGTCTTTGGTGGCACATTATAGACAATGGGAGGCGGGATTTTGGTGCGTGGTGGCGTATAGACTTTGTCAAACATCATATCTTGGGTGATTTCTCTAGATGGAGAGACATAGATATTGAGATTTTGGCGATTGTCTTGTGGATTGGGATAGAGTGGAGGATAGATTTTTGGCGTGATTTTTGTCGTGCTAGATTCGCGAGGTGTAGTGGGATGAACATGGATCACTGGTGGCACACTCACAATCCCTTGCTGTGCCTTTGAAGCAGGTTTGATTTGTGGAGAAATGGTCATATTGGAGTTAGAATAACTCATTGGTTTTTTGGATGGGACAATCTTGGGTTTAATCATCCCCCTACCCTGTGCCTGTGTTGCGTTTTGTGATTTGGGTGCTGGTGTGATTTTTGGAGCAATTTTCCCTTGCTGTTGATATGATTTTTGTGCTGAAGCAGGTCTTTGATCAGGTGGGGTTATGACATAGTTTGGTGCCCCAAAAGCACACACTGCCAAAAAAATAATCAATCTTTGCATATATACTCTGCCATTTCTACGATTCTGTTTGCATACCCCCATTCATTGTCATACCACCCCATCACCTTGACATACTCCCCCTGCATCACAAAGCTCAAATCCTTTGCCAAAATCACGCTATGGGGATTTCCGATAAAATCACTTGAAACCCTATAGCCATCATCTATACTCACAATCCCCCGCATTCCCTCACTAGCATAATGCTCAAACAAAACATTCACTTGCTTCAAATCCGCACGAGTGTGCAAATGCAAAGCCAAATCCACCATCGACACATCAGCCACTGGCACTCTGACACTATGACCATCGATTTTGCCTTTTAGCGTTGGCAAAACAAGGTGCAACGCTTTGGCAGATCCTGTGGTTGTTGGGATGATGTTAAGTCCTGCATTACGACTTCTGCGTTTATCGCTACGATGTGCATTGTCCAAAAGGTTCTGATCATTGGTATAAGAATGGATTGTGCTCAAAATGGCATTGTGGATTCTGAAATGTTCCTCAAAAATCTTGCAAATTGGAGCGAGTGCATTGGTGGTGCAAGAGGCGTTTGAGATGATTGGCTCTCCATTGTAGAGATGGTGATTGACCCCCATTACAAAAGTCGGCGTATCATCTTGGGCAGGAGCGGAGAAAATCACGCGTTTTGCCCCCTTGTCCAAATGATGCTGCACCTGTTCGCGTCGCAAAAACAAGCCACTTGATTCGATCACAACATCCGCACCCAAAGACGCAAAATCAAGATCATACGGATTGGCACAATTGAATACTTTGATGTGCTGATTTCCTACGCACAAAAAACCATCTTGATATTGGATCGGCAAATCAAGTCTGCGATGCACGCTATCGTTTTGGAGAAGATAAGCCAAAATCTCCCAATCACTCACATCATTAATCCCCACAAGCTCAACATTTGGATTTGCAAAAATCACGCGTGCGATACTGCGTCCCAAACGCCCAAAGCCATTTAATGCAATCTTCAACTATCACTCCTTATTGCCTGATTGATATGCTAGAAGCAAAAATCGCTCCATTTCTGAGAGAAAAGTCGAGCAAGATTTGATAAAAAGTCAGATAAAAGCACATCTTTTGAGTGATTCTAGAATCTCTTAGTTTCTCTTTTTTGGGAGTTGGTTTTGCACAAGCACACTTATTGGTTTTCAAATCCCACTTTGCTTTTTTCTATAAGGGGGACAAGGGGGTTTATTGCGAGGCACCCCCCTTATCCCCCTTAAAATCCCCCAAACCCCTGCCCGCTTTTTTGTGTGACAACCTAACGATAGAGTGCAATATTTTTGTTTTATTGTGTTTGGTGGTTTTTCTTTGAATCTAGTTTTTGTATTTATTTCTTATATTCTTAGAATCTTGTTACAACTTTTTAAAAAATCACAAAATATATAAACCATCACTATTTCATAAAGGCAATGCAAACCGCTGACCAAACTAACCTTGTAGAACCAAAAAAGATTCCAAGTCAATGTAATCTTGAACGAGCCTTGCTAATGCAATGCTGGGGTTATGGGGGTTGTTAAGGGGGATAAGGGGAACGCTTGCTTTAAGTTCCCCTTGCCCCCCTTAAGAAAGATCTTAGGGGATTCTAGGATTGCATAAAGGGTGCTTCGCTCAAGCCAACTTGAAAAGAAACTCTAAGCCGTGCTTGAAAAAGTAGAAAGTATGCTTTTATCCAAAGCAAAGATACAAAAATCTAAAAAATGCGTATCTGTCAAACCAATCCCAAAAACACAATCTGCAATATCCAATTAAATGAAATTTGAACCACCAAACAGACACCAATCATTTGAAAAACTTCATTTAAGTATCAAAATTCAATATAATGCCAACTCTATTAATCAAAATCAAAGCGAGGTCACAATGCCAAAACAACTTCTATTTCTATCCACTCTATTGGCTATTTTTATCTTCAGTGGATGTGCGACACAACAAGTCATTTTTTCTCAAAACAAGCTTTGCCATCACCCCATCACAACGCTTAAGATTCAAAATATCATCAAAAAAGAGGGCTTTGCCACGATCTCTCAGCAAGAATTCGCCTCCCTCCTCAAAGAAGTCATTTTGAGCACAAATTGCGTCACACTCACACAGGATCAAAACCCAAGTGATGGCTATGTTGCCAATATTGACTACAAAGTGCAAATCCACAATGCAGAAGAGAAGCAAACCTTCAGCACCAAAACCCAAAACACTCTCCAAGCAATCGTCACTTTTAACTTCAGCAATGAAAAAGAACTACGCAAAGAAGTCGGCACTTCAACGATTGTGACAGAAGGTAAAAAAATTCTAGGGATGGGGGATGGGGCAAGTGTTGATGTCAATGATGAAAAAAACGCACTCAAAAACTCTGTCTTAGTTGTCATCACCAATCTCATCAAATCGCTTCAGTCAGAGCAGACAGCAGATCAAGCGACTTCTAAAGATTCTCAATAAAAGCCAAAGATAACTTGTCTAAAAGTTATTTTTGCTACAATATTTCAAAATCCAGCATTTAGGAGAATATCAATGAAGGTTCTTTTGTTAGAAAACATTCAGTCCTTAGGGAAAAAGGGAGATGTCGTTGAGGTCAAAGACGGATATGGTCAAAATTTTTTGATTGCCAAAGGCAAAGCGAAGCACGCGACAAATGAGGTGATCAATCGCTACAAAGCAGAGCAAAAAAACCTACAAGAGCAGCTCGCACTCCAAGAGGCACAAAGACAAGCTCTAGCCAAACAACTCCAAGAGCTAAAGATCGTATTGAGCAAAAAAGCAGGTGAAAGCGGTGCACTTTTTGGAGCAATCACAAAAGATGAGATTTCTCAAGCATTGCAAGCACAGCACCATATCAGCATCGACAAAAAGCATATCGAGATAGACACATCAATCAAGCACACAGGAAGCTATGAGGTTTGTGCCAATCTAGGCAATGGCATACACGCCAAGTTTCACCTTGAAGTATTGGGAGATTAAAAGTGTTTGACGCAACGACGATTTTGGGCTATCGCACAGAGTTTGAAGGCAAAAAATATGCAGTCATCGGGGGAGATGGACAAGTGACACTAGGGAATTGTGTGGTCAAAGCCAATGCCACAAAGATACGCAAACTCTATAATGGCAAGATTTTGAGTGGCTTTGCAGGAAGCACGGCTGATGCTTTTCAATTGTTTGATATGTTTGAACGCATTTTGGAATCCAAAAAGGGCGATTTGCTCAAAAGCATTCTTGACTTTTCCAAAGAATGGCGTAAGGACAAATATTTGAGACGCCTTGAAGCGATGATGATTGTCCTCAACGAGGATCACATCTATATTTTGAGTGGCACGGGTGATGTTTTGGAGCCAGAGGATGGTCAAATCGCAGCGATTGGAAGTGGGGGGAATTATGCGTTGAGCTCTGCAAGGGCGTTGCACCAGTTCGCCCACCTTGATCCAAAAACACTCGTAGAAGAATCGCTAAAAATTGCAGGGGAATTGTGCATTTACACCAACACAAATATCAAAATTTTGGAGCTTTGATGATAGACAAACAGACTTTAACACCACCAGAAATCGTGACTTATCTTGATGAATACATCATCGGACAAAAAGAAGCCAAAAAAAGCATTGCGATTGCACTAAGAAATCGCTATCGTCGTTTCCAGCTTGACAAAGAAATGCAAGAAGAAATCACACCAAAAAACATCCTAATGATTGGCTCAACAGGAGTTGGAAAAACAGAAATCGCTAGAAGAATGGCAAAAATGCTCAACCTGCCATTTGTCAAAGTTGAAGCAAGCAAATACACAGAGGTGGGCTTTGTGGGGCGTGATGTAGAATCAATGGTGCGTGATTTGGTCAATGTCGCTCTCAATCTCGTGCAACAAGAGCATCAAGAAAAGCATCAAGAAGCGATACAAGACTACATCATCCAAAAAATCGCCAAAAAACTTCTGCCACCCCTACCCTCCTCTGCTTCAGAGGAAAAACAAGAGAGCTACAAAAAAAGCTTTGAAACAATGAAAGAAAAAGTTGCCAATGGCTCAATGGATCATCTGACAATCGAGATTGAAATCAGCAAAAAAAGTGATTTGGGCGATTTGGGTTTGCCTCCAGAAATGATGAAAGCTCAAGAATCAATCATCAAAATCATCGCCCCCACTCAAAATATCAAAAAAGAAATGAGTGTCAAAGAAGCCAAAGAAATGCTCAAAAGTGAAGCACTTGAAAACACTCTAGATCAAGAAAAAATCAAACTTGAAGCAATCAAAAGAGCTGAAAATGGAGGAATTA
Source organism: Helicobacter enhydrae (assembly GCF_001693335.1). Lineage (NCBI taxonomy): Bacteria > Pseudomonadati > Campylobacterota > Epsilonproteobacteria > Campylobacterales > Helicobacteraceae > Helicobacter > Helicobacter enhydrae. The sequence goes on along the minus strand of NZ_CP016503.1, from coordinate 194,183 downwards.
TTTTTATCGATGAGATCGACAAAATCGCTGTGGGGAGCAAAGATTCTTCAAGAAGCGATCCTAGCAAAGAGGGAGTGCAAAGAGATTTGTTGCCCATTGTGGAGGGCAGCAATGTGCATACCAAGTATGGACAGATCGCAACAGATCATATTCTTTTCATCGCAGCAGGGGCATTTCATCTCAGCAAGCCCAGTGATTTGATACCCGAACTTCAAGGGAGATTCCCATTGCGTGTCGAGCTAGATTGCCTTGATGAAGAGGCGATGGTCAAAATCCTCACAAAGACCAAAAACTCTCTGCTTGAGCAATACCACGCTCTCCTAGCGACTGAGGGAGTGGAGCTTGTTTTCACCCCTCAAGCGATTGAGGAACTTGCCAAGCTCTCTATCCAAGCCAATCAAAAAACCGAAGATATCGGGGCTAGACGCTTACATACGACTATAGAAAAGGTTTTGGAAGATATTAGCTTCAATGCTCATCAACACAAGGGGGAGCAAATCGTGATTGATGCAGATTTGGTGCGTGAAAAACTAGCACATTTGGTAGAAAATGTCGATCTTGCAAGGTATATTCTCTAAATGAGGGCGGGGTTTGTCGGTGTTTTGGGGCGTCCAAATGCTGGGAAATCCACCCTACTCAACACGCTTTGCGGAGAGCAATTAGCCCTAGTTTCACACAAAGCAAATGCCACACGCAAAAGAATGAATTTCATCATCAACCACACTTTTGATCAAAAAGAGGCTCAAATCATTTTTGTAGATACTCCGGGCATCCATCAGCAAGAAAAATTGCTCAATCAATTTATGCTACAAGAAGCCCTCAAAGCGATGGGAGATTGTGATCTCAATCTCTTTTTGGCTCCAGTTTATGATGATTTATCGCATTATCGAAACTTTTTGGAACTCAACAATCACAAGCCACACATCCTTTTATTGACACAATGCGACAAAGTGACGCAAGAGCAGATTCTCCAAAAAATCGCCTTGTATCAGCAAGAGGCTCCATATTTTGCTTCACTATTCCCCATCCATTGCAAAAAGCATTTTGATTTTACGCAGTTGCTCAATGAGATTGCCAAGCATTTGCCATCATCTCCTGCACTTTTTGAAGACGACATTTTGACCACTTCAAATATGCGTGAGATTTGCAAAGAGATGATTAGAGAGGCTATTTTTGAAAACCTAAGCGATGAAATCCCCTATCAAAGCGATGTCATCATCGAAAAATACATCCACAAACAAGGGATTAATGAGATTTTTGCAAAAATCATTGTGCAAAAAGAAAGCCAAAAAGCAATGGTGATCGGCAAAAACGGAGAATGTATCAAACGCATTGGCAAAAATGTGCGTCTCAAACTCGAAAGGCTTGAGGAAAAAAAGATTTTCTTGCGACTGAATGTTTTTGTCAATAAAAATTGGAATAAATCCAAAGAAGAACTTAAGAAAATAGGTTATGATTTTGATTCATAAGTTTAAACTTCAAACCAAAAGGCAAAAAGTGAAAAAAAATACATTGATGTTTTCCCTATTGTGTTTATTGAGTGCAAACACGATCCACGCCGATGATTTTGCAACGCAAAATTTGCTCAAAATCGTCAATGACTATCGTCAAGCTAGACTTGATCGCGTAGATCAAAATATCCAAGAATTGCTAGAACAAAAAGAATACTGGATCAACGCCCTAAGTCTGCAAGATACCCAATTTGGCTACTATGAAAAAATTGAATACATCTTTGTGTCAAACAAAAGTAAGCCCGACCTTAGTCTGTATCGTTTTGATTATGGGAAGCTCACTCAAATCGGAGAAAGCGATGCTTTGGTTGGTTCAGGAAGTGGAGAGAAAAAAACAAGCGGGGATTTGACAACTCCACTAGGAGTCTATGACCTCACAAACAAACTCACAAAGCTAGACCAATATTATGGACCGATGGCATTTGTCACCTCATACCCAAATGCCTATGACAAATCTCTCAAAAGAACAGGCTATGGGATTTGGATACACGGGATGCCCCTAAATGGCAATCGCGATGAGCTCAACACCAAGGGTTGTATTGCGATTGAAAATGAGATTATCAAAAAATACGAAAAATACATCAATCCTGATCAAACGATTCTTATAGTCTATGAAAACACCTACACCCCGCCAAGCAATCAAGAGCTTGCAAGCATCCTCTCTGAGCTCTATCGTTGGAAAAACGCTTGGCAAAAAAATGACTATGAACGCTATATGAGTTTTTATAGTCCAGATTTTCGCAAATCAAACGGCACAAATTATGAAAAATACGCCAAATACAAAGCACGCATTTTTGCCAAAAAAGAAAGCAAATCCATTCGTTTGCTCAATATCAATGTGATCCCCTACCCCAATGAAGACAATGAAAAAATCTTTCGCATCACTTTTGAGCAAAAATACAATGCCTACAAAAAAGACAAGCTCTCCTATAGCTCCGATAGCCAAAAAGAGATCTACCTCACCCTCAAACCCAATGGCAAAATCGCAATTTTGCTTGAAGAATAATCACTCTTTCAGGCTCCCTTGAGGAGCCAAAATCCTCTGTGCTAGATTGGCACTACTTCCAGATTTGAGATATTGTTTGATTTTTTGTGCTTTGGTAAAAAACTCCTTGGCATCCATCTCGCGGTATGCTTGCAAAAGCTTGGGAGCCTCGCAGTCTTGCTGTATCAGCTCCAAATGCAAAGCCTCATCCATAAAAGAAGTCGCCAAAATATTTGCCAAACCTATATAATCAATCTTGATCAAATGCCTCACAATCCATTCATCTATTTTTTTTGCCTTATAGCACAGAACAAATGGTGTGCCAATGATGGTAGATTGCAAAGTAGCCGTGCCACTGCAAATAAATGCGAACTTCGCCTCATACAAAGCCTTGTTGCTATCAAAGCTAAGCTCAAAATGCTTGATGTTTTCACCATAAAAATCATCTAAATCTTTTGAATCAAAAAATGGAGGTATCACTAGCACCTTTTTTTCATTTGGCATTGCCTTTGCCACTTCACACATAATAGGGAAAATGCGCGCAATTTCTCCTTGACGACTTCCGGGCATAAACACTATGCTCCCCTCTTTTTGCACCGCAGTTTTTTGCAAAACTAGCTCATCAAGCAAAGGGTGTCCGATATATTCCGCCTTCCCACCATACAACCCTATCTCAAAAGGCAAGATTCCATAAAGCTCATCAAAAACCCTTTTGATTGTTGCGATACGCCAAGGTTTCCACGCCCACACTTGTGGCAAAATGTAGTAGATGATTCGTTTTGAGGGATTGCGTTTTTTGATAGCTTTGGCTAGAGGGATATGAAAACTTGAGCTATCAAGCAACAACACCACATCTGCCTGCATTGCTAACTCAAGCATTTCTTTAAATACACTTCGGATAAAAAAAAGCTTTTTCACCACATCAACAAAGCCCATCACAGAAAAATCTTTGGGCGTATAAATCCCTTGAGTGTCCTCAAATTCATAAATCCCCACAAACTCAACCCCATCGAGATGTTTTCTAAGCTCATTAAGATGCAGATTTGAACTTGCCTCCAAAGCACTCACCAAAATCTTCACACTCTCTCCTTACAAAATAAAAACGCATTATGCTAGAATCTAGCCAAATTTTCAAATAACAAAGGCTAGAGATGAAACCACGCCGTAAAACCAAACAAATTTTTATCGGCAATGTCGCAATAGGTGGAGATGCACCCATTGCTATTCAAAGTATGACTTTTAGCAAAACTTGCGATATAGAAGCCACAAAAGCCCAAATCGATCGTTTGGCTCTTGCGGGGTGCCACATCGTGCGTGTCGCAGTCAGTGACGACAAAGACGCCCTAGCTCTCAAAGCCCTAAAAGACATTTCCCCACTTCCCATTGTGGCAGACATTCATTTCCGTTACAAACTTGCTCTCATCGCCTCTGAAAGCGTAGATGCGATCAGAATCAATCCCGGAAATATCGGAAGTCAAGAACGCATCAAAGCTGTAGCCGATGCTTGCAAAGCACGCAAAATCCCCATTCGCATTGGTGTGAATAGTGGAAGTTTGGAAAAACAATTTGAAACCAAATATGGTCCCACCCCTCAAGCAATGGTGCAATCAGCACTTTATAACATCAAGCTTTTGGAGGATTGCGGATTTGAAGACATCAAAATCTCGCTCAAAGCAAGTGATGTGGCACGCACGATCGAAGCCTACACACTCCTAGCTCAAGAAGAAATCCCCTATCCCTTTCATCTTGGCGTAACAGAAGCAGGGACACTGCAACATTCAATGATCAAAAGTTCGATGGCTTTGGGACATCTACTCCTCAATGGGATTGGCGATACGATGAGAGTCTCAATCACAGGAGAATTGGAAGAAGAAGTCAAAGTTGCACGCAATATTTTGCGTTATAGCGGACGCTTAAAAGAGGGGGTGAATATCATCTCTTGCCCCACTTGCGGAAGGATTGAAGCCAATCTTGTCAAAATGGTAGAGGAAGTAGAAAAACGCACCTCACACATCAAAGTCCCATTGCAACTTAGTGTAATGGGTTGTGCTGTGAATGCTTTGGGTGAAGCCAAACACGCAGACATTGCTATTGCATTTGGAAACAAAGATGGATTGATTATCAAAGATGGCAAAATCTTATGCAAGCTCAAAGAAGATCAGCTCCTAGAGGCTTTTATCCAAGAGGTTGAAACTCTAGCCCAACAAAGGCTCAAAGAGCAATCATAAATCATCTCTCAACACCATAAAATATTTAACCAAAAGGATACTGATGGCACAAAAACGCGATTTTCTAATCAAAGGCTTCGTTTATCTCACCATTCTTTACATTCTCTCAAGTATTTGGGGGAGCGGAAAATTATAGCTTTGTCACTTGGAGAAATATGCTGATAGGTAGCTCGATGTCGGCATTGTTCTTGTGGTTTCTTTCCATTCTGCCCCCCCCTTATGGCGTTTTGTGTTCTTTGTGATTCTAGTTATTTCAATCATTTGCTTTGCAGTAGATATTTTTTGTGTGTATTGGTTCAAACACGCTTTTAATCTAAATATGGCTTTCACTGCCTTTGAAACAAACTCCAAAGAAAGTGTTGAATTTCTAGAAACCTATCTAAATTGGAAGCTTTTGGGCATTTATCTTGTTTTTATTCTCTTGTCTATCTTTTATTGGCTCAAAATCACTCTTAAAGTTCCATCTAAAATCTACTATGCTTTTTTGGCTTTTTGTCTCTTTGGCTTTATCAACTTCGCAATTCATATTAGGACGATTTATAAGCCAGGATATTATTATTGGGCACGCCCTGAAATCTCTTATATAACACCACTAGGCTTTGCCACCAAATTGCATTTTGTTAGCAAAGAGATTGAGTCAATGCTACAAGCAGTCCAAAAGCTCAAAACCCAACTGCGTTCTACACAAATTGATATCCAAACAGAGAGCAAAACAAATATTGCAAACTTTGCGCTTATTATCGGAGAATCCACACAAAGAGGGCATATGCAACTTTATGGCTACCCCAAGCCAAACACCCCCAATCTCATCAAACTCCAACAACAGGGCAATCTCTTTGTTTTCACAGATGTTATCTCTCCTCACGCACAGACTAATCTATCTTTGCAAACCGTTCTAACTTTTGCAAATTATGAAAATGCAAAAACCCCTTGGTATCAACAAGCAAACCTCGTCTCTATTGTGCAAACACAATATCCAACCTATTGGTTTTCCAATCAAGAACCTCCGATTTACCCTTATCCACCCTCACTCATCGGCTCTCTTGCTCAATATAGTAATTTTGTTGCTGAACAATATACAGGTTTTGATGAAAGATTGCTTCAAGCCTTTGATAGCGCAAACATCACATCTCAAAAGGGTTTTTATGTCTTTCATTTGATGGGCACACACGGAACATATCAAAGTCGCTATCCCAAAGCATTTGAGCTTTTTCCAATCCCAGCCTTTAACACCCATCAACGCCGTATTACACAATATGATAATGCTATTTTTTACAATGACTATATTGTCAGCGAGATTTTCAAACGCTTTGCGTCCAAAGATGCTCTAGTGCTTTATTTTTCTGATCACGGAGAAGAAGTGCATGAGCTAGGTGAGTTTGTAGGTCACGGATCAAATCCTGCAAGTCGTTTTCAGCTTGAAATCCCAATGATGATTTATGTGAGTGATATTTTTAAGCAAAAACATCCAGAGATTGTGCAAAAGATTCAAGCCTCCCTCAATCGTCCTTATATGACTGATGATTTGATCCATACAATCCTTGATCTCTTGGGTATCAAAACCGCAGAATCTCAATCTAGCAGAAGTATAGTTTCCAAAGATTTTGATACAAAACGCAAGAGAATGATTGGAAATCAAGACTACGACAAGGATTTAAAAGGGCAAAAAGCATTAAGGTAGCGAGTCAATCACCACCACTTCACACTCAAGTTCAATCCCACTTGCTTCGCTAACACGCTTCTTGGCAAGAGCGATAAGCTCCATTGCCTCATCAAATGTCCCACCTCCAAGATTTACCAAAAAATTAGAATGCTTTTGGCTAAATCCCACGCCCCCTATGCTATATCCTCTAAGCCCTACAGATTCTAGCAATCTCCCCGCAAAGTCCCCCTTTGGATTTTTGAAACAACTCCCACAGCTTGGCTCTTTTGGGTGCGTATGACGCATTTTGTCAAACACTTCAACCAACTCTTCCCTAAAGCCTTTTTGTTTATAAAACCTCACTGCATAAATCACAGAATCAATCCCACTATTGCGATAATCAAAAGCTATCTCTTCTTTTGGCACCCAACCCTGATCAAGCAAAACACTATGGATACTCAAACAAATCTCATATTCCTTCATTCCTGCATTCATTTTCACCAATCCACCAACACTACCGGGCAACCCCCTCAAAAACTCCAATCCTCCAAGGTCTTGCTTTTTGAAATAGCTATAGAGCTTCCCGCTACTCACACCCCCACCCACCTCAATCAAATCCCCAAAATCCTGAAAATAATCAAAGCTTTTGCCCAATATGTATAGATTTTTGGCGTTGGGGGATACAAGTAGATTGTTTGCTTTGCCGATGATCACTCCATTGTTAGCCCAATCATCCACACACTCCACCACCCCCACTTCTATCGCACCCCCAATCCGAAGACTAGAGTATTTGGAAAAATCAATCAGTTTGCTTTGCATTGTCTAAAAAGGAAAACTTGGAATCAGCTCAAACACTCTACGCGTGTAGTCTAGCACCATATTTAGCATCCAAGGAAGTGTAAAAATCAACACCACAATCACAGCCAAAATCTTGGGAACAAATGTCAGTGTCATCTCATTGATCTGCGTCGTGGCTTGAAAAATGCTCACCATCAGCCCCACAATCAAACCAGCCAGCAACATAGGCAGAGAAATCAAAAGAGTGATCTTGTAAGTCTCAATCGCCAAAGCCATCAATTTCGCTTCCATAGCTTATCCTTGCATCAAAAATCCATGCACCAATATAGGCAAAACACTCAATGCCCCCAAAACCAATACACCGATGTTGATTCGCTCATATTGCTTCAAAGCTAAAGAGGCAAAAATATACACAATAAAACCAGCTGCCAAACCATTGGCAATAGAATAAGTCAAAGGCATCAAAATAATTGCAAAAAACGCAGACAATCCCGTAGGCAAATCCGCAAAATCAATGCGTCTCACTTCCAAAAACATCATCGCCCCCACAACAATCATACTTGGATAAATCGCAAACAAAGGAATCGAATCAAACAAAGGAAACAAAAACAAACAAAGTGCGAAAAACAAAGCACAAAAAACAGAGGTCAAGCCTGTTTTGCCACCCTCGCTCACCCCACTAGCACTCTCTAGGAAACTCGTAGTCGTCGAAACGCCCAAACTCGCCCCAATCACCGTGGCTGCCGCATCGACTTCCAATGTTTTTTCCAACACCTTATCGCCTTGATTGTTTTGGTTTTGGAACAATCCAATCTTAGCCCCCACTCCAGCAAGAGTGCCAAGCGAATCAAACAAATCAAGCACAAGCAAAGAAACAATCGTAGGCACGATAGAGAGGGACAAAACTCCCAAAATGTCCATTTTGAAAGCAATGGGGGCAATCGAAGCCGGGAGAGAGAAAAACTCTTTGGGCATAGGAGCGATTTGCAAACCCCACGCAATGAGACAGCAAGAAAAAATCCCAATCACAAACGCAGAGTGTATGCGTTTGGCACACAAAATCAAAGTGAGCAAAACGCCAAAAATCGTAATCCACACCTGAGGGGTATTGAGCTTACCAAGTGCAGGAAAACCACTTGGGGCAATGGTGATGATCCCTGAAGAATACAATCCAATCGTTGCGATAAAAGCCCCCAAACCTCCAGCAAGTGCAAACCTCAAACCAAGTGGAATGCTCCCAATCAACCATTGACGCATTTTGGTCAAAGAAACCAACAAAAAAATCACACCAGAGAGAAACACAACGCCCAATGCCTCCTCCCAGCTCAACCCCATCGTTTTGACCATACTAAAAGAAAAATAAGCATTTAGCCCCATTCCCACACTCATCGCAACAGGCACTTTTGCCCACAAACCACTAAGCAAAGTCGCAATACAAGTTGCCAAAATCACTGCTGTGATCAACGCATCTTTGGGCATTCCTGATACCGCAAGAATCGAAGAAGCCGTCGGGATAATATAAAGCATTGCCAAAAAGGTAGTCAAACCTGCGATAGCTTCGGTTTTTATACTACTCCCAACACGACTGACACCAAAATAACGATCAATCCAACTCAAACTACACTCCTTACACTTCTAAATCTTTGAAATGCCGTATTTTACAATTTTTCTACGATAGCCCCACACAAATCAATAAATCTGCATACTCACGCAATGCAAACTCCCGTGTTGCTTGATGAGCGTTTGGCAATCAATGCCAATCACTTCCCTATCAGGCAGTGCTTTCTGCAAAATGTCCAATGCTAGATTGTCATTTGTATCTTGATAAGTTGGCACAAGCAAAGCACCATTGACAAACAAAAAATTGGCATAAGTGGCAGGAAGTCTGTTGCCATCAGAATCATAGATAGCCCTTACAAAGGGGAGTTTGATCAATTCATAGGGATTGCCTGTGCTATCTCTTAGATTCTGAAGCTCTAGCTCCATTTGAAGCAATTCCTCATAATGCTCATCATTTTCATCATCACACCCCACATAAGCAATTTTGCTAGGAGAGAGAAATCTCGCTAGGGTATCAATATGGCTATCTGTGTCATCTCCAGCCAAATAACCATGATTGAGCCACAAAATACGCTCTGCCCCAAAAATTTCTTGGAGCTTGTATTCAATTTGATCTTGGCTAAGATGAGGATTGCGATTTGCCTCAAGCAGACATTGCGTATTTGTCAAAATACTCCCATTTCCATCACTCTCGATACTCCCACCCTCTAGCACCATCCCCACCCTACGCAACTCTCCATCAAAAACCCCTAGATTTTTCAGTCTTGCATTGACTTGATTATCAAAACAACTTGCAAACTTCAACCCCCACCCATTAAATCCAAAATCCAACAAGACATTTTGATCATTCTCCCAAAGATTGATTGCTCCAAAATCACGCGTCCAAGTGTCGTTCAATGGGACTTTTGCGATTTGCAAATCTTGTGAAGCAATCTCTTGGGCAAATCTTTGGCAAATCATCTCCTCTCCGCACACATCTCTAGGATCTATGCACAAAATCACCTCTTCAAATCGCAGAATCTCTGCAATGATTCTCACAAAGTTTGCCCTCGCCTCCTCCAAACACTCATTCCAATCACTCCATTGATGAGGAAAAGCAAGTAAAATCGCTCTATGCCTTTCCCACTCTGCACGCATTCTCTTTGACATCTTCTCTCCTTGTTTTTGAAATTGGGCTCAAAATAACTTAAGAATATTTTTGTCTATTTTAATAATTTTTTGTAGAGATATGCTTGTTTTCTTGTTTCTTTGCTTGATGAGGTATGTGTAATTGTAGATAGATAGACTTATTTTCATCGATTGGCTCACCCCCTATTCCCAATAAATCTTGAGCCTAAAATTTTCAAAACAGCAATGCTTAGGGGCAAAAACCCCTAAAATAGAATCTTTACCATTGCAATTTTCCTGTCCTATCAGATGTCTTCAATGTTTTCTCAACATCGCAAATGTCTTTAGTATCCAAAGTTTCTCCATAAAGCTCACAAATCCTATTTAAAGCATTATAAGTCCCTCTATCATCATTATTTGCATAAGCTAGTTGATAATCTTTAAATGAGGAATCTATAGTTGTCAATCGCTTGAAATGTGTTTCTTCTATCAGCTCTTCAAGTTTTATCCCATTCTCCATCAAAGCTGGCAATTTCTCTGCAATCCAATCTGCTATTTCCTCTGCTCTTAGTTTTGCTTTATCTCTTGCTGCCAACATACCAAAAAGAGAATCTATTGCCATATCTATACTTCTGTTTGTAATGACAACTGCAAATGCAGCTGCAACAATGGCTAGCACAGGGGCGACAAAAGGAGCAAGTGGAGGCATAATTCCTAACAATGCAGTTTCTAATTGTTTTTCTAAGCCTACCGCACCTACTACCCAAGCTGCTGAAAAAAGAGATTTTAAAATTGTCTTGATAAGTGTTCTAAAGTCTTTGATTTCTCCTTTAGCATAAGAGTAGATTCCATTATAAATGGACTTTGCAGAAGTTCGCAAAGCTCTCCAAAGTTGCCTTAAACTTGCAGCGATACTTTTGAAAATCTGCCCTACAATCCCAACTGCCACATCGATCGCACCAAATCCAGCACCTCTTGCAAATGTATCTTGAAAGGCTTTTAGCACCTTTTGTAGTAATCGTTTGATTCTAGTCATAATAGAAACTTCAGTATCTATTCTGCCATTAAACATATCTTTGACTTCCCAAATGATTCCATTTGCAAGAGTTGAAAGCGTGACAACAATAGCATCACTAAAGCCTGCTTGTGCGATATGACTACCAGCTGCAAGGCTTTGAGTTACCACTGCTGTTGTGCGTGGATTTTCAGCCATAAGACGATTACACACATTATTTTCATTTAATTTTTTTAAAGCAATTTTTGCTTTTTCTGCCTTTGCCACTTTCTGATCATTGCCTGGATACTTTTTGCCATTCTCAATCATTTTTTCTAAGTTTTCTTTATGCCTTTTGTAGTCATCAAATGGCATTCTAAGTTCATTTGCCGCCTTATTGTCTTTATCACCTTTTAAATACTTATCTTTTAGCAGTCCATTGGTATCCTTAATCACCTTAAGCTGTGCAGTTTTTATTGCATTGCCATCTTTGTCAATAGTTACTGTGTCTACTATTGGGTGATTTTTTTTCACCAAATCCCCCAATTTATCAAGGTTCATATTTTTCACTTCATCATCATAATAAGCCAAAATATATTCTACCTTTGCCCTATCTTTTTCATCGAGATTCTCTAGATTTTTGCCACTTGCAAGGATTTCTCGCACTTTTTTGATATCAGCAAGAGTGTCTGTTGTATAGGTTTTATTGCCACGATTAAAAAGAGAATCTTTTATATTTTGAAATCCTATATCAAGCTCCTCAAAAGTTTGCCCAAAATATTTGTCATTATTCTTGTGCTGATTATATACCCTATTAGCATCAAGTGTCATTTGCACACTTGCACCATAAGATGCATAAGTGTTTAAACTAAAAACATTTAATCCCAATCGTGCTAAAGTCTGTGTGCCAATTTCTTCAATCACTTCTTCATAGAGTGCTTTTTGCATCATTGTCTCCTTGATTTTATTCTTTTATTATGTAGCACTTTGGCTACATAAGTTTTGGGATTAACCCCATTTACGCTGTATCTCATCCATTAGCTCTTTACATCTTTTTTGATGCGATTTGAGAGCTTGTGTATCAGAATCTGTATCATTCATAATAGGTGCATTAATAGTTTTAACAAGAGTTTCTGCTTGTTGCACCATATTCAAAAGATGTTTTTGTTCAGATTCTGTCCATTTACTTGCCTCTATGCCTCTTTCTTCCATAAACATTGAAACAATATGCACTTCTCTCCATAATTTTGCATCCAACTCTGTTATAGCTACCTTTTTTTCCAATGTCTTGTTGATGACTGCTTCCCACACCAACGCTTCTGCCTGCATTACTTCACATAGTACCTTTACGCTGTCATAATAGGATTGAGCATCATACTTGTTCTTCTCTGCACTCGCAGCAAAAACTGAAGCGGCGACAGCAAGTACTGGTGCAGCAACGATGCTTCCTAAGACATATGTGCCTACAGCCATACCAAGCCCCCCAGTAGCCAATGAACCTCCGCCAAACCAAGCCAAAGTTGCATTTGTGGCAGCAGCACCACCCAAAGTACTAATCGCTGTGCCTGTAGATGCACTAGCAAGTAAAGTGACTCCACCAAATGCACCAAATCCTGCCATTGAACCAGCTACAGCACCACCTACAACGCCACCAATGGCACTTTGCAAATCTATGATGGAATGCTTTGTGTTTTCAAGCATATTAAATCCCTTTTCACCCAACACTTGACTCAAATCCACATCATTTTTTACATTGAGTTTGTCAATGATTTCTGCATATTGCCTAAGACTTCCATTGATGCTTTTGCTTTGCTCTTCTCCTAATGCCTCAAAATCTTTTTCAGCTTTTTTTCGTGATCCATTAAGTTTTGCCTCCGCTTTCTCATAAAGCCCTTTTACCTCTTCGTGCAACTCTTCAGCTTCTTTGACATCACTATAAGCATCATAACCTTTTTTTACTCCAAATGCAGCTGTTGCTAATGCTGCGCCTCCTAATAAAACTGGTATTAATGGTAATGGCATATTGCCTCCTTTTTTGAATTAAAATCTAAATTTCATATCTACGCCCTCTTTTTCTTGCAAGATTTTGCAAGATTTGATATTGAGGGCATAAAAAGCCTCTTTGCTGTAGAATCTATGATAAGTTTTTTCATACATTCTATCAATTCTGCAAATCTCCGGTCGTTTTTCATAAATCCTGCATAAATTGCTTGCTAAATCCAAATGTTTGCATACACCATTTCCCAAATCAAAAGCCTCTAATTCTTTGATTTGGGCTATGTTTTTGCAACATGCTCCACAACTTGTGCAAGGAAAATTTTGCATTACAACTTGATGAGATTGCGTCCCTGATCGGCTAAAACCAACATGGCTTTTGTCCAATCTGCATACACCAAAGCTAGATTATGACTCAAACCAAAGGTTTCAACCATCGTTTTTAGGACTTCTTTTTCACCCTCGTGTAAAGATTCAAGATGGGTGATATTATCAGCCATAGCCAAAGCCATCGTTTCTAGCAATACAATTTTTTGATGCTCCTTATCTTTAAATGCCTTGAGTGTGGTATTTAAGTCAAATTTGTCTTTGTCAAACTCTATATCCTCTATTTGCATCTCTGCACAATAAGCACTTATCACTTCTTTTTGGGAATCTGAAAAATTATCATTACTCCACGCAAAATGATGTGCAATTTCTAGAAATGCGACCTTTTCCTCTCTATCCAATAAATGCAATAACACTTTTACTCCTTAAAATCAATTAGGCTTTTAATTATAGCCCCCCCCCCAATAAGTCAAGTAAAAGTTTCCTTAATAAATATCTTTAATTTAAATTTTTATAATGTTGCATTGGATCTCAAACGCTTTCCTCACGCACTTTCTTCGATAAAATTGAATTACAAAAATGCAAAATTGCAACAAACATTTTTCAACAAATGTAGGATCCCTTGACTTATAAGTAAATTTTGGATTAAAATTACGCGTTCTTAAATCCCACAATCTTGTTAGTTATAGGTTTTAAAAACTCTTAATCAATCCTATTATTTATGAAATCTAGCCAAGGGAGTCTTAATGGCATCACCAAAAGAAAACAAAAACTCTAGGACGCATACCCCTGTTGAGGGTTACAGAATCGAAGAGCTACGCTCCAAACCTGTCACAGAGCTTACAAAAATCGCAAAAACAATGGGGATTGAAAATCCTCAAGAGTATCGTCGTCAAGATCTCATTTTTGAGATTCTAAAAAACCAAGTCAATCAAGGTGGATATATCCTTTTTACAGGTATTTTGGAGCTAAGCCACGAGGGCTATGGGTTTTTACGCGGGATCGATGGAAACTTTGCTGATAGTCAAAATGACACCTATGTGTCACAAAGTCAAATCCGCAAATTTGCCCTAAGAAATGGAGATATTGTCACAGGGCAAGTGCGTTCTCCAAAAGATCAAGAACGCTATTATGCTCTACTCAAAATTGAGGCAGTCAATTATCTCTCCATTGAAGAGGTGAAAAACAGACCTCTATTTGACAACCTCACGCCACTTTTCCCACTCGAACAACTTAGACTTGAATACAATCCCATGAAAGTTACAGGTAGAATGCTTGATCTTTTTAGCCCCATTGGCAAAGGACAAAGAGCACTCATAGTCGCCCCTCCACGCACAGGAAAAACCGAACTGATGAAAGAGTTGGCTCATGGCATTTCTGAAAACCACCCCGAAGTCAAACTCATGGTTTTGCTTGTCGATGAGCGACCAGAAGAGGTGACAGATATGGAGAGAAGTATCAGGGGGCAGGTTTTTAGCTCCACTTTTGATTTGCCCTCAAGCAACCATATCCGCGTAGCAGAGCTTGTGATCGAAAGAGCCAAAAGAATGGTGGAAATGGGAGAAGATGTCGTGATTTTGCTTGATTCTATTACACGACTTGCAAGAGCTTACAATGGTGCCACCCCCTCAAGTGGAAAAGTGCTTAGCGGAGGAGTTGATGCAAATGCCCTGCATAAACCCAAAAGATTTTTTGGAGCAGCTAGAAATATTGAGCAAGGGGGGAGTTTGACTATCATTGCCACAGCTCTCATTGAAACTGGCTCAAGAATGGATGAGGTGATTTTTGAAGAATTCAAAGGCACAGGAAATAGCGAAATCGTGCTTGCAAGAAATATCGCCGATCGCAGAATCTACCCTGCTTTTGATATCCTCAAATCAGGCACAAGAAAAGATGATCTTTTGCTAGGCAAAGAAAAGCTGACAAAGGTTTGGATGCTACGCAATGTAATGCAGCAAATGGACGACATCGAGGCATTGAGCTTCATCTATGCCAAAATGCAAAAAACCAAAGACAATGAAGAGTTTTTGAATCTTATGAACGAAAAAGAGTGATGAGAGCAGGAGTTTTTGATAGTGGTATAGGAGGAGTTAGCGTTCTAAAAAGTCTGCTTGACGCACGGCTTTTTGAAGAGATTGTTTATTATGGCGATACCGCAAGGGTGCCCTATGGGACCAAAGACAAAGAAACGATTATCCAATATTCTCTAGAAGCTCTTGAGTTTTTCAAATCCCAAAATATCGATATTCTAATCCTTGCGTGCAACACCGTGAGTGCATACGCACTAGATATTCTCAAACAACGCGTGAGTTTCCCAATCATTGGGGTGATTGAAGCAGGTGTTTTGGCATTGCAAAATACCGCTATGGACAAAAATGCCCAAATCCTAGTCATCGCGACACAGGCAACGACACAATCCCAAATCTACCCAAACGCACTCCACAAACTAGGCTACAAGCACATCACAGCATTGGCGACAAGTCTTTTTGTGCCTTTTGTAGAAGAGGGGATTTATGATGGAGAGTTTTTGCAAGAATGCCTCAAACACTATTTCTCCAAGCTCCAAACAACGCCTCAGTTTATCATTTTGGGATGCACGCATTATCCTTTCATCGCCAAAGCTATTAGCCAATATTTCAATCACCAATGCACCCTCATCCACTCAGGCAACGCAATCGTAGAGCAACTCAAAAAAGAATGCGCACTCACTCCCACTTTTGCAAACACCACCCTCAAATTCTTCTCCTCACAAAACAATCAAACACTAGAAAAAGAGGCATACAGACTGCTAAAACGCCAAGATTAGCTACAATTTATGCACTCTATATCCAAAGGAGTATAACTTGCCAAATTTCCCTACCCCACCAACAACTAATCCATTCTTCTCGATTGTGATTCCTGTTTATAATGTGGAGCGATACATCTCAAGATGTTTAAATTCCTGCATTCAGCAAATCTTCAAAGAGATTGAAATCATTATCGTTGATGATTGTGGCACAGATGATTCGATGCAAATTGCACAAGAGTTTGCAAAAGACAACAGAATCAAAATCCTCCACAATGCAACAAATCTCGGCACATTTCACACGCGACTAAAAGGCATACAAGAAGCGAATGGAGAATTTATCCTTTTTGTAGATTCTGATGATTATATTGATTTGGATACTTGCGAGAGGATTTACAATCTTTTGGCTCTAGATTACCAAGAAAACGGGGAATGGACAGATGTGTTGTGCTATCTTTTTGCAGAAAAAGATACAAAGCTAGATCAAACAATCATCAAACTTGACACACACAATCCCTATCAAGAAATGATAAATTTTTCACGCTGGAACCTTTGCAACAAGATTTACAAACGCTCAATCCTAAAAACAACTTCTAAATTTATCGAACAATATTTCCCTAATCTCCCCAAAATGAATATGGCTGAAGATGCACTTCAGTTTTTTATAACCGCCATATTTGTCAAAAGAAGTTTTGGAATCAGAGACAGCTTTTATCACTACTGCGAAAACCTCTCTTCAATCACCAAAACAGAAGACGAGCTGAAAATATCCCAATCAGTCCAACATTTTCAAGTCATTATCAAAATGCTTGATCTGATTCCATACCGAAATCTTCCGCACCCCAAAATCGTTCAAACAAACAAAATCACCCTTCAAAAAAATCTAGCCATCAATGCTTTTATTTTCCAAAAAACGATCAATGGGCAAAAAATGAATGTTTCAATTTATATCTCCATAAAACTTTGGCGTTATTACCAATCTTGGAAAGCAAAAGCCAAAATTCTACTCATCAATTTATTATCAAATGATTAACCCCAAGCTTTTGGCTCAAGGCTCTTTGATAGCTCAAGCAAATCCAATCATTGAATCTAAAAAGATATAATGCACAAAAATTCACAAAAAGGTTTTTCGTGTTAGAAGATGCTATCAAGTGGAATGCCAAACATTTACAAAATCCGATGCCACAAACTCCGAGCGATTTGCTAGTCGCATTTCTCCCAAAATTCCTTGATTCTCTTCCCTCGCACAACGCCATTGATATCGCTTGTGGTAATGGACGCAACTCCAAATTTCTCGCACAGCACGGCTTGATATGCGATAGCCTTGATATTTCAGAAGTTGCTCTAGCAAATCTAGAAAACATCAAAAACATCAATGCCCTCTGTGTGGATCTTGATACATACACCCCCACAAGCGACACCTATGGCTTGGCGTTAAATTTCTACTTCCTCAATCGCAATCTATTTCCCAGCATCATTCAAAGCCTCAAGAGCGGAGGGGTTTTGATGCTTGAAACCTTTGTCAAAGAAGAAGATGGAAGCAATGATTCAGAGATACCTGATGAAAAAATCTTAAATCACAATGAATTGGAGCATATTTTTGCAGACTTCACGATCCACCACTCTGCGACCTCCTATATCCGACGCAAAGAAAATCAGCGCGCCAAAATCATTTCATTCATAGCCCAAAAACATTGAAAAATCTACACGCACGCCTTCTAGAATGGTATCAATCCTTTGGACGCCTTGATCTTCCTTGGCGTAATCTCCCCACTCAATCCCACACGCCAAATCCCAAGCTCACGCATATCCAAAGATCCTATGGGGTTTATGTCAGTGAGATTATGCTCCAACAAACTCAAGTCAATGTTGTTTTGGAGCATTTTTATTTTCCTTTTTTGGAGCGTTTTCCCACACTCAAAGATTTGGCTCAATCTTCAGAGGATACCCTTTTGCACATTTGGCAGGGATTGGGGTATTACACACGCGCAAGGAATATGCACCAAACAGCTCAAATATGCCTCCATCATCACAATGGCACGCTCCCTTCAAGCGTCGCAGAACTTACAAAGCTCAAAGGCATTGGAGAATACACTGCTGGAGCTATCGCTTGTTTTGGATTTGGCAAATGTGAGAGTTTTGTAGATGGCAATATCGCACGGGTATTGTCGCGTCTTTTTGCATTATCCGCCCCCACAGCAACACAGCTCAAAGACAAAGCCCATCTTATCCTAAACCACACAAACCCTTTTGATCACAATCAAGCCTTACTAGATTTGGGTGCCACCCTCTGCACCCCCCAAAGCCCCTCCTGTCTTTTGTGCCCACTCTCTTATTGTTGTCAAGGGAAACATAGCCCCCACCTCTACCCCCTCCCCAAAAAAAGAGAGAGCATCCCACTAGAGCTACATTTGGGCTTTGTCATCCAAGATGGCAAAATCTCCCTAGTCCAAAGCCAAGAAAAACTCTATTTTGGGTTGTATAACCCCATCAGATTAGAATCCACACATCTCCAGAATTATCGTTATCTAGGAAGCTTCAAACATTCCTATACCAAATACAAAATCACAGCAAAAATCTATCAACTGCCCGTCTCATACAACACTCAAGCACGATTTTTCACACAGCAAGAGATCCAACATCTACCTCTCTCCAATCTCTGCAAAAAGGCACTTCAATTTCTATGAAAACCCTATGTGCCCCATCATCGGACACTCTTGCCAAAAGCAAAGAGATCCTAAAAATCGCTATCCCCTCTGGACTAAGCTCATTTCTAGATATTCTTAATCTCTCTATTGTTTTGTTGTTTGTGAGTATGCTCTCTGATTCCAATATCGTTGCTTTTGGGCTAGGGATGAATTTCTTGATGCTTTTTTATACTTTCACCAATATCTTTTTCACAGGATCCAACACCCTTATCGCACGGCTCCACAAAACACAGCCACGCCAAATCGGTCCCCTACTTTTCAATCTCACTTTGGGGAATCTCCTCTCCTCTATTCCACTCTTTTGCCTAGCCCTTGTGAGCTTCTCTAGCTATCTGCATTGGTTTGGTTTGAACTCTGGCACACTTGTTTTGGCACATCAATTTCTTGAGGTTTTGATATTTTCTATCCCTGCGATTATGACCAAAACCACGCTCACCGTGAGCTTTGCAGCCACCTCAAAAGCCCATATTCCTTTTTATATCAAATTGTTTTTTACATTTTTCAATCTAGTTTTAACCTATTTTCTTGCCTTGGGTGTGGGGGATTTGCCACAGCTTGGGTTGGTTGGAGCAGGGATTGCAGGAGTGATCACAAGCTATTTGGAAACTTTTGTTTTGGGATTTTATGCACACAAAACCTTTGGGATCAAACAAAATTGGGAGTTTTCACAATTTTTCGAATCTGTGTGGATTGGGTTGCCCACAGGGATCGAACGAGGGCTAACAATCCTCTCACTGATTTTGACTGCGCGTTTTTTGGCAAGTTACAACGAAGAAGTGTTGGCAGGTTTTCAGATTGGAGGACGCATTGAAGCTTTTATTTTTATGCCTGCTTTTGGCTTTATGGTTGCCTCCATGAGTCTCACCGCACAAAATCTAGTCCTCAAGCAATACGCTCTCATTGATTCTTATATCCGCTTGTCCCTTTTTCTTTCCTCCTCGATAATGGGAGTCCTTGGGGTTTTGATGGCAATCTTTGGCACTACATTGGCTCAAATATTCACAAATCGCAATGACATCATTCAGTATGCCTCAGATTATCTCATTGCAGTTGGATTGTCCCAAATCCCCCTTGTTTGTATTTTTGTCTTGGATGGGCTCAATCGTGGTGCCAAAAAAGCCAAAATCTCGCTTTTGATTCACACCACAAGCATTTGGACATTACGCATTGTGCCGATGTATTTTTGCACCCTTTATTATTTGCCTTATTATTACTTGTTTGTCATTATTTTTGCAGAGACATATTTGCGTGCGATCGCCTTTTGGGTTGCATTCAAAAAATCTCTGTGGCAAGTTTAACAGCTGTAAGTGCTGATAAACTCAAAGGGGTGTGGGCGTGCCTCCCAAGTCCATATTTCTGCCTCAAATTTATATGCCTTGTAAGTTTGCAAAAACTCCTCACTAAACACATTTCCCACTTTCAAATACTCACGATCTAGGAGCATTTCCTCAATCGCACTTCTAAGAGTGTGGGGCAACTGCTTGATCCCTTTTTCTCTAATCTCATCTAGTGTCAGCTCAAAAAGATCAATATCCATCGGCTCACCTGCTGAGATCTTTTGTGTAATCCCATCAAGTCCCGCCATCAAAAGCGAAGAAAACGCCAAATAAGGATTGCTTGAGCTATCAGGAAATCGAAACTCCAAACGCTTGGCACTATTGCCTTGACTATAGGGGATACGGATACTCGCACTGCGATTTTGTGCAGAATATGCCAAAATCGATGGAGCTTCAAAACCCGGGATCAAACGCTTGTATGAGTTTGTCGAGGCATTGGTAAAGGCTGCAATACTTCTAGCGTGGTGCAACACTCCGCCCAAAAAGTGCATCGCCATAGTGGAGAGCCCTTGATACTCATCTCCTGCAAATAGATTCTTAGAATCTTTCCAAATGCTAATATGCGTATGCATACCACTTCCATTGTCTCCATAGAGAGGTTTGGGCATAAATGTCGCAGTTTTGCCATTGAGATGAGCGACCATTTTGACAACATATTTCAGCTTCTGCACATTATCTGCTGCCTCTAGCATATCTCCAAACTTGATTCCGATCTCCCCTTGTGCTTGCCCTACTTCGTGATGCACGACAAAAGTCTCAATCCCCACAAGATTAAGCACTTTGACCATCTCAGCTCTCAAATCCACCATCGAATCAATAGGAGGCACAGGGAAATACCCTCCTTTGGTGCCCGGACGATGTCCATTATTGACCCCCTCAAACTCTGTATTGCGATTCCACTCGCCCTCTTGCGTATCCACACTATAGGCTTGAGAGTTGATAGTGTCTGTGATTTTTATGCTATCAAAGACAAAAAACTCATTTTCAGGACCGAAATACGCCACATCTCCGATCCCACTTTCTTGCAAATACTGCATTGCTCTTTTGACGATGCTTCTTGGGCATTTTTCATAGGGTTGATTTTTGTAAATATCCCACACATCGCAAAACACCACAACAGTGACATCGGCTGTAAAAGGATCGATAAAATAACGCACCAAATCTGGCAACAAAAGCATATCGGATCGATGGATAGGTTGCCATTTGTGGAAAGAACTCGCATCAAAAGGCACTCCTTTGGTGAATGTCTCCTCATCAATTGCAGACAAAGAAAAACTGATATGGTGCCAAGTGCCTTTGATGTCTGTGAAACGAAAATCCACAAACTCGACTTCATTTTCACGACAAAAATTAAAAAATGTCTTGATTTGATCTTGCATAACAACTCCTTGCATAGTTTTGGAGATTCTATCGTGTATTGACTTGATTGATGATAGTTTTTTGATTAAATGCTTGGATGATATAGTCAATCTCCCTATCCTCAAGAAACGCATTCATCGGCAAAGACAAAATACGCTTAGCAATCCTCTCACTCACCGGGAAATCCCCTTCTTGATAACCAAGATAGCCAAACGCTTCTTGCAAATGCAAAGGCGTAGGATAATGCACCGCTGTTGGGATACCGCAAAGCTTCAAATGTTCGATGTATCTATCTCTATTTTCCACAAGCACACTATATTGACCAAAAGCACTCAAGTACCCATTGGCGACATAGGGAAGCACTGCATTTTCCAATCCCTCACTATAACGCCCTGCGATCTCATTGCGTCGCCTAATCTCAATATCCAAATATTTCAGCTTGGCACACAAAACACCAGCCTGTATCGAATCCATTCTAGCATTCATTCCAAGATAACGATGTTTGTAGCGACCCGCCTGTCCGTGCTGTAGCAATGAGACCACTTTGTGAGCAATCGCCTCATCTCTGAGAAACACCGCCCCGCCATCTCCATAGCACCCCAAAGGCTTACTAGGGAAAAAACTTGTAGAAGCAAATGGAGAGAGATTGCAAGATTTTCTATCCCCCAAACTCCCACCAAAACTCTGTGCAGCATCCTCAATCAATGCGAGATGATGCTCACAAGCAATCTTTGCCAAAGCCTCCATATCGCAAGGCTGTCCATACAAACTCACCGCCAAAATCGCCTTTGTTTTTGGCGTGATAGCAGGAGGCACAAGCGAGACATCTAGATTGTAAGTGCGTGTATCAATATCTACAAATACAGGTTTGGCACCCACCAAAGCGATCGCTTCAGAAGTCGCAAAAAAACTAAAAGGAGTCGTGATGACTTCATCATCTCTTGAGATTCCAAGTGCCATCAATATCAACACCAACGCATCAGTTCCGCTTGAACAAGCAATCGCATAGTGGGCTTGAGTGTATTCTCTCAAAGCATTTTCTAGACGCCCGACACTCTCACCCATAATATAGCTAGAGTTTTGCAAAACTTGATTGATTTCCAAATCAATTTGAGCTTTGTAAGCCTGATATTGTCGTTGGAGATTGGCAAAATCGATTTTCATTTTCTAAGGATGATTACCCCAAAGGGGTAAGGAAGTTAGAAGCTAAGCTTTGTGAAAGCAACTGCTTGATCGTGATGATTTGATCTCACCCAACCACCACCAAGACCAAATTCTACAAAACGATCTTTGTAAAGATTGACATTGGCGATCGCAGAGATTTCTTGATAATCTCCACCAGCATACAAGAAGTCAAAGCTGAAATATTTGTCAGTCAAACCAATAAATCCATACCAGCTATTAACGCCGTGAGCAAAATAATCTACTTGTGATCCAAAAGTATTGCCATAGAATCTTGCTTTGTCGCTTGAACGATGGATACCGTGATTTTTGCCAACACTATAGAAACCACCACCAAATTTCACAAGATTTGAGACCAAAAACTCTTGATCAATCCATCCTAGATAAGTGCTTTGGCTATAGCCTTTTGTATAAGCTTGATACATCCCTCTCAAAGTTGTTGTAGATTTGAAAGTGCCTCTTCCAAGTCTCAAATCAAGCTTTCCACCTAGTTGCAACAAATTGCTATCAACGACATAAGTTGCGAATGGATCGATATAGAGAATGTCTTTGATACGAATATCAAAACCTGTAGAAAGATAGTGTCCAGTTTTGTAATATTGATTGAAGCCCATCAAATCATTACCAAAGCGACCGGGATTTTCTGCACCATAGTTCATCATTTCATAGCTATAAGTTCCCCACCAAGCAAAATAACGCGTATCCAAAATGAAGCTCAAACCTTCGTGCTGTCCTGATACCCAATCCACACCATTTGGATTGAGACCATCTTTGCCATCAAAGAACTCTCCCAAGTTGTAGCGTCCGCCGATAAATGAGAAAAGCGAGCTATCTGCACGCAAATATGCATCAGAAATCCAGTTATACCACTCTACATTGCTTGGTTTTGTGAAATATCCATTTCTGACATAATTGCCAAAAACCGAACTGCTAGGACTAATCGCATAAGGAAGCCCACCTGTCGCACCTACTCCAATGCTCACCGCTCCAAATCCTATTTCAACACCAGCCCTTGCTGTCGCTCCACCAAACCAAGGCTTCTTTCCACCCTCAGCGGTAGACACCTCATTTTTTAGCCCAAAATTATAAGCTGTTCCGATGTGTCCAAAAGCATCAACACTTGCCGCACTTGCTGAACTTGCCAATAAACCTGAAAGTGCCAATGCACTCATTACTTTCTTTTTCATTTTTACTCTCCTTCTTAAAATGTAAGGCATATCGTACTCCCCTCTGCACAATATATCGTCACAAAAAGCAAAAAATAAACCACATTTTGTATTTAAGATAAAATTTTCTTGATTGTTTCAATTTAAAGTTGCAAGATAGGTGCATTGTTGGCATTGTTTATGGACTGCCACGCCACGCAAAAATCCTTTCTTCATCGCGACAAATGTCGGCGATTGAAAGATTTCCTCCAAAGTTTGCGTGCCTATATCCCCCAAAACAATCCCACCATCACAATCAATACAGCACGGCACGACTTTTCCATCTGCCAAAAAAGCGATTTGAGAGATCAAAGCGTGGCATTTTTTCTTGACCCCACCACTCCAATCAAGCCCTGATTCTTGTGAGCCATCGCCACGCACCCACTCAAAATCCTTGCTCAATCTGATGAAGAGTTTGTATCCAAGTCGAATCCGCATAGAATCAAAACTAGCCTCAACACCAAAGGCTGAGCAAAAAAACTGACACAACTCCCAATCCAAACGGCTCTGGTGCATTCTCAGATTCAGAAAAGTTTCTGATCGTTTTGCCTGATGCGACAAAGCCAAATCCAAAACATCTTGTAAATATCTTTTGGGTTTTGGGTTATTGACATCGCCAAAAGCACTTAGGGAAATATTGCATTGGTGTATTGGCGGACTAAGCAACAGATCAAAATCCCAACGCTTCAAATAAAAACCACTTGTAACGATCTCAACCCTCAAAGCATACCTTTGAGCGATATCAAGATAGCGTGGCAAGTCTTTGCAAAGCAAAGGATCTCCCAACAAATGCAACGCGATTAGCTCTGTTTTGCCCTGAATCTCCTCGCAGATTCTTGCAAATAGCTCAACCCCCATCTCCCCCCTTCTGCCCTTTTGTGAAGGGCAAAAACTACATTTCAACCCGCAAATATCACTGATTTCAATATAAACTTTTTTAAACATTAAATCTGAAATGCATCACATCGCCATCTTGCACGATATATTCTTTTCCCTCCACTCTCATCGCACCCGCCTCTTTGGCTTTTGCCTCGCCACCATATCCAACAAAATCCGCATAAGCAATCGTTTCTGCACGGATGAAGCCTTTTTCAAAGTCTTTGTGAATCACGCCTGCAGCCACAGGAGCCGTATCGCCTTTGCGTATCGTCCAAGAACGCACTTCCTTGACCCCTGCGGTGAAATAGCTAATCAGTCCCAATTTTTCAAAACCTTTTTGGATGATTTGATCCAACCCACTCATCTGGCTACCAAGCGATGATAGAAACTCACTCCTCTCCTCATCACTCATCCCTAGCATCTCTTCTTCAAGTTTTGAACAAAGCTTGATCACCTCACAACCATTCTCACTCGCATATTTTTTGAGAGCCACGACATAAGCATTGTCTTGTGCCAACTCCTCCTCCCCCACATTAGCCGCAAAAATCACATCTTTGTTACTCAAAAAACGCAATTCTTTGTTGAGTTCTATGAAATGTTCATCATCGCGTTTTTCAAAAATCCTCACCGCCTTCCCCTCTTCCAAATGTTTTTGCAACATCAATGCCAAGTCCAAAGGGGCTTTTGCATTTTTATCAGCCTTGCCTTGCCTTTGGAGTTTTTGGATACGCTTCTCTAGCGTTTGCAAATCTGCCAAAATCAACTCAAGATCAATGATTTCAATATCTCGTATCGGATCCACTCCCCCCTCGACATGCGTGATGTTTTCATCATCAAAGCAACGCACGATATGCAAAATCACATCTGTTTCTTTGATATTACCTAGAAACTGATTGCCTAGCCCCTCTCCTTTGCTCGCCCCTCGCACAAGCCCTGCAATATCCACAAACTCAACCACAGAATGTTGTATCCGCTCTGGATTGACAATCTTTGCCAACTCCTGCAAACGCACATCAGGCACCGGCACAAATGCTTTGTTTGGCTCAATGGTGCAAAATGGATAATTTGCTGATTGAGCGTTTTGGGTTTTTGTCAAAGCATTGAAAGTTGTGGATTTGCCGACATTTGGCAACCCAACGATTCCAATTGATAGTCCCATCTTATTCCCCCTGCTTGATTGCAAACTCGACACAAGCTCTCACACCTGCACCACTTGCACCATAAGGATTGATCCCCCACTCTTTCTCCACAAATGCCGGACCTGCGATGTCTAGATGTAGCCAAAC
This sequence comes from Helicobacter enhydrae, assembly GCF_001693335.1. Lineage (NCBI taxonomy): Bacteria > Pseudomonadati > Campylobacterota > Epsilonproteobacteria > Campylobacterales > Helicobacteraceae > Helicobacter > Helicobacter enhydrae. The sequence goes on along the minus strand of NZ_CP016503.1, from coordinate 168,295 downwards.
ATCTTGATATTTCTCGCGGATAAAAGCACCCAAAAACATTCCTGCAGTGATTGCCCCACCATAACGCGAGGAGGAGACATTGCATATATCTGCGATTTTAGAATCAATCAAACCTTTGAGATGGTGATTGAAATGGAGCTGATTTGCAAGTTCTCCTGATCTAGAAGCACACTCTTCCATTTGTGCTTTTAGCTCTTTGTTGTATCCCATAATCCCTGTCGTGTATTCTCCAAGTCCGACGACACAAGCCCCTGTCAATGTTGCCAAATCAATCAAATAATCTGGATTCAAATCTTGTGCATAGCTCAAGCAATCTGCAAGCACCAAACGCCCCTCTGCGTCAGTGTTTCTCACCTCAATGCTTTTGCCCTCTCTTGAGAAAAGCACATCATCAGGCTTGTAAGCATTGCCACCAATCATATTTTCCACCGCACCGATGATCCCATGCACCTCAAGAGGCAATCCCAACCGTGCGATTGCTGATAGGATCCCAAGCACGGCACATCCACCGCTTTTGTCTGCTTTCATTGTCACCATATAATCTGCAGGTTTCAAGCTCAAGCCGCCGCTATCATAAGTTAGCCCCTTGCCTACAAAAACCAATCTTTTTTGGGCATTGGGGTGCTTGTAGGTGAGATGGATCACTTTGGGCTCGTGTGCTGAAGCTCTAGAAACCGCGAGCAAGGCTTCCATTTTTTCAGCTTTGATTGCTTGTGTATCCAAGACTTTGCAAGTCAATCCTACCTTTTGTGATTCTTCTTGAGCAATTTGAGCCAAATACGCAGGGGTCGCATCATTGGGTATCGTATTGACAAGATCACGCACTAGATTGATACTCTCTGCAAGTATCAAAGCTTTCTGCACCACCTCTTCATCAACGCCACAAACCAAAACCTCATGAAGTGTGATTGTTTGTTTTTGACTCTTGTATTGCAAAAATTGATAAAACCCACACAAAATCCCAAGTATCGTTGCATAATGCTCTTTTGCCCCACCAAGCATTTGCACCTTGACATTTTCATACTTCATCCCTCGCATTGCTCTAATCGCTTTGGCACTAGCCTCTGCAAGATGTTCTGCGGTGAGCTTGTCTAGATTGACATAGAGTGTCCGACTGCTTTGCACGAAACTGATTTCTTTGAAATCTAGCTCCTCCAAAATCACCTTATCATCAAGTGCCTCTAGATTCTTATCGATGACAAACACGATACGGCTTTGTGCCTCGACTTTGCCAAACTCCTGCTGTGTATTGTTGATTTTTATCATTTGTTCTCCTTTGTTTTTTTGGTTTTGAAATGAAAATACCCTGCGATCCCACCAAATAGTGCAATAGCTAATGGCACAAGCAAATATGGACGCGATTTGAACCAACCAATGATCTCCCAAATCAAATCCCCAAAATACCATACAAACACAATCGTGATGGCTGCCCACACCCAAGCACTCAAAAGATTGATGATGGCAAACTTGATCGCACTATAACGCGTCAAACCAATGCTGATAGGGATAATCGTCCGCATCCCATACATATAACGCTGAGCAAAAATAATAGGCCAACCATATTTTTTGAGCAGGATATGTGCCAATGCAAACTTACGCCTTTGGGATTGCAACATATGAGTCAATCTGCTTTTGTTGAATCTTCCGATATAAAAATAAATCTGATCTCCGGCAAATCCCCCAAGCCCCGCGACAAAAATCGCCAATGCTAGATTCATATGTCCATCGTGACTTGCAAGACCTGCCATAATCAGCCCCAATTCGCCCTCCAAAACACTCCAACAAAACAAAATCAAATACCCCCAAGTCCCGATATGCTCATTCCAAAGCTCTGTAATCCACTGCTCAAAACCCATATTCCCTCCTTTAGAATTGCAACAAACTATAAACTTTTGTTGAGTTTGCAATCTCTTTGGATCCCCCAAACTCCACCAAATCGATCAAAAAGCACGCCTCGACACATTTCCCCCCTACTTTCTCAATCAGTTTCAAAGCAGATTGCACGGTGCCACCTGTTGCGATCAGATCATCCACCAAAACCACCCGTGCGTTTTGTATCCCTGCAAATGCGTCAATATGGATCTCAATCTCATCGCTTCCATACTCCAAATCATAGCTTGCCGACACTTTGGCATAAGGGAGTTTGCCTTTTTTCCTAATCGGCACAAACCCCAGCCCTAGAGCATACGCCAAAGGTGCGCCAAAAATAAATCCCCTAGATTCCAATCCCACCACAAAATCAATTTGCTCCCCACTATAACGCTCTTTGAAATGCTCAATCACCATAGAAAAGGCGACAGGATTGTTGAGTAGCGTTGTAATATCGCGAAACAAAACTCCCTCTTTGGGGTAGTCTGCAACCACTCGAATACTCTCTAAAATCTTTTGTTTCATCTTATCTCCTATAGCAATGCTTCAATCTTTTGTTCTAACTCTTTGATCCTTGATTTGTAGCGATCTGCCTCGATTTTGTATTGTGAGTTTCTTTGCTTGAGGCTTCTGATGTCCCCTTTGAGTGCAGTCAATTCTTGAGTGAGAATGTCAATATCTCCCAATGCTCTTTGGAGCTGCACCTGATGTTTGCGTATCAAAATCTCCGCATCTTGCAAAGTCAATTTCATATTGGCAGAATTGCGTTCTTCTTTTTGCGCAATAGACCGATAGTAGAAAGTCCGTATAGACATATAAATCGCAAACAAAATAAAAGCCGTGATAAAAAACCAATCCATCCAAAACATCATAAACCTCGCTCACTCACAATCAATCTTCTCTATCCTTGAGAGATGTCTTCCACCCTCAAACTCCGTCGTAACAAATGCATCCAAAATCGATTCGATGATGCCCAATCCACTCACCCTCTCGCCTAGACACAAGACATTGGCATCATTGTGTCTGCGTGTCATCTCTGCCATATACGCATCGGTGCAAAGCCCCGCTCTAATCCCTTTGAAGCGATTGGCAGTGATACTCATACCAATCCCACTTCCACAGACCAAAATCCCCCTTGACTGCGGAGTTTTCAACACCTCCAAACAGACCTTTTTGGCATAGTCTGGATAATCCACACTCTCGCTACCACTCGGAGAGAAATCCACCAAATCCAAGTTTTTGCCTCTAAAATATTCAACGATAAAATCACGCACCCTCACCCCCGCGTGATCTGTAGCCAAAAAATATCGCATCTCCTATCCTCCTATATCAAAAAGCTCAAAATCCAATACATAGGATACTGAATCAACAATGCAAGAGGGGTGAAAAATATCAACAGCAAAATCAAAATCCCATAAGGTGCGATAAACTCATAAAACCTAAGCAACCCATCGCTACCTACTTTCAACCCCAAATAGCTCAAGATTTTCAAGCCATTGAACGGCACAAGTGGGCAAAGTTTGATACACGCAAACACGACATTAAACACGATGATACTCCTAAACAAAGGGGCAAAATCTCCCAACTCCGCTTCAAAAGAAGTATAAACAATGCTACTCAAAAAAGCGATGAAAAAATGAGCGATGATTTCTGAGGATTCTAAATAAATCAAAGAATTGATCCCGTGTTCTTCAAAGCTCCTCTGCTGATCGACCAAGACATTTTTGCTCCAACCAAAAAAAATCGGTGCAGAGGCAAAAACCATCACGATCGGAAAAACAAGAGTCCCCAGCACATCCACATACCGAATCGGATTGAAGCTCACCACCCCATCGCACACGATCTCGCCATCCTCCACAATGCAATCAGGCATATAACGACTTGCCACATAGCTATAAGTCAAAGCAGGGATCATTATCGCACTGAGCAATGCAAGATAGCGATACAAACTATCAACCAAATCAATGTTGCCCACTTTTTTGAGCCTCCTTCTCCAAATCACGCTCGATCCCACTCATTGTGATAAAGACACGATTCCAACGCACAGAATATTTCCACCACCCCTCATCTTTGCCCTGCCTCATCGCCTCTGCTCGTGCTTCTTGAGAGTTGACAAGATTGATAGAAAAATACACCAACCAAGGTTTGCCAATCACATTGGCGTATTTCACACTTCCCCAATAACGCGAATCAAGACTATTGTCACGATTATCACCTACCATAAAAAACTCATCTTGAGGCACTTTTTTGTAAAACACGACTTCCCCTGCATTGTAGAGAGTGCTAGATCGGATAGGCACTTCATCGACTCTCAAAGGTTGCATTGCAAAATCTTGTTTGCATTCATAGAGCTCTTTTGTCTTTGGATTCACACAAGTGCCGACAATCACCCATTTTTGCCCCTCGAAGCTCAACGCATTGACAGCTTGGGTAAAAAGTGCATTGTTTGATGCGTAGTGGATCCCATAATGCTCTCGCATATAGGGGTTTTTGACATAGGTTTTGCCAAAAAACTCCTTAGTCTCTGCGTTTGGAAAATGTTTGGCGATATAGGCATCCCCCTCATTTGGACGCAGATAGAATCCGTCTTTGGCATACACGACTTCATCCCCTCCGACTGCGAAGTTGCGTTTGACATAGTAGGTTCTTTCTTCATGTGGAGGGATGAACACCACCACATCGCCCCTTTGGGGACGCTCTCCGCTCACCAAATGCCCATTGCCATTGAAATCAGGCACGATGGGGATCTCTAGCCAAGGAATGCGTGGTATAGGTATCCCATAAGAAAACTTCTTGACAAAGAGCATATCTCCCTCATAAAGTGTGCCAACCATCGATCGAGTCGGGATCACAAATGCTTGAGCAACAAAAAAAATCACAAAAGCAACGATGACAATCGTCCCAGTCCAAGAAGACGCAAAACGATAAAACCTGTATAAAAATTCCATTAGTTTTCCTTAGTTTGAAGTTTATTTTTGGCACTCTGTAGTGTATTCTGCAAAAGCATCGCGATCGTCATCGGACCGACGCCACCGGGCACAGGGGTGATGAAGCTACATTTTGGAGCCACATTGGCAAAATCCACATCTCCGACTAGCTCTCCGTTTGCCAAACGATTGATACCTATATCCACCACAACCGCCCCTTCTTTGATCATATCTGCGGTGATGAGATTGGGACGCCCCACTCCCACCAACACTATATCCGCTTCACGCGTATAGGAAGCGAGATCTTTGGTATGGATATGACAAATGCTGATGGTAGCATTTGCATTCAATAGCAAACTTGCCAGAGGTTTGCCTACGATATTACTCGCACCCACCACTACGCAATCGCGTCCTACCAGATCGATCTTGTATTCCTCAAGCAGTCGCATCACCCCCAAAGGCGTGGCAGGAGTGAAGCCCCCAAGCTCCAAAATCATTTTGCCCACACTCAAAGCGTGGAATCCATCTACATCTTTGTATGGATCGATGGCTTCAAGCACTTTGTGCGTATCGATATGACTTGGCAAAGGAAGTTGCACCAAAATGCCATCGACTTTTGAATCTGCATTGAGCTCTTCGATCTTGGAGAGCAGGATCTGCTCACTTGTGCTAGCAGGCATCGCAAAAGTCAAAGAGTTGATCCCGACACGCTCACAGGCTTGGCTTTTCATACGCACATACGCAGAACTAGCAGGATCATCACCCACCAAAATCACTGCCAAAGTAGGATAGATAAACTTTTGATTCAAGAGGATCACCTCTTCCCTCACCTCTGCCTCTATACGCTTAGAGAGTTGTTTCCCATCAAGAATTTTCATCATAGACCTTTATTTTTTTCAAAATGCTAATTATAATACAAACAAAAACAAAACCACCAAAGGCTAAATATGAAACAAAAACTACTTCTTCTATCCCTCTTGATTGTGGCACCCCTCCTATCGCAAGATGAGCGTGGGGATTTTATCGATGAGCTAGAATATGGCAAACGACTCTATGAAAACCCTCGCGGTATCAGCTGTATCAAATGCCACGGCTCTCAAGGAGAGGGCAAAATCATCGCCACATACAAGCACAATGGACGCCAAAAAGAACTCAAGGCACCAAAAATCACAGAAATCGATTTCAAAAAATTCAAAAAAGCCATCAACGAATCAGAAGGCATAATGCCAAAATACTATCTCACAGACAAAGAAATCAGTGCGATTTATCACTATCTCAACCCCAAAACCACCCCCAATCCTCAAACCCCCTAAAGCCCCTATATGCACCATTTCCCAGCCCTCTAGGGCATAGTCGATCCCCTTGACTTGAAGTTTTGGTTTTGGTTAAAATTCTTAACTTCAAGCTTTATCTTTTTGTAGATAATCTTAGAAAGAATTTTTAAGGAGAAATAATGACAGAGATTATCGAAATTATCTAGCAAATACACCAAGAAAAATTTGAAAAATTCGAAATTATCCAGCATAGGGGATACCCCTAAAATGGGGTATAAATGGGGATTTTATAGAAAAACAAATAAGTATTTATCCTGAGAAATTTCTAATTTGCGATCGATTCATAACATTTAATTTCCTCTTGATAAGAACGAGCAATTGCTTTCATTATTGCTCTTTCGGGATCTTTTGAAAATTTTTTTTCAAAGTGAGCAAGGTTCGCTATTTGAAATTTGCTTTTCAAATTTTCTGCAACGCTTTTTGCCTGAATCAAGCTATTCTCCCACACATCGTAAGCATCTTGAATCTCTTGATTTTGTGTGTTTTTTACAAAAGCATCTCTTTCTTGTGCAATTCTTTTACAATCATTTAATGGAGTTTCTCTTGCATAGAGTTGGGTTGTAGAAAATAAAAGTCCTCCTACAAAAGCTATTGAAGAAAAAGTTCCTCTCATTTTATTTTTTGTTTTGAACATTTCAGCTCCTTTTTTGTTTTAATTTTTGTAATTAGAATTTTAATATAAAAAACAAAATTACAATCATGATGGGTGCAAGAAAAAATTGAAGTTATTCTCCGCCTCCATATTGTGTCGCAACATAAAAACAAACACCAAATTGTTGGTTCAATGCTGTGATAGACAATATGTGATTGCTTAGTGTTTTCTGGGATAATTGGAGCAATATGGAGGAATGACCCAAACAAAGTGGGCTACTGCAGCTCCTCCCTCTTCTGCTCTAGCGCAAAATACTCCTCTAGCTTCTGCTCATACACCTCTTTGCATTCCTCCAGCTCTTTGGCAATCGTTGTGATACCCCTCTGCTCATAGATTTTGGGATCGCTCAACGCACACTCTAGGCTATGGATCACACCCTCTAGTTTCTCGATCTCTAGTGGCAACATCTCCAAAGCCCTCTGTTCTTTGTAGCTTAGCTTCGTCTGTTTCTTTTGTAGCTTTGGGGGAGTGTGGGGAGTGTGGGGAGCTTGACTCACTTCTGTTTGGATCTTGAGATATTCTTGCAACTCCTGCTTATCCTCCAAATATTCACTATAGCTCTCGTGACGCTCCAGCACCACCCCATTCCCCTCAAAAACAAATAATTTTTGAGCAATCTTATCCACGAAGTAGCGATCGTGGCTCACAAACAGCACACCCCCATCAAAGCTCATCAAATACTCCTCCAAAATATTAATCGTATTGATGTCTAGATCATTTGTCGGCTCATCAAGCACCAAGCAGTCGTATTCTTTTGTAAAAAGCAACGCCAAAGCGACGCGGTTTTTCTCTCCCCCACTCAACGCCTTGATTTTCTGTGTCAAATACTCTTTGAGGAACAAAAAGCTTTTGAGGTAGCCAAAAATATGCATATTTTTCCCACGCACATCTACCCTATCCCCACCATTAGGGCAAAAAGTCTCTACGAGGTTTTTCTCAGGATCCAAAAAACTGCGATGCTGATCAAAATACCCAATCTTTAGCTCCCCACTTTTCAATCGCCCACTATCCACAGGGATTTCCCCTAGCAAGACTTTGATCAAGCTACTTTTGCCACTCCCATTTTTGCCCACAATCGCGATTTTGTCCCTTTGCAAGATTCTAAAACTCAAATCCTCAAACAACAGCTTATTGCCCAACTTCTTGCCGATCCCCTCTGCCTCAAACAACATCTTTTTGTGGTTTTTCCCCTCCTCTTGATTGAACGCTTTCTGCTCCCTTTGGATTTCTAGCTTCAGTTTTGCGATCGCTGAGGGGTTGGTTTTGGCTTTTTCACGCATTTCCATAATGCGTTTTTTGCGTCCCTCATTGCGTTTGAGTCGTGCTTTTACCCCTCGCCTCAACCACTCCTCCTCGGATTTGAGGATTTTTAGTAGCACCTCGTGCTCCCTGCTCAACGCCCTAAGCATTTCTTCTTTTTTCTGCAAATATTGAGTGTATCCCCCATCAAAACTCAAAACCCTGCCATTATCCACCTCTACCACACGCGTAGCAAGATTTTCGATGAAATAGCGATCGTGGCTGATCAAAACCAAAGTGCATTTCAAGCCAAGCAATTTCTTTTCTAAGAACTCCACCATCTCGACATCTAGATGGTTTGTGGGTTCATCAAGCATCAAAATATCACATTGCTCAAACAGAATCTGTGAGAGTGCCACCCTTTTTTGCTCCCCTCCGCTAAGCGTTTCCACCAAGCGATCTTTGATAGGCTCCAATTCAAAATGCTCAATCACTTCCTGCACACACGCTTGCAAGTCCCACGCTTGATGTCTGTCCAAATAAGCACTCAGACTCGCATACTCTCGCAACAACGCCTGTTGCTCTGGAGATTTTTGCAACTCTTGAGTGAGTTCCTCCAAACGCTGATGGACTTGTTTGAAATCAGACAAACTCTCCTCAATCACCTCCGCCACACTCAGATGTGGCGTAAATCGTGGCACTTGAGGCAAATAAGAGATTTTTAGCCCTTGAGTGCAGATACGCTCCCCAGCATCTAGCTCCACCTCGCCCAAAACGATTTTGAGCAATGTGGATTTGCCACTCCCATTTTTGCCCACAATCGCGATACGCTCTTGCTCTTGGATAGAAAAATCAACTTGACTAAGGATCACCTTCAGATCAAATGCTTTTGAAGCATTGAGTAGTGATAATAACGCCATTTAAGAATCTTGCAATTCTTGAAAATGTCGCTGATAGACGGCATACATTTGATGCTCCAAACGCTCATACCAATCCGGCGTATTTGGCTCAAATGCTTCCAAAATCACAATCCTTGCTTTGTTCCCCCTACTCTCTATCGGTGAGCTATTATAGACCCTGCTAGAATGGATAAGCACCACAGGTTGCACTTTGAGCTTGAGCTTCTCAGCCAAAATCTTAGCCCCACTTTTGAACTTCAAAAACCTCGTTTCATCTTTGCACCTTGTGCCTTCAGGGAAAATCACCAAAGGACGCTTTTGCTCAAGCTTCTTTTTGGCTTCCCTCATCATATACACCAGACTCGCCTTGTCCTCACGATCGATGAGTATCATCTCAGGACCACGCAACGCATAACCATAAAACGGAATCTCCCCCAACTGCTTTTTGGCAATCCAACAGATGTTTTGCGGGTGCAAACCCTCTAAGAAAATAATATCTGCTGCAGATTGATGATTGAGCATAAGAAGCGTAGCACTTGGATCAAAATGCCCAAAAATCTCTAGCTCGAAATTATTAAAAGGCAAAAACAAGCCACAAAAATTCCTCGCACAACGCCCATTTTCTCTATGCCGATTGATTCTGATAAACAGCATAATCAACGCCAAACCCACCGCGATACTCAATGTCGCAATCATTCCTTTGATCTTACTCACAATCACTCCTTTTCACCCAGCCGATACGCGTATCATCGAGCTTGATTTTGTAATACTCTTTGTGTTTGCCAATCACACTCACCTCTACGGAGTGCTGAAGCTTTTGCAGTGTCGTGGAGTTGGTAGTTGGCAATATGCTCACCACCCCACCCGCTTTGATGACGACACTCTCCCTCATCAAAATGTGATACAAAAGATATGAAGCAAACACACAAGCCAATGCCAAAAACCCCACCAGACACGCCTTGTTTTGACGCAAAAGAAACGCCGTGCCAAGACACACCAAAACAATAAGACACAAAATCAAATTGCTAAAAATCAAAAAATTGTTTTTGGGTTCCAAATCCGACTGCGTGCTCACTTGATCCAATTGTATATGGATAGGGATACGCACCTCTGCATACTGCAAATCGTGCATATTGAAATAAGTGAAGCTCAAAGCCTCAAGCTTGGAAGGCACGATACAATAAAACACGCCTTTGGAAACCGCCCCCTCTTGCTTGATCTCCTCATCAAAGCCCTGCGTCACAATCTCTTTGAGCTTGAAATCTGCGAGATTTGCATCGACTGCCTCGATGTCAAACACAAGGATATTGTTCTCCTCATCGTATTTTTTTGCCTTAATGTGAGAGATTTTGACATCTTCAGCAAGCAAACCACTATATTGCTTCCCACCTAGCTCAATCGCCTCGATCTCACTCCCTTTGACCATATCCTGATCGGTATAGTCTCCATTTTTGGACAAAGCGATGATTTTGAGTGTGGGCAATGTCACGCTAGGGGCTTTGATTTTGTAGATGAAGGTATTGAGATAGCTCCCGTCCTCTTGCTTTTTCCAAGTGGCATTGGGATTGAGGAGCTCTATTTTGTTGAGATCCTCTTCGTTCTCATAGATAAACTCAGATTCAAGCAATGACGCCCCATCAAATAGCAACAAACTATATTGCATTTTGATCTGCTGTCCGACATAGACTTCTTTTTTTTCTTGGGGCAAAAGACGCAGATAAACGATCTTGGGGTAGATTTTTTTGGATTCTGTATGAGTGCTTTGGGGGAGTGCCACTTCGCTCTGTACTACTTCATTTTGTGCCACTTCATTTTGTGCCACCCCACCTTGCTCGGCAAAAAGCATATTGAAGCAAAGGAGCGACAAAAAAAGAAGTGTTTGTTTCATTATTGTTTCAATACACCCAACGCTTTGAGAGTGTCTATCCCGCTTTTGAGCTGATTGTCTTGCATAATCTGCTCATTTTTGAGTAGGTTTTTGTCACTCGTTTTGGACTTGTCTTTTTTGGTGCCTTTCTTGTTTTCTACCTTGTCTAGCTCACTTTCTAGATGCTTACGCAAATCTGCTTCCTTGATCTCAAACCCATTGTTAGCTTGAGGCACGGCTCCATAATGTGCTTCAATATCAGGCTTGATGCCCACGGCTTGGATCGTTCTCCCACTAGGCAGATAATACTTCGCAGTCGTGAGCTTCAATCCATCTTTTTCTCCCAAAGGACGGAACACCTGCACACTTCCCTTGCCAAATGTCTGCTCACCGACTAGCACCGCCCGTTTGTGATCTTGCAATGCCCCTGCCACGATCTCACTCGCACTTGCACTTCCCCCATTGACAAGCACCACCAAAGGCAACTCTGCATAAGGGGCTTTGCCATCGGCTCTAAACTCGATGTTCTCCTCTCTAGAGCGTCCTTTCTGCGACACGATCACTCCATCTTTGATAAACAAATCCGAAAGCTTCACAGCCTGATCGAGCAACCCTCCGGGATTGTTACGCAAATCCAAAATCAAACCATCGATTTTTCCCGCTTTTTTGAGGATTTTCTCCACACTGCTAGTGACATTTTTATCAAAAGAACTGATACGGATATAATAGAAATTCGTGCCCTCCACCTTGCGTCCAGTCACAGAATCCACCTTGATCGTATCACGCTTCAACTCTTTGATGATAGGTTTGCTCTCACCCTGACGATAAATCGTGAGCTGCAGTGGCGTCCCCCTCTTCCCACGCATCAGATTGACCGCATCACCGATATTCATATTGAGTGTGCTTTTGTCGTTGATTTTGAGGATAATGTCTCCAGATTTCAGTCCGGCTTTATATGCAGGGGATTCATCAAGTGGGGCGATGATCGTCAATGCCCCATCTTTCATCCCGAGCGTGATACCAATCCCACTAAACTCACCCTCTGTTTGATCTTTGAGATCGCGGAATTTTTTCTCATCTAGATATGCAGAATGTGCATCAAGATTGCTCAGAAGTCCATCAATCGCTTTATCCACGATTTCCTCTAGTGTCACTTCATCGACATAGCCGTGCTCCACGAGATAGATGACTTTTCTTAGCTTTTTGTAAGGCTCCAAACGATTGCTAGATTCTGTTTTGTCGTCTATCAAATCTTGCTTGACTTGCTTTTGTTCCCCACTTTTTGCTTTGTCCTCTTGGACTGCATTGAGCCCCACCATCAAAATCCCGACACACAAACCTAGACCCGCAACAGCACGGAATTTATTCAACATATTTCCTTGTTTCACTTGACTCCTTTTCCCAGTAGCGATGATTCAAAATAAGTAAATACGCATTGTAGCAGGTTTAATCGCTGTATTTAACTAGAATTTAAGTAGATACACCACACAGGACTACACGATAATGATAAACATTTTGGCAATGTTAATAAAATTTAACTTATAATACACATTCTTGTTTATCTAATTTTAAGGCTTGATATTTTGGATACACAAAATATCTCAATCTTTATCCAGTATTTTAAGGAGTATTTTAAATGAAAAATTCAGCACAAAATAAGCGAAAAATCTCTGTAGGGGGGGGGGGTATGATGAAATCTTACAAGCCTCTCATCGCCACTTCGTTGGCACTAGCCCTCAGTGCGAGTGTGGCAAGTGCAAATGTCACAGATTGTAATGGCAACACAAGTGCGATCTGCTATAGTTTCAACAATGGGCAATTTTTCAGACCAATAACTCAAGTGCAAATCAGTGCAGGAGCCTCACCCTCGACATTCAACCAACTGCAAAGCAATGGCACAGCCTTGCAAGATCTTACATTGCAGTTCCAGCACTCCCTTACCACAAGTGCAGATTTCGCATCATCCACATTCACTCTAAAAGGTTTGAACACTCAAATCAAGCTTACCAACAAAGATAAGGGACTTCAATTGGGGGATAACGGCACTAGCACCCTCACGATTGATTTTGGAAACTATAATGCCGCCAATCTTTCTCGCAAAGCCATTTTTGATTTTGAAGGCAAAACAGGAACAACCGCCCTCAAAGGTAATATCAAAATCATAGCAGGTGGTTCTCCCACTGACAAAGTAGAAGCTACTTTCAATGGCGATATGGAGGGAAATATCACTATCACACCAACTATTCCAGATAAAGCTGATCCTCATCTTTGGAATTTCGATTATAGTAGCGTTACAACCAATTTTACTTTCAAAAATGGAGCGAAACTCAAAGGAAATATCGAGGCACGATTGTTAAGAGGGGAGCAAAACTTCACTTTTAGTAATGGAGGCATTGAGGGGGATATCCGAACTTATGGGTTTATTCCATATCACTTTCCCGGTGGTGTAGGTGCAGGTGCAGATCAAGGTTCTGATACCAATGTCAATATCACTTTCAAAAACGATGGTGCGAGTATCAAAAAAGGAAATGGAAGCACAGGAGAGATTCGAGTTGAATCTGGATTTTATGAAGCTGGCAGAAAAGACAACAATGCCCACAACAGAATCCTTTTTGAAGGTAATGGACAAATCGGAGGGGATGATACAAATCGTATGAGTATCATCGCACATACAGATGGTTGGAATGTTGCAAAGGTTTCAGAAGCACACAATCTTATCCAATTCCAAAAACAAGCCACCCTCTATCTTGAGAAACTAGCAATCGGGCATTATAACTCCGGTGATCGCCTCAATGTCATCAGCCTTGAAGGTGAATCAAATGACATTCTTAATATCAACAAAATCGAATCAAGAGGTGGTGTGAATTATCAAGGACGCAACTACATCGGTAAAGGGCTTTTGAAGTTTGCAAATGGTGGGAATGAAGCGAAAGATTTGGTATTGAGCAACATTGACGAAGTTACGCTCAAGGGTTCGGATTATCAAAAAATTTCCACTTATACGCAAACCCTCAGAGCCAAAGGCATACTCATAGCTGGAGCCATCGGAACTATTGACGAAGGGCGTGGAATCAATGGGGTGTTTATAGACACACTGCAAGTCACAAAAACAATCTCCTCTTGGGGAGAATCACGCAACATCATCTCTACCAATGATTTAACGATTAATGGAGGAGTTTATTCAAGTGGTGGAGGCAACATTATTTCTATTACCACAAGCGGCACAATCGGAGCAAATGGGATCAATAGTGACGGCGAAACAAATAGTAGAATGGATTATTCTCTCTTTACTGCAAAACACGGAAACAATATTTTTTATCTTGAAGGAGATAATACCACCCTCTCTTTCAAGAAAAAAATAGAACATACTTGGCAAGCCAAACGCACAGAATTCAATCTCAATGGGACTGCTAATAAGGTTGATGTCAAAGAGGAAGTAAAAATCGGAGGATATGGGGATAATAGTTATGATGGAGTGATTTTTAACTTCAATGGTAGTGATGGAGAACTTGATATAAAAGGCAGTGATGGCACTACAAGTGGAGGTGGAAATATCTATGTAGGGCGTGATAAGACAGACAGATATGCCAAACTCACTCTTAATTTTAAGGGCAATAACACAACGATTAAAGGCAATATCACTACTCAAGGTGGAGGAAATATAAACGAGAAAAACACTACAACTTTTAATATCACTAATGGCAACAATGTGGAAGTGCAAGGCACTATCAAGAATCAAAAATCCAATCATACCACTGATACAAGAACGCCAACTGATTCTGCTCAAACCATTTTCAACTTCCAATCCCCAACATCAGGTAATGGAGCGATAACCACCCTAGCACTCAAAAACAACATTGAGAACACTTCAGGGAATATAGAGTTCAATTTCAATGCAGGGGATTCAAGAGTGAGTGTAGTAAGTGGCGAAACTTCCAAAATCACCACCACAGCTCAAGGAGCCACCACAACTTTCAATCTTGCCAATGGTGCCAATGCAACCATAGAACAAGCGATTGAAACTACTGCAGGAAGCACAAACATTGCTTTTAACGGCAATTCCACCCTCACGCTAAAAGGACAAACCAACCAAATCACTAAGCTTACTGCCAACGCCACAGAATCCACTCTCAATCTTACAAATGGGACTGCTACTATCACAACCACAGAGATTGGAAATGGAAGCACACTGAGTTTTCAATCTCCAAATGAAAAAATCAAAACAGACACCCTCAAACTCAGCACTGGTGCCAAATCAGGCAAAATCAATCTCTCAAGCAATGCTCAAACTAATCTAGGGACAACCCACAACTTCAACCTCCTAGAGATTGGGCAGACAACCCCTCCTGATCCACAAAGTGTAGGACTCTCTTCAAGCAACCTCACCTTTGTTGTCTCTGTGGATACTGAAGCAACACAAGAAGGTAGCAAAATCGGAGGCACAAGTGTAGGAGCAAGTGGTGGCACCTACGGACACGCCTATTCTGATCGTGTTGTCATCTTAAGTGTAGGAAACAACAATCAAGGCAACACTGCTCTCAAAGAACAGATTGCCGTTGCTATCGACCCTAGCCAAACTTCAAGTATCAAATATTCAAGTGGTGGCACAGAGACAGAACACAACATTGCCGTCGCTACCATAAAAAATAGAGATAATAGCGATAATGTCAATAATGCCCTAGCCACATTCACCTCCATTGAAACAATCAATGGTGGAGAAAAGATTCAAGTCGAATTCGTCAAAGTAGCCACAAATGCAAATGGTAAAGTCAATGGGGCAACAGATAAAGGCAAAGCACAAGAGAGTGGTGACTACACCACCTACTTCCTAGGCAAAGCAATCAGTCTAGGAGTGGATAACACCACCCAACAAGCTCTCACTTCTGCTCTCTCTATCAATTATGATTTATACATTGCAAACCTCAATTCTCTTAACAAACGAATGGGAGAACTTAGAGACAATCCTTACACTCAAGGAGTATGGGCTAGAGTGTTTGGAGGACTCCAAGAATCTAACTTTGGATTGGGAGCACGCACAAGCTATGTGACTGCTCAAGGAGGATATGATTATGCACTAGAAACAGAGGGTGCCAAAAACTACATAGGACTTGCATTCTCTTATATGCACTCTAAGGGTGAGAGCAACAAAGCCACTCAAGCTAGCAATGCAATCAATGTGAGTGGTATCAATACTATCTATCTCTCCAATATCCAATCAAGTGGATATGAAATTGCTCTTTATAATTCTTATGTGAGTAATGTAGGTCTTTATAATGACACAATTGCTAAACTCAGCTATATCACTTCTGATTTTTCTTTGAGCAATAGTAGTGATCACAACAACACTGCAAACAATCTAGGATTCACTCTCTCCAATGAAGTGGGTTATCGTTTCATTCTAGGAGAACAACAAGATTATTTCATTGATCCACAATTAGAGTTAAGCTTAGGTTATCTCAATCAATCTGACTTCACCACCAAGATGAAAACTAGAAGTGGTAAAGGCAATCAACTCAAAGCACTCCAAGAGAGTGTGTTTTTGACTAGAACTAGACTAGGAGCTAGTTTTGGTAAAAAGATTGTAGAACAAGACAAAAACATCTCTCTTTATGTTGGGACATTCTATGAATATGATCTTGTCACAGGAGGATCTAACAAACTCACTACAGGCACAACAAAAGCTTACAATCCTGAGTTTGCTTCCAATGGTAGAGTGGTCTTAAATGTAGGAAGCAATCTAGAGCTTAATCAATCCACTAGAGTCTATGTGGATGTAGAGAAAAGCTTTGGAGACAAACTAAGGACACAACTCCAATTCAATCTAGGAGCTAGATATAGCTTTGGAGAGAAAACAAGTATAGAGAATGCAAAAGCACAAACCACTGCTCCTTTGAGAGTAGGAAATACTCCTACAGAGGAAACAGAAAAAGCTCAAATAGTGCCTAATGTCCCTCACAAAGCCAAAGAGGACACAAGAGCAAAAGCGACTAATCAGTAGTGGGATACTAAATGGAGGGAGGGGGTGATTCAGAATGAAAAAAAGGGGGGTGAATTAAAGCAAAGCAAAGGCAAAGCAAACGCCGACCAAACCAAGCTTGTAGAACCAAAAAGGATTCCAAAATTGCCAAAAGTGCTGTTTTTGCAGAACGCTGTTCGCTACTTCTCTTTCTTGGGATTGCTTTTGCCAAAGCACACTTTCTAGTCGTTGAAACTTGCTTTGCTTTTTCTATAAGGGGGACAATGGGGTTTATTGCGAGGGACCCCCCTTATCCCCCTTAAAATCCCCCAAACCCCTGCCCGCTTTTTGTGTGTTACCCACATTGCTTTGACTTTGTTTTGATTCTTTGGTGTTTTAGGTTTGTTTTTTTGATTTAAATTGAATCTAGATTCTTAGAATCTTTGTGAGAGCATTCTTGATTCTTGATTCTTTGGATTCTTTTGATTCCTAGAATCTCCATCAAAAACCCTTATCAATCATTAAACCCCACTAAGTTATAAAGGAAATGAAAACTGCTAACCAAACTAACCTTGTAGAACCAAAAAAGATTCCAAGTCAATATAATCTTGAACGAGCCTTGCTAATGCAATGCTGGGGTTATGGGGGTTGTTAAGGGGGATAAGGGGAACGCTGCTTTAAGTTCCCCTTGACCCCCTTAAGAAAAACACCAAGCCAAGCTTGAGAAACCAAAATCCGTGCTTTTGCCAAACCAATCCCAAAAATAAAACACCAATAGATTCTAGAATCACCACAAATCTCATTTGTGCAAAACGCCATTTGCTAGTCATTTTGTGCGATTGGATTCTTGTGTTGAAATTGGCTTGAGTGAAGCATACTTCTTAATCATCAATTCCCGCTTTGCTTTTTTCTATAAGGGGGGGGGACAAGGGGGTTTATTGCGAGGCACCCCACTGCCCCCCTGCCCCCTGCCCCCCTTAAAATCCCCAAAACCCCCAAACATTACAGACAATTAAATAAGATAAATTGATAGTAAATGACTAAAGTTATATAATCCAACAAGCATTAGAGTTTGCATTTTTTAGCACTCTAATATCTCAAATGACAAAGGATAGCAAATGAACCTGTTAGAAAAAATCACAAATCAACTTAGAGAAAGTCTAGACTCGGCTTCTTCTTTGGCAATGCACTCCAAAAATCAAGAGATTGGGATTTTGCATTTGTATTGGGCATTTTTGACCAATCATCAGTCTTTGCTCAATCAAGCTCTCAACAAAGACAATATCGATAAAACTCCCATAGAACTTGAATTTCAAACTGCAGTCAATGCACTCCCCAAAAGCTCTAGTGTCAATCGAGAACATCTCTCCATCTCAAGAGAGCTTCTTGATGCTTTGAGCGAGGCTCTTGGGCTTGCCACAAAGCAAGGAGATAGCTACTTAGCCGTAGATACTTTCATCATCTCCACCCTCAACCACGCCAAAATCAAAGAGATTTTTGAGAAATATTTGGATATCCAAGAGCTCAAAAAAACCCTGCAAACCTTGCGAGGGGGCAATAAAATCCAAGACAAAAATGCAGAAGAAATCGCAGAATCTTTGGCAAAATTTGGCATTGACTTGACACAACAAGCTTTTGAAAACAAGCTTGATCCTGTCATCGGAAGAGATGAAGAAATCACAGCAATGATGCAAATCCTTATCCGCAAAACCAAAAACAATCCGATTCTTTTGGGCGAGCCCGGAGTGGGCAAAACAGCCGTAGTCGAGGGGTTGGCACAGAAAATCATCAACAAAAGCGTGCCCACCAGTCTGCAAAACAAAAAACTCATCGCACTTGATATGAGTGCCCTCATCGCAGGGGCGAAATACCGCGGAGAGTTTGAAGAAAGACTCAAAAAAGTGATCGAAGAAGTCAAACAAGCAGGAAATGTCATCTTGTTTATCGATGAGATTCACACCATTGTCGGAGCAGGAGCGAGTGAGGGGAGTATGGATGCAGCCAACATTCTCAAACCTGCCCTTGCACGCGGAGAGCTACACGCAATCGGAGCCACCACCCTCAAAGAATACCGCAAGTATTTTGAAAAAGATGCTGCACTTGTGAGGAGATTCCAACCTATTGACATCGCCCAGCCCAACATCAACCAAGCACTTCAGATTTTGAGAGGTATCAAAGAAAGCCTAGAATCCCACCACAATGTCAATATCACAGACTCTGCCCTAGTTGCCGCTGTCAAACTCTCAGACCGCTACATCACCAATCGCTTTTTGCCAGACAAGGCTATCGATCTCATCGATGAGGGGGCAGCCGAACTCAAAATGCAAATCGAATCCGAGCCTCACGAGCTTAGCAAAGCCAAACGCATCATTGTCAATCTCGAAGTCGAAAAAGAAGCACTCAATATGGAGAAAAACCCCAACAACCAAAAACGCCTTGATGAAATCCAAAAAGAGCTAAGCGATGCGATGGAGCAAAAAACCCTACTTGAAACGCAGTTTGAAAATGAAAAATCTGTTTTCAAAGAAATCGCAGATCTCAAAAGCGAAATCGATTTGCTCAAAAGAACTTCAGAATCTGCAAAACGCGATGGGGACTACAACAAGGCAGCAGAAATCGATCACTCCAAAATCCCCCAAAAAGAAAAGCAAATACAACTCTTGCAGGACAAATGGCAACAAATGCAAGAGCAAGGCACATTGCTCAAAAATGCAGTGAGTGAAGAAATCATCGCAGGAATCGTCAGCCGTTGGAGTGGGATCCCAGTCAAAAAAATGCTCCAAAGCGAAAAAGACAAGATTTTGGGTGTGCAAGAGGAACTTGCCAAAAGCGTAGTCGGACAAGATGAAGCAATCAGAGCGATTGCGCGTGTCATCAAACGCAACAAGGCAGGGCTTAGCCAGAGCAATCGTCCGATTGGAAGCTTTCTCTTTTTGGGAAGCACAGGGGTGGGAAAAACCCAGAGTGCCAAATCTCTAGCAAAATTTCTATTTGATAGTGAAAAAAATCTTGTGCGTATTGATATGAGCGAATATATGGAAAAACACGCTGTGTCTAGATTGCTAGGAGCACCTCCGGGGTATGTGGGTTATGAAGAGGGCGGGCAACTCACCGAAGCCGTGCGTCGCAAACCTTATAGCGTATTGCTTTTTGATGAGATTGAAAAAGCACATCCTGATGTTTTCAATCTCTTATTGCAAGTGCTAGATGATGGACGCCTGACAGACAACAAAGGGGTGATTGTGGATTTTACCAACACCATTATCATTCTCACAAGCAATATTGGAAGTGATAAAATTTTGGAAATTTCTGACAAAGAGGCGAGGGAAAAAGCGATCAAAGAGGCACTCAAAGCGTATTTCAAGCCAGAATTCCTCAATCGCCTTGATGATGTGATCGTATTCAATCCACTTGATTTTGACGCTATTACGCAGATTGTAGATATTATGTTTGCACAAATCGCTCAAAAACTAGAAGAGAGGGGTATCAATGTGGCATTAACCCAAGAAGCCAAAGAAGAGATTGCTCAAGAGGGATTTGATCCTGTCTATGGAGCTAGACCACTCAAAAGAGCCTTGTATGAAAAAGTCGAAGATCGTTTAGCAGAGCTTATTTTGGAAGACAAAATCAAAGAGGGAAACAAAGTAATCTTCAAGGCTCAAGGAGAGGTGGAAATCCTCTAGCCTCCCCTCTCTCCCCCACTCCCCCACTCTTTATCCCAACATTGTCTCCACAAAAGAATCAAAGATTCAAGAAACACCAAAAACATACTCCCACAAACTAACTTCAAAAGAAAACTACAGATTCAGCAAACTAATTCTATTATTTGAGATTGCTTTTGCAGAAGCACACTTTTGGGGATTCTAGAATCTCTAAGACTTCCTTTTGTAGTTGGCTTGAGAGGCTCTATACTCTTTGGTGATTCTTGATCTGTTTGCTAGTTTTTACAATTGCTTTTGCAGAAGCACACTTCTTAGTTACCAATTCCCACTTTGCTTTTTTCTATAAGGGGGACAAGGGGGTTTATTGCGAGGCACCCCCCTTATCCCCCTTAAAATCCCCCAAACCCCTGCCCGCTTTTTGTGTGTTACCCACATTAACTTGACTTTGTTTTGATTCTTTGGTGTTTTGGATTTGTTTTTTTGATTTGATTTTAGATTTATTGATTTGTATCTAGCTTGTGTTTTTGATTTAAATCTGGTTTTTGCATTTGATTCTTAGATTCTTAGAATCTTGTTGCTTTTTTAAAAACTCCAAAAAATATAAAACTCCACTATTTCAATATAAGCACAAACAACTGCTTCCCAAACCAACCTTGTAGAACCAAATAAGGATTCCAAGTCAATGTAATCTTGAACGAGCCTTGCTAATGCAATGCTGGGGTTATGGGGGTTGTTAAGGGGGATAAGGGGAACGCTTGCTATAAGTTCCCCTTGACCCCCTTAAGAGAGATCCTAGGGGATTCTAGAATTGCATAAAGGGTGGTTTGCTCAAAGCAAGATTCAAAAAGAAAACTCCAAGAGATTCTGGAATCGCTAAAAAGCATAGTCTCAACAAACCAACTTCAAAAGAAAGTATCGAGTCAAGCCCAAGAAATCCAAAGATACTTGTTCAAACTAAACCAAAAATCAGTTAAAATCAAACACCACAACATTTGCAAAACTTTTAAAGGGATTTTATGAAATTCAAATTTTGCTTTTTATTGCTCGCTTCTCTTTGTTTTGCTATTGAGCATCAAGAGGGAAATCAATGCTCTAGCGAATCAAAAACACTCACCAATCCATTTTTTATCAACACGCAAAACTCCATAAGATACGAGTTTGGCTCAAGTCTGTCAAAAAACCATCGCTACTTCCTCACCAATCTCATCTACTCCCAACCCAATCAAATCTTTCGCCTCCCAGGAAGATTGAATCTTGAATTTGGAGGAAGCATTACCAATAGGAGCTTTGCAAGTCATATAAATACTCCTCCCCCCCCCCGAATTTGATTTCATTATAGGAGGAATCTCTCAAGATCTCATCTTGCCCATATTCTATTCTGAAAATGGCAATCTTTATTTTGGAGTGGGAATCGGCTTATACATCAAATCCAAAACAGATATAAGAGTGGGCTCCAAAGTCACCTTTGGAGAGCGATTTTTTGTAGGTTATACATTTAAAAATTTCAGTTTAGAAATGTATTGGAAACACTATTCCAATGGAACGCTAAAACTTCCAAATAGCGGACACGACTTTGGGGGATTGAGCTTTGGGTATAACTTTTGATTCTGCTGACAAACTACGCATTCTACGCCACAATCTGCCTCTATCTGATAAGCTTTGACTTCCAAGACTACAAAGATTTAGCCGCCACCCCACCAAGCCAATCCAAAATTTGCATTTTGAGCTTTTCTTGCGTTTGAGTGTTGTCAAACACAATCTCTGCATATTGGATTTTTTCATCTATAGGCATTTGTGCATATAGCCTCTGCAATGCCTCCTCTTCTGACAAAGCATTACGCTCCATCAAGCGTAAAATCTGAACTTCTTTTGGAGCATAAACTAAAATCGTATGAGAAAAATTGAATCGATGAAAATGCTCAAACAAAAGAGGAATTTCTACAAAATAAATTGTTTGCTTTTTTTCTAGCACACTGCACGCCTTCCACAATCTCTCTGCAATCAATGGGTGCAAAAACGCCTCAAGCTTCTGACGCTTGAGGCTTGAGGCAAAGACGATTTTACCTAGAGCCAAACGATCGAGCGTTCCATTTTGATCCAAACCTATATCAAACAATTCTGCCACCTCTTTTTGATGAATTTCAAGCAAAGAGTGGGCAATCTCATCGCAATCTAGCACCGCATAGCCCAACTGCATCAATATCCTACAAGCCGTGCTTTTGCCACTCCCAATCCCCCCACTCACAGCATAAGCGTATTTAAGAGTTGAAAAATCCATATTTCCCTCGATTAAATCTGATTCCAAAAAGCATAGCAAAATCCAGCCATACACAAACAAAAATCAAAAACAAAGTATTTTAGATATAATCCATTTTTTTAAATTTTATTTCAGGAGACTTTATGCGTATTCATCCTTCTTATTACACTATCATCCCACTGACACTTTCGGCTTTTTGTATGGGAGTGGCAGAACTCTGCATAGCAGGGGTGATGGACAATATGGCACATTATTTCAACACCTCGCTACAACAAACAGGTTTGTTGATGACACTCTATGCGTTGGGGGTTATCATCGGAGCACCGATCCTCACTATTCCCATTAGCACCTTCAATCGCAAAACACAACTTCTCATCAATCTTGCGATTTTTGCCCTAGCAAACTCAATCGTTTTTTTTAGCTCTAGTTTTTTGATCACCTCTATCGCACGCTTTGTGGCTGGTTGTATGCACGGAGTATTTTTCGTCATTGCCACTTTATCAGTGACGCAAGTTGCACAAGAGGGACGCAAATCTCAAGGACTTGCGATTGTGGTGGCGGGTTTGAGCTTCTCTATGGTGAGTGGCGTTCCGCTAGGTGCATTGATTGGCAATACTTTTGGATTCCAAATCTTGTTTTTGTGCATTAGTTTTCTGATCCTTAGCGTGATGGGTGCTGTGTGGGTGCTAATGCCTAGCAATCTAATGGGGCAACAAACAAGCCTCAAGAGCCTCAAAAATGGCTTACTAAGCCCTCACATGTGGCGTTCTTATCTCATCACTGCAAGTTTTTGTGGGAGTATTTTTGCATTCTACACTTATGCTGAAGCCTTTTTTGTCCAAATTTCAGGTTTTGATTTGGACGATATTGCGTGGATTTTGCTTGCTTATGGATTCTGCGGGATTGCAGGAAATCTAATCGGTGGAAAACTCTCAGATAAACTAGGAAGCATTTATGCTCTCAAGATCACTTTTAGTATGCTTGCTTTGGGATTGTTTCTGATAGGAATCTTTTCAAAATATCCTTGGGTGGGTGTTTTTGGATTTTGTATGGCAAGTTTTTGGGGATTTGCCTGTGTTGCCTCTATCAAAATTCTATCCCTCATCACTGCCAAAATCTACACACCTGCAAGCATAGAAAGCTCTATCAGCCTCAATGAAGCGAGTTTCAATGTTGGTATTGCGATTGCGACTTTTATCGGTGGAATCACACTAGCACTCTTTGGAGTCCAGAGCAATTCATTCTTTGCAGGAGCATTGGCATTATGCGGACTTGCTCTAGTTTGGAGTTTCCCAAAAGGCTATCAAGAAAGATTGTAATCAAAATATGTGATTTGATATGGAGGGGGGAGAGAAACCCCTTGCAGATACCTAAGGCACACAAGCGATCCAAGTGCTCTGCTGTATTCCTACCCTGAAGCGTTGCTTAAACCACCCATTGCATAGGTCTGCAAGAGAAATCGCATTTTAACAAAATATTTTTCAAAAATTCTATATGTTTAAAAAATTTTTAGGGCAACTTTTGTAAAATTGCATCTTAAGAACACATTCAACTATAAGAGAGACAAAATGCCAAAACGCAATGATATCCACAATATCTTATTAATTGGTTCAGGTCCAATCATCATCGGACAAGCTTGTGAGTTTGACTACTCTGGCACGCAAGCCGCCAAAACACTCAAAAGTTTGGGCTACAAAGTCGTGCTCATCAATTCCAATCCTGCTACCATTATGACAGATCCAGAATCAGCCGATCGCACCTACATTGAGCCTATTAGCGAAGAGACACTCGCTGACATCATCCAAAAAGAAAAAATTGACGCCATTTTGCCAACGATGGGGGGGCAAACTGCATTGAATATCGCAATGAGTATGCAAGAAAAAGGAATGCTTGAGGGTGTGAAGTTTTTGGGAGCCAACCCTGAGGCAATCAAAAAGGGAGAGGATCGCCAAGCGTTCAAAGAATCAATGCTCAAAATCGGTATGGATCTCCCAAAATCCCGCTATGCCTACAATGAAGAAGAAGCACTCAATGCTGCCAAAGAAATCGGGTTTCCTTTGATCATCCGTGCAAGTTTTACACTTGCAGGTGGGGGAAGCGGTGTGGCTTATAATATTGATGAGTTCAAAGCGTTGGCAAAAAATGGGCTTGACGCCTCGCCGATCAATGAAATCTTGATCGAAGAATCACTTTTGGGCTGGAAAGAATACGAAATGGAAGTCATACGCGATAAGGCAGACAACTGCATTATCGTTTGCTCAATCGAAAACCTTGATCCTATGGGAGTGCATACAGGCGATAGTATCACCATAGCCCCTGCCCTCACCCTCACTGACAAAGAATACCAAAGAATGCGTGATGCCTCTTTTGCCATCTTGCGTGAGATTGGCGTAGATACAGGGGGGAGCAATGTGCAATTTGCCATCAATCCTCAAACGGGGCGTATGATTGTCATCGAGATGAATCCACGCGTTTCACGCTCTTCAGCCCTTGCAAGCAAAGCGACAGGCTATCCTATCGCCAAAGTAGCCACACTTCTAGCAGTGGGCTTCACTCTTGATGAAATCACCAACGACATTACAGGCACAACTGCTAGTTTTGAGCCTAGTATCGATTATATTGTGACTAAAATCCCAAGATTTACATTTGAAAAATTCCCCACCGCTGATTCCACACTCACTACAAGTATGAAAAGCATTGGCGAAGTGATGGCAATCGGAGGCACTTTTGCAGAAAGTGTGCAAAAAGCCCTCTGCAGTCTTGAAACAGGGCTATTTGGATTTAACTCCATCAGTTCTGATTTGGAAAAAATCAAGCACGAAATCCGTCGCCCCAACGAATCAAGACTGCTCTACATCGCCGATGGCTTCAGGCAAGGGTTGAGTTTGGAGGAGATTCATACTTTGAGCAAAATCGATCCGTGGTTTTTGAGCCAAATCCAAGAAATCATTGCATTTGAAGAGCGTATCACTCTATCAATCCTAGAGGATGTCCATCTGATGAGAGAAACCAAGTCTTTGGGATTTTCTGATGCGATGATTGCATCGTTGCTCAAGAAAAACGATGGGATTGACATCACCCCAAATGAAGTCTATCAAGCGCGATGTTCTATGGGTGTCACACAGGATTATTTGCAAGTGGATACTTGTGCTGCAGAATTCACCTCACGCACCCCCTACCTTTACTCTTCTATTGGCAATTTTAGCAGTATCGCACCCGCCCCACTTCCACAAAGCACACACAAAAAAGTGATGATCATCGGTGGAGGACCCAATCGGATCGGGCAAGGAATCGAGTTTGATTATTGCTGTGTGCATGCAAGTTTTGCACTCAAAGATATGGGAATCTCAAGCATTATGTATAACTGCAATCCTGAAACGGTGAGCACGGACTATGACACAAGCGATGTGCTGTATTTCGAACCCATCGACTTTGAGCATGTCCGCTCTGTGATTGAGAGAGAGAAACCTGATGGAATCATCGTGCATTTCGGAGGGCAAACCCCTCTCAAACTCGCCAAAGATCTCACACGCATTGGTGCCAAAATCATCGGCACAAGTGCCAAAGTCATCGATGTGGCTGAAGATCGCGAAAAATTTTCTGATTTTGTCCAACAATACCAACTCAAACAACCCCAAAACGGCATTGCTTTCAACAAAGAAGAAGCCCATAGTATCGCAAGTAAGATCGGATTCCCCGTATTAGTGCGTCCTAGCTATGTTTTGGGAGGACGAGCGATGCGGATCGTCTATAACGATGAAGAGCTCAAATCCTATATGGAGGAAGCAGTCCGAGTGAGCGAGAGTTCTCCTGTGCTTGTGGATAAGTTTTTGGATCGTGCCATCGAGCTTGATGTCGATGCCATTAGCGATGGAGTTGATGTGTATATCGGTGGGATTATGCAACACATCGAAGAGGCAGGCATCCACTCTGGAGATAGTGCCTCCTCCCTCCCTCCCTCCACCCTCACACAAGAAAAAATCCAAGAGATTCAAAATCTCACCGCTCAGATCGCACTCAAGCTTGGCGTGATAGGGCTGATGAATGTGCAATATGCGATTTATCAAGATGAGATTTATCTCATCGAAGTCAATCCACGAGCTAGCCGCACCGTGCCTTTTGTCAGCAAAGCCACAGGTATGCCACTAGCCAAAATCGCAACACGCGTAATGTGGCAGGGCAATCTCAAAGAAGCCCTAAGCTATTATGATCGCTTTGGTATGGTCATCTATACCAACAACATCTATCAGCACAAAGCCCTCAAACACATCGCCATCAAAGAATCAGTATTCCCATTCAACAAGCTCAATGGTGCAGATGTGCTCTTAGGTCCTGAAATGAAAAGCACAGGAGAGGTGATGGGGATCAGCCAAAGCTTTGGATTGAGCTTTGCCAAAAGCCAAATTGCTGCCAAAAACACTCTCCCCACACAAGGCAAGATTTTCATCTCTCTCAAAGAGCTTGACAAACCCTCTGCCCTCGAGATTGCGCGCAATTTCAAAGCATTGGGCTTTGAGCTTTGTGCGACAAGTGGCACACATCAAGCGATCACACAAGGTGGCATAGAGTGTGAACTCGTGCTCAAAGTGAGTGAAGGACGCCCAAATATACAAGATCTCATCACCAACAATGAAATCGCAATGGTCATCAATAGCAGCGATGAGAGAAGCAACAAAACAGACACTAAGTTTTTGCGAGAGCAGGTGCTAAAATCCTGTGTGCCATATTTCACCACGATACAAGAAGCCAAAGCCGCCTGTAGTGCTATAGCCGAGATGGAAACCCAAAGCCCATACAAAGCCCAAGCAATCCAAGATTTCTTGCAAGTTCAATGAAATCTACGCTCTTTTTGGCTCAAACTGACACAACGATTGGCTTTTTGTGTCAAGATCCCCACACCATCAATCAAGCCAAGGGTAGAAACAAGCAAGTTTTGCTTGAAGTGGATTCTTTGCAAACTCTCAAAAGCTTCGTGCGTGTGCCTCAAAAATATAAAAACATGGTGCGAAAATCACGCAAAACGACTTTTATTTATCCTAATTGCAAGGCTATTAGAGTTGTTTTTGATTCTTGGCATTTGAGATTTTTACGCACTCTCAAATGGGCTTATAGCTCCAGTGCCAATCTGAGTGGAAAAGATTTTGACATCAATTTCGCAACTTCTCGTGCTGATACTATCATCGAGGATAAGCGTGGATTGTTTCAAGCCCCGCCCTCCAAAATCTACAAAATCAATCAATCTCATCTCAAAAGGATACGCTAATGCGACTCGATCAATTCCTCAACTCAAGCAACCTTCTCAAGCGTAGAAGTATCGCTCAAGATATGTGCCAAAATGGTGCGATTCTCCTCAACGCCAAACCCGCCAAACCCGCCAAAGAAGTGAAAATCGGCGATGTGATTGAGTTGAAATATTTGGACAAATCCCTACAATATGAGATTTTGGCTATCCCACCGACCAAAACCACCCCAAAATCCCAAATCTCTCTTTATCTCAAAGAACTTCAATAAAAGGACAGCTCAAATGTTAGAACTTGAAAAATACAGCGCTAGTGGCAATGATTTTCTCATCACCCATATTCCACCCTCAAATTTCGACCTTGCTTTGTTTGCCAGAAAAGTCTGCGATCGTCATCAAGGTATCGGTGCTGATGGACTTGTGATTCTCTACCCTCACGAAAAATACGCCTACCAATGGCGGTTTTATAATAGCGATGGCTCCCTTGCTTCAATGTGTGGCAATGCGAGTCGTTGTGTCGGGCTTTATGCGTTTCTGCATTCTCTTGCGCCACAAAAGCATCAGTTTTTGAGCGGTGCTGGAATGATTGAAGTTGAGATTCTTAGCACCCAAGCTCCCTATAGGGTGCTCAGTCATCTTGGGACCTACCAACTCTTCGCACTCAATCAAGATAATGGTTGGGATTTTTTCAATACAGGAGTGCCCCATCTTGTGCGTTTTGTAAAAACACTTGAAGAGTTTCAAATCTTCTCTATTGAGAGTATGAAAGATATGCGTTTGCAATATGATGCCAATGTCAATATCGTTTGCAAAACCCAAGAGGGCTACAGAATCAAAACCTATGAACGCGGAGTGGAAGACATCACACTCGCTTGTGGCACGGGAATGGCAAGTGTGGTGGCAAGTCTCAAAGAAAGAGGTGAGCTAGAGGGCGATGAAGTGATACTCATCCCACCTTCTGATGAATTGATCAAGTTTAGAATCCAAGAGAAAAACATCAGCTTTGAGGGCGAAGTCAAACGGATCGCCAAATGCCAAATTGATTTGAGTTTTTTGGGAGCATCGGAGTGAAAGATCAAATCACTATCGCAGGAGCCAAAGAAAACAATCTTAAAAACCTCAATCTCACTCTACCCAAAAACCAGCTCATTGTTTTTACGGGATTGAGTGGAAGTGGTAAAAGCACCCTAGCCTTTGACACTCTCTATGCTGAGGGGCAAAGACGCTATATCGAGAGCCTCTCAAGCTATGCAAGGCAATTTTTGGACAAAGTGGGCAAACCCAATGTGGATAAAATCGAAGGTTTAACCCCTGCCATCGCCATTGACCAAAAAACCACTTCCAAAAACCCTCGTTCCACGGTTGGCACAATCACAGAAATCTATGATTATTTGCGTCTTTTGTATGCAAGGGTGGGCAATCAGCACTGCCATCTATGTGGCAAACCCATTTCCTATATGACACAAACTGACATCATCCATCAAGTGCTATCCCTCCCCATTGATTCCAAACTCATCATTCTTGCACCCATCATCAAAGACAAAAAAGGGACTTTTGCTGACAAAATCGACTCATTGCGTCAAAAAGGGATCATCCGTGCCTATATTGATGGCGTGATGGTGCGTCTTGATGAAGAAATTACGCTAAGCAAAACCAAAAAACACACCATCAAAGCCGTGATCGATCGCGTGATTCTCAATCAAGACAACCACACACGCATCGCACAAGGTATCGAAAAGGCACTCAAAGAATCTTTTGGCGAGGTGGAGATTGAGCTTGATGGCAAAATCTTGCATTTTTCAGAGCATTTTGCTTGCTTTGATTGCAAAGTGAGCTTTGAGCCTCTTGAGCCTCTGGCTTTTTCTTTTAACTCCCCAAAGGGGGCTTGTGAGGATTGTGGCGGTTTGGGAATGAAATACACTCTAGATCTCAAAAAGCTCCTCAATCGTTCAGCCCCACTCAATCAAGGAGGTGTGAAGTTTATCTTTGGCTTCAATCGAGGGTATTACAATCATCTCTTTGAAGCCTTTTGCAACAGCCAAAACATCAAACTCACCCAAAGCTTTGATGAACTTCAAGAACATCAGCAAAACGCTTTGCTCTATGGAAGCTCCCAAAGCGTGACATTTGAATGGAGGGGGAGCAAACTCACACGCCCTTGGCAAGGCATTATGAAAATCGCCTATGATTTGTTCAAAGATGAAAGAGATCTAGCAGATTTTATGAGTGAGAAACCTTGCCCAAGTTGCAAAGGCTATCGCCTCAAAGCACCATCCCTAAGCGTCCAAGTGGCAAACAAAAAGATTTCAGAGATTTTGAATATGCCACTTCAAGAATGCTATGAGTTTTTTGCAAATGCAGAGCATTTTGCCTATCTCACTCCTCAAGAGCAGATGATTGCGGAGCCGATTTTCAAAGAGATCAAAGAACGCTTGTTTTTTCTCTATGATGTGGGGTTGGGCTATCTGACTTTGGGGCGTGATGCACGCACAATCAGCGGTGGAGAAAGCCAAAGGATCCGTATCGCAAGTCAAATCGGAAGTGGGCTTACAGGAGTGATGTATGTGCTTGATGAGCCAAGTATCGGTTTGCACGAACGCGACACGCTCAAACTCATCAAAACCCTAAGGAGTTTGCAAGAAAAAGGCAACACAGTCATCGTCGTAGAGCACGACAAAGAAACGATTTTGCAGGCTGATTTTGTTGTGGATATTGGTCCGGGTGCAGGAGTGAATGGAGGAGAGATTGTGTTTGCAGGAAGTGTCCAAGAGCTACTCAAACAAAACACCCTCACCGCCCAATACCTCAATGGAAGTCGGCAAATCTCCTACCCCCACAACCGCAAACAAGAAAAATTTCTAGAGATTTCTGGTATCAATATCAACAATATCAAAAACCTAAGCATCAACATCCCGCTTTCCAATTTTGTCTGTATCACCGGCGTGAGCGGAAGTGGCAAAAGCTCTATTGTTTTGCAGACACTGCTCCCTGTCGCTCAAGAAATCCTAAACCATAGCAAAAAGATTCAAAAATACGACGGCGTGAGCATCGCGGGACTAGAACATCTAGACAAAGTCATCTACC
Organism: Helicobacter enhydrae; assembly: GCF_001693335.1. Classification (NCBI taxonomy): domain Bacteria; kingdom Pseudomonadati; phylum Campylobacterota; class Epsilonproteobacteria; order Campylobacterales; family Helicobacteraceae; genus Helicobacter; species Helicobacter enhydrae. The sequence continues at coordinate 137,310 of NZ_CP016503.1, read as the reverse complement.
TAGATCAAAGCCCTATCGGACGCACCCCTAGAAGTAACCCCGCGACTTATACAGGCGTGATGGATGACATTCGTGCGTTGTTTGCAGAAGTCAAAGAGGCAAAAATCAGAGGCTACAACCTCGGTCGCTTCAGCTTCAATGTCAAAGGGGGACGCTGTGAAAAATGTCAGGGCGAAGGGGAAATCAAAATCGAAATGCACTTTTTGCCCGATGTGATGGTGAAGTGCGATAGCTGCAAAGGTGCAAGATACAACGCACAAACGCTTGAAATCCAATACAAAGGCAAATCAATCGCAGAGGTGCTCAATATGAGTGTGGAAGATGCCTTGCCGTTTTTTAGCAAAGTGCCAAAAATCGCACACAAATTGCAAACGCTTCAAGATGTGGGGCTAGGCTACATCACGCTAGGGCAAAACGCAACGACGCTAAGTGGGGGCGAGGCTCAACGCATCAAACTTGCCAAAGAACTCAGTCGCAAAGATACGGGCAAAACACTCTATATCTTGGATGAGCCCACGACAGGATTGCATTTTGCCGATGTGGATCGGCTCACAAAAGTCTTGCACCATCTTGTCAGTCTGGGGAATTCAGCCATTGTGATTGAGCACAATCTTGATATGATCAAAAATGCTGATTATTTGATTGACATCGGTCCTGAGGGAGGGGATCAAGGAGGGCAAGTGCTTGATTGCGGAAGTGTGGAGCACATTGCCAAAAATGCTTCCAAAAGTGGGAGTCATACAGGGAGATTTTTGGCTAAAGAGTTGGGGATATAGTATCACCCCAAAAGCAAGAAGATTGTAACTTCATTCCTACCCACACCCCCCACATAACACAATAAAATCACCTATTTCAAAACATTACGATTGGGATTGAGGAAAATCATCGTGCATTTTGTGAGTTTTGGAAGGATGAATCACTACATCAAGCTCACGCATATCAAACTTCCCTCCACTACTTTGTGTCAGAATATTTTTCTTGAAATTATAGATATTGTCAGCATAATAATAATTTCCACCCGTGATTTTTGATAAATTTTTCAAAAAATCTAGAGGTTGCCCAAGATTAAAACTATGAATCTTGACGCAATTTTTTCCGCACTCCTCACCTTTGGCAATATTAAAATTGAGATTCTGTGTCATTTGTAATGCTTGATCTTCATTATGGGGATCGCTCGCACTTCCATCGCTAATGAGATAAATCTCTTTTTCCAAACCATTGTCTTTGGTAAAATATCTCATCGCCTCAATCAAAGAACGATACAGCATTCGCGTGTCAGATTGCGTTGTGCTAAGCTTATTGATAGCTTGAGCGAACGAATCTTGCTGATAAAACACACCCAAAGATTCAAAGAGAAGCCAAGTGAATCTCACAAGCACTACTTTTGCATAAGCATCTTTGTCATCACCAAAAAGATGTTGGCTCAAAAATGGAGCAATTTCTTTGAGTGCAAAAACACAATCACTCATCGATTGGGTTGCACAAACAACAATTCCGATTTCTTTTGTTGGCTTCTTGCTTAGCTTGATTCCAAGTGTCTCTTGATTGACATCAAAATTTTGTAGCACAAAACTTTGTGGGGAGCAAATTGCTTTGACTTCCAGCTCACTTCCCTTCAAGGCATAGATATAATCCCTAGTATCACTCACATAATAATCATTTTTCTCTTCATAAATTCCCCCTCTCAAAATATTGCCATCAAAGACAATGCCCCCTTTGAGCTTTGTCGCATCAACAACTTGCTTATCTGTCACATAGGTGAGATTGGAACCAGAGATGATTTTTGAAGGCTCTATTTCAGCACAACTTGCACCATCAATGAGCCTTTTTAATACTTCTTTGATCAATTTTTCATCTACAACAACTTCTTGGGTGGGTTCTTGCATCGTTATCCTTTAATTTATTACATTATTTACACTGCACCATTTTGCGACGCAAATACGCAATCTTGGTTTGCAGTGGCAATTCTTTGGGGCAAACATCTTGACAGGCTAGCAATGACATACACCCAAAGATTCCATTATCATCTCCGATGAGCTCAAACCAATCCTCATCAGTGCGTTTATCTTGAGGATCGATATAAAACCTTGCTACACGATTCAGTCCAGCAGGAGCGATAAAATCCTCTCTCATCACTTTGGTGCCACACCCTGCGACACAGCAACCACACTCGATACAGCGATCAAGCTCAAACACCTCTTCAGCAACCTCTGGCTCCACCCTTGCCTCAAACTTACTCAAATCCACTTTTTCTTCATTGGAATGGATCCAACTCTCGACACGCTTTGTCATTCCTTCAAACCAACTTCCAGTATCTACAGATAAATCTTTGATGAGCTTGAACGCAGGAAGTGGCATCAATGTGATAACCCCACTTTCAAATTCTTTTGTCAAAGTGCGGCAAGCAAGACGCGGAGTGCCATTAATCATCATTCCACAGCTCCCACAAATCCCCGCACGGCAAACAAAATCAAAACTCAAAGATTGATCAAGCTCGCTTCTAATCTTGTTGAGTGCGATAAAAATAGACATAGAATCCAATTCTTCAATCTGATATTCTGCAAAATGGGGCTTGGACACCGCACTTTGAGGATTGTATTTGAAAATTTTAAAAGTTAAGATTCGATTACTCATAATGGTTCTCCTATTCTTTCAATTCTTGCTTTATAACGCTCTTGGAGCTCAAAAGGCATCAAGGCATCTTGGATTTCCCAACGATTTTTGCCATCTTCTTTGAGTTTTTGGGTGATCTCTTCGATTTCTTGGGCGCGTTTGGCTGATTTTTCATTCTCGATAATCATACCTTGTGGTCCATAGCCACGATAGGCAGGAGCGATTTCCATCTCCATAATATCAAGCTCTTCATACTCAAGTGTGGGCATCGTATCCTCTGCATTTTTCCAATATGCAAGAGTGCGTTTGAGCCAATTGGCATCATCACGCTTTGGATAATCCTCACGACTATGAGCCCCCCTGCTTTCTTTCCTTTCCAAAGCCCCCTTAGCGACACATAGGGCAATTTTTATCATTTTTTGGACGCGATAAGCCTCTTCAAGCTCAGGATTTGCACTCAACTCTTTGTAATGGATAGAAATATTTTTGGAGCGTCTGCACAACTCCTCCAAACCATCAACTGCTTTTTGCAACCCCTCTTCTGTCCTAAAAATCCCGATATATTCCTCCACAAGCTCTTGCATTTGTGCTTTGAGTTTGAAAGGATTCTCTCCATTTTCTCTCTGGATAATCGCCTCAAGCTTGGCTTGTTCTCTGTCCAAAAACCCTTGAATCACCTCTGTTGAAATTTCAGCTTGAGAGTTTTTGCAATGCTCTGCAAAATAATCTCCCACAACCATTCCTGCCACAACTGCCTCTGCTACAGAGTTTCCTCCCAAACGATTGAATCCGTGCATATCCCAACACGCCGCCTCTCCTGCTGCAAAAAGTCCTTTGAGCTTGGTTTCCCCTCTTGCATTGGTGCGAATCCCGCCCATACTATAGTGCTGCATAGGACGCACGGGGGCATATACGCCTTTTTGTGCCAAATCAATACCATTGAAACAATGTGCAATCTCCCAAACATCACGCAAGTTTTTGTGGATATGCTCTGCCCCCAAAATAGAAATATCAAGCCACAAATGATCCCCATAAGGCGATTTGATCCCTTTGCCTGCTTTGATATGCTCTAGCATTCTACGACTCACCACATCGCGACTTGCCAAATCCCTCTTTTCTGGTTCATAATCTGCCATAAAAGCGTGTCCATCGACATCTCTAAGCAATCCCCCATCACCCCTGCAACCTTCAGTCAGCAAAATCCCACTAGGTACAATGGGCGTAGGATGGAATTGCACTGCTTCCATATTTCCAAGCCTCACAATCCCTGTTTCAAGCACTGCTCCCGCTGCCACACCATCACAAATCACAGCATTTGTAGTGTTTTTGTAAATCCTACCATATCCCCCTGTGGCAATCAATGTGCCTTTAGAAACAAAGGCGATGAGTTCTCCTGTCACCAAATCCCTTGCCACCACGCCATAGCATTTGCCCTCATAGTGAATCACAGCAACCATTTCTTTGCGATCCAAGATTTCAGTGCCAAGCCTCATCGCCTCATTGGCAACTGCATAAAGCATCGAATGCCCTGTAGCATCTCCTGTATAACAAGCTCTCCATTTTTTAGTCCCACCAAAATCTCGTGCATTGATCAGTCCGTGAGCCTCTTCATCTTCTTGAAAAGTCTCCTTTTGCCCTTTGATGATCGCACTATGCTCTCCTGCTTTTACGCGATTCCAAGGCACGCCCCAAGATGCAAGCTCACGAATCGCTTTGGGAGCTGTGGCAGCAAACATTCTTGCCACCTTTTGATCACAACCCCAATCGCTCCCTTTGACTGTGTCCATAAAATGAATATCCTCATTATCCCCCCTAGCCTTTGTCGCATTTCCTAGACTTGCTTGCATTCCTCCTTGAGCCGCTGCAGAGTGCGAACGCTTCACAGGAATCAAACTCAAAACAATCGTTTTGAGCCCCAATTGACGACAACCAATCGCTGATCTCAAACCAGCCAATCCTCCACCTACAACCAACGCGTCTGAATACACAATCTTCATCACTACTTCTCCAACACATCAATTTTGATTTCTTCGATTTTCTCTTCTGTCACAATGCTAGTTTTCCTTACTTCAGATTGAGAAAGCTCAAGTCCGTATTTGATATAAGCTCCATAAGTCAAAAAGCCGAGCGTGAGGAAAAAAATCGTCATTCCCATTTTTACTTTTTGCAACACTTTTCTTGTGCCTTCAGGAGTTTTGCCCCATTTGTCAAACCACCCCCATTTCACAGCCAAACGATAAAGCCCAATGCTTCCGTGAAGCTCAACTGCAATCAACAAAAAAAGATACAAAATCCAAAAATGTTGCTCCACAAAACGCAATGAAGATGCCACAGAGCCGATCCCCACCAATGCGTCAGGGCTATTGGGAGAGAGCATAATCACAAACAAATGTGCACTCCCCAAAAAGAAAAGCACAAAACCCGTCATCGCTTGGATCCACCAAAGACTCGTATCGCTATGTCTCATTAGATTCTTGTGTGTTCGCATTTTGAGGAACTGCTTGTAGTTGATAGGGAATTTACGCAGAGCCAAAAAGGCGTGAGCGATAAACGCACTCAAAACCACAAGCACCACCAATGAAGTCACCCAAGGCTTGCGATGCCCAAACACAAAATCAAGCTCTGCCATTCCAACTAGCCAATCAAACGCGTGCGGGCTAATCAAAATACTAGAGACAAAAAACATATGTGCAATCATAAACAAAGCGAGGAACAACCCCGTTGCACTTTGCCACCAATCAAGTTTTGCAGGTAAGCGACTTTTTTTTCTATCGCTAGTTGTATCTGCATAACTCTCAATCACTGCCTTTTCTGATGCCATCTACTCTCCTTCATCGTATTGGACACTAGCGGACTTTGCCTTATGCCACTAGATTATTTTGATATGGTTTCAAAACTTATTTAACATTCCCAACACATCGCAACCTTTCGGCGTTTGTTTTGATTCTCAATGTAACAAGTGGTAAAACCTTAACTTCAGATTTTGTGGAACTTTTTTCTTTTTGATACAAGTTATTTTTTTACTCTTAAATAATTATTAATATTTTTGATTGATTTATTTTTGTATATTAGCTTCAAGTCAGAAAAAGTAAAGCGATATTTGACCATTGTCAATGCTAAGGCGATAGAGCGAGGGGAAATGAGCTTGAGATTTTGTCTCAATATTGGCTTTATAGCCGAATGTCATTTGATATGTCGTTTAAAATATGCTAAAATCACGGCTTTGATTTAGACAGGTGTCCGAGTGGTTGAAGGAGCACGCCTGGAACGCGTGTAAGGTGCAAGCCTTCGAGGGTTCGAATCCCTTCCTGTCTGCCATTTCCTCACATATCCCCCATCAAACCTTTTGACTTCGATGTTTTCTAAATCCAAAACAACGATTGTTTGGCGTTACAATACCTCTACAAAGGATACGGAGCCAATATCCTAGCAAATCCGATTCTCGTGTATTGGATGAAATATCCAAATATATTGGGATTGCCAATATTTTTAAGAAATCTATAATTATTGTCCAATCAAAATAAATCATTTTGAGATATAATGTCATCAAACTTAAATCACATCAAGGAATATGCAATGATGAGAAAGCTTGGCGATCTATCATCTTTTCGCTCTGGTTTGCAGTTAAGTCGCTCTCAAAATCAAAAAGATGATGCGGATTTTTCTTATAGGGTTATTAGGATCTCAAATTTTGGTGATTTGGGCACGCTTGATTTGCGGGATTTGGATCAAGTCGCATTTGCCAAACCCATTCTCAAAGACAATTTGACACAAGAGGGCGATGTGCTTGTGAGGCTCAAAGCACCTCTAAAAGCGGTATATATCACAAAAGATTATGCGGGTTATGTTTTTTCTTCGGTGATGGCAGTCATTCAAACAGATCCAAACCTGCTTTTGCCCCAATATCTTGCCCACTATCTCAACTCTTCAATCCCTCAAGGATATTTCCAAGAGTGTAGCACCAATGGGACGACAATGTCGTTTTTGAGGCTTATGGATCTTAGGGAGTTGGAAATCCATCTGCCAAGCTTAGAGTTGCAACACAAAATTGCCCAGTTTGTCTGCGAATCAGACAAGAAACTTGCACTATTGCAAGAAAAAATCAAAATAGAAACCTCATTGAGAAATGGGAGATTCAAACAATTCATCACACAAGGAGAAAACCAATGAATACAACAAAAGAAAAAATCAATTCTGTAGTATGGAATGCGTGCGATAGCTTCAGAGGTAGTATGGATAGCTCAAAGTATAAAGACTATATCCTAAGCCTTCTTTTTGTCAAATATCTCTCTGATAGCTACAAAGAAGAAGAGAGTATCATTTATGAAGAATGCAAAGACAATCCAACAATGCTTGAGCGAAAGCTCCAAAGAAGAAAATTCAAATTACGCAAAGAAAGCACTTTTGACTATCTGCTATCCCAAAAAGAGAGCAGCAATATTGGTGAGCTCATCAATGGAGCACTTCAGCATATCCAAAATGACAATGAAACCAAACTAGGAAATATTTTTGATCATATCGATTTCAACGATCCAAATTTTTTGGGCAACAACAAAGAACGCAACAGAACGCTTTCAAACCTACTTGATAACTTCTCAAATGACAAAATCGATCTCTCCCCCAGCAAACTCGAAAACCAAGATGTCATAGGGGACGCCTATGAGTTTCTCATCGCAGAGTTTGCAAGTGATGCGGGCAAAAAAGGGGGAGAGTTTTTCACCCCTAGCGAAGTCTCCACACTTCTTGCCAAACTTGTCCAAGCCAAAGAATCTAGCACAATCTATGATCCAACTTGTGGATCAGGCTCATTGCTCATCAAAGCAAGTAAAGAAGTGGGCAATCAAAACTTCAGAATCTTTGGACAAGAAAAAAACTCACAAACCCACGCCCTCTGCCGTATGAATATGCTTTTGCATGGGATTGAAGATGCTGATATCAAATGGGGGGACACTATCATCAACCCTCAGCATTTGGAAAACAATCAACTCAAAACCTTTGACATCATCGTCGCAAATCCGCCATTTTCTCTCAAAGAATGGGGGGCTGAATACGCAGAAAATGACACATACCAACGCTTCAAACATTATGCGATTCCACCCAAAACCAAAGGAGACTATGCTTTTGTAATCCACATGCTCGCCTCACTTGCCCCACAAGGCAGAATGGGTATCGTGCTTCCTCACGGCGTATTGTTTCGTGGAAGCAGTGAAGAAAAAATTCGCAAAAAAATCCTTGAGAATAATCTCTTAGATGCTGTAATTGGACTTCCTGAAAATCTCTTCTATGGGACTTCTATCCCTGCGTGTATTTTAATCTTCAAAAAAGATAGAGAATATCAAGATGTCTTATTTATCGATGCAAGCAAGGAGTTCAAAAAAAACAAGAACCAAAACAAGCTTACAGAGGAGCATATCACCAAGATTCTCACAACCTATCAAAACCGCCAAGAGATAGAGAAATACTCTCATATTGCTACAATGGAAGAAATCCAAGAAAACGACTACAACCTCAACATCCCAAGATATGTAGATACCTTTGAAGAAGAGGAAGAGATAGACATCCCCTCCACATTGGACAAAATCGCCAAGCTTGATGAAGAGATCAGCAAAACTCAAGCCAAAATGGACAACTATCTCAAAGAATTGGGGCTAGTATGAGAGGGATTTGCCACGCTTTGAGTAAGCATTTGGATTCATTAAGGTATGATTTTGCCAACAGACCTCTCAGGTGCTTAGCACTGACTGGGAGGTGTTCTGCTATGAATTATCAAAAATCACCAAAAACCTATCAAAAACAAATCCAACTTTTCAAAGATGAGAGTGTATGGGTGATACAAATGAAAAATATCTTTGAAGTGGTATGTGCCAAAAATGCACAAACCACCCAACTATTTCCAAAATACAAAGAGTTGGTTCAAGCGTTTGAGTGGTTATGCTCCAAACAACCACTCTCAAAGGAGATCAAATGACTACAATCCCCAAAGGCTATAAACGCACAGAGATTGGAATCTTGCCTGAAAATTGGGAGGTGGTGAGATTGGGGGAGGTGACAGAGTGTTTGGATCACAAAAGAATCCCTCTAAATGAGTCTCAAAGGGCAAGGTGTGAAAAGATATTCCCATATTATGGTGCTTCAGGGATGATTGATTATGTAGATGATTATATTTTTGATGAAAAACTTGTTTTATTAGGAGAGGACGGAGCAAATATTATTGATAGAAGCACTCGTTTGGCTTTCTGTGTTGAAGGTAAAATTTGGGTAAATAATCACGCCCATGTATTGAGACCAAAAGGAATTAATCAATACTTTTTAGCTGAAATTTTGGAGATTCTAAAATATGATAAATACAATACAGGAACAGCTCAACCCAAGCTAAAACAAGAAATTGTTTCTCGTATTCAAATCCCCCTCCCACCCCTAGCAGAGCAGGAAAAAATCGCAGAGATTCTAAGCACTTGGGATACCCAAATCCAAAATCTACAATCCCTCATCACAGAAAAGAAAAATCTCAAAAAAGGGCTATACCAAGCTCTACTATCAGCCAAGATTCGCCTTGCAGGATTCAATGAGGCTTGGGAGGTGGTGCAATTGGGAGAGGTGGCAAAGATTTATCAACCTCAAACAATTAAGCAAACAAATTTTTCTAAAGAGGGATTTTTAGTCTATGGGGCAAATGGGGTTATTGGAAAATACCATTCTTTTAATCACGAAAAAGAACAGATTGCTATTGCTTGTCGTGGCAATACTTGTGGTTCAGTGCATTTCACAAAGCCATACTCTTGGATTACAGGAAATGCTATGGTAATCAATCTCGATAATTCGAAACAACTCAATAAATTTTATGCCTATCAAAAACTTGCAATGGATAATTTTGATTACCTTATCACTGGATCAGGACAACCTCAAATTACAAGTGATATTAAAAATCACAAAATCCCTCTCCCACCCTTAGCGGAGCAGGAAAAAATCGCAGAGATTCTAAGCGAGGCAGATAGGGAGATTCTATTCTTGGAACAAAAATTAGAATCTCTCAAATCTCAAAAAAAGGGATTAATGCAAAAATTACTTAGTGGCAAAGTGAGGAGTGAAGTATGAGTAAAAAAATCAAAAATCAAATCAAAATAGGCAATAACAATAAAATTGTAAATTCAAACTTTGGAACTTATAATCAAAATGAAAAATTAAAAAAAGAATCTATACCAAAAACGATTCTTATAGGTGTGATTATTGCAGTAATTGGGGGCGTTATTGTAGGAATAATTATGGAATATTTCAAATAAGGAGATTTAATGGCAAAAAGCAAAATTATCAAAGAACTTGTTAATGGTGAGATTCCATTAAATAAAGCACTTTATAGAGTAATGGTTTTGGCAAAAGACTTAAAGGATACAAAACTAGAGCAATGGGCAAAAAATGAAGTGCAAGGATATAGCGAGGATAAAGAGATACCTGAGTATAGAAGAGTAAAGACTCATTTTATGGGCAACTATCTTGTTGGGGATAATCAATTTAGAAATGCTCCATTACCTATGGTATTTTTAAAACACCTTTCTCCAGAAGATCAAAAAGATTTTACAACACATAAAATGACAGAATCTTTGGAATTTCTCGAATCATCTATTAATCAAAATGGGAAATTAGGTATGCCTATAAATCCAGAGGATATGCAATTGTTTTCCTTTGACACCAATGCTGAAATCTTATCGGCAAGGAGAGAAATCAATGATTCAGAGATTCCAAGAATCTTAAATGAAGTAAAAACAAGAATCTTAGATATTTTATATGAACTAGAGGAGAGATTTGGTTGTCTTGATGAAATGGATATGTCAAACAACGATGATAAAGACAAAAATGAGGCAAAAGAAAAAATCCATAAGATCATTATGTGTGAAACATATAACAATATTGGAATGAGAGATAACAACACAATCGAAAATAGCAATTTTGCATGCAAAATGCTTGGAAAATTAAAAAAGCAAAAAATCAAGTAAAGGATTGACAAATGATCTGCTCAACCACTGAATACAGCACCATTCAAAAGCCTAGCATTGCATTTCTAAAAAAACTAGGCTATACCTATATTTCACCTGATGAAGCCCTCTCTTTTCGGGGTGGGGATCTCTCAAATGTCCTTTTCAAAGACATCCTAAAAGAAAAACTCAAAGAGCTCAATACGCACGATTCTAGTGGAAATCCTATCAACCTCTCTAGCGACTCTATAGACAAAGCTATCAAAGAGCTTGATGTCTCACTAGAAAAAGGACTCAAAGAAGCCAACCGCATTGTGAGTGATTTGCTTGTGTATGGAACGACAACACACACCAACCGCAACGACAAGCAAAAATCCAAAGATATGCGATATATAGATTTTGACAACCCAAACAACAATCATTTTTGCGTCACAGAGGAATTCTCTACCAAAAGGAAATTCAAAGATATAGAGGGGGCAACGCGTCGTCCTGATTTGGTGCTATTTGTCAATGGAATCCCTTTTGGCGTGATAGAGCTTAAAAAATCAGGCGTGGATATTGAGGAGGGAATCTCTCAAATGATTCGCAATCAAGATGAAAAAGAAATCCCTCATCTCTTTAAATTCATTCAAATCTGTATCGCAGGGAATAATCAAAAAGCCAAATATGGCACAATTTACACCCCTATTGAATTTTATAGTATATGGCAAGAAGAACAAAATCAAGAGAGTTTATTCCTCCCTCAATCCTATGGCATCACAAAGCCTGATGCACTAGATAAATTGTTTGCGGCATTATTGCATCCTAAGAGGGTTTTGGAATTTATCTCTGCATTTATTATTTTTGATGGAAAAGTGAAAAAAATAGCAAGGCATCAGCAATTTTTTGCTATCAAAGAAACGATGAAAAAAATCCAATCCACCAAAGAGGCGTCCAAAAGAGGGGGATTGATTTGGCATACTCAAGGCAGTGGCAAATCTCTAACAATGTCTATCCTTGCCTCTTTGATCAAAAAGGCTATCCCTACAAGTCGCATTATTGTCGTAACAGACAGAGTGGATCTTGATGAGCAGATTCATACAACTTTTGGCAAAACGGGTATAGAAGCCAAAAGAGCTAAAAATGGCAATCATCTCATTGAATTACTTCAAAAAGGAGAATCTGTCATCACCACATTAGTGCAAAAATTCCAAGCCCCAGAAAAGCACAATATAGTCATCAACTCTCAAGATATTTTCTTGCTTGTAGATGAATCCCATCGCACTCAAAATGGATTGTTGCATAATGCGATGAAAGATTCTATCCCCAATGGGTGCTATATAGGCTTTACAGGCACACCTCTAACCTCCAAAGAAAAGAGTTCAGCTAGGAAGTTTGGAGGATTTATCCACAAATACACGATTGAACAAGCCCTAAGAGATAAGGCAATTTTGCCACTTTATTATGAAGGAAGATTTTCAGAGCAATTCATCAATGATGCAATCAATCTTGATAAAAAATTTGAAGCCATTGCTAGAGATTTGAGTGAGGAGGAAAAATCACATCTCAAAAAAGAAACAACAAAAGCCACCCTCTCCTCAATCCAAAGACTAGAATGGATTGCTATTGATATAGAAAAGCATTTTGAAAAGAATTTCAAAGGAACGGGGTTTGTTGCGATGTTTGCCACAAGCTCAAAAGCTGATGCAGTAGCATATCATCAACTTTTCAAGACTCACAATGTACTAAAAAGTGCTTTTGTTATCTCCTCTCCTGATACAAGAGTAGGCAATACAGCAGTAGGTGAAGAAAATGAAGATGAAGTGATTGCAGAATGGAGAAAGATATTAGAATCTTATGGAAGTGAAGAAAATATTATAGGGGATTTTGAAGATGGGGAGATTGATTTGCTTATCGTTGTAGATAAACTTCTTACAGGCTTTGACGCACCAAGAGTGGCGTGTCTATATCTAGACAAGAGGCTAAAAGAACACAACTTACTTCAAGCCATTGCTAGAGCCAATCGCATTTATGAGGGGAAAGAAAGAGCGTATATTATTGATTATCGTGGAATCCATAAGGCAATAGATGATGCGATGAGAATCTATCAGGAGCTAGCAGATTTTGACAAAGAAGACATCAAAGATGTCATCTTTGGTATCAAAGACATTCTAAAAGAATTAAGAGAGAATCATCAAAGGCTAAAAGAGTTTTTTGCAGAAATAATAAGCCAAAAAGAACGAGGCAAACTCCAAGAAATTTATGAGCAGTTTTTGGAAGAAAAAGAAAAAAGAGAAGAATTTTATGAGCTTTTGAGTCTTTTTGCGCGCTCCTTGAGTGCTTTGATGATATTTCCTAGATTCAAAGAAAGTATTACAAATGAGGAATGCGATACATACAAAAGAGATTTGAAATTTTATCTCAATCTCAAGCACAGCGTGCAAATTCGCTATCACGAAAAAGTAGATTTCAAACAATACCAATCCCAAATCAAAAACATGATCCACCAATTCATCGGTGCACAAGAGGTGAGAGTGATCCTTAAGCTTAGAAGTGTTGTGAGCGAGGATTTTCTCAATGAGATAGAAGAACAACCCAATGACAAAGCTAAGGCAGATAAAATCATAAGTGCAATCTCTCAATACATCAAAGAAAACAAAGAAAGTAATCCTTATTTCTATGATGAACTATCCAAACAAATCCAAAAAGTCATCGATGAATACAAAGAGGGGCGATTGAGTGAAAAAGAGAAACTCTCCAAACTACAATCTATCCGTGAAACCCTTTTGAATCATCAAAATCATCAAGAAAATCAATATCCCAAAGATTTATCCACTCCTCCCTCAAGGGCATTTTATGATAGTATAAAAGGCTTGATAGGAGATCTAGACGAAGAGCAAATCATCAAGCTAGCACAGCAAATAGATGTGATTTTTATCCAAAAAAGCAAAAAGCCCAATTGGAAAAACAATCAAGATGTGAGAAATGAGATAGTTGATGCGATTGAAGAGCTTATTTTCAAAGAATACAAAGACGCGAGTAATGAAGAGCTTGACAAATTGGAGGAGCAGTTTATGTTAGCTGGTATTTCTCACTATGGCAATTAAAATCCACCGCAAACCTATCAAGAATCTGATACTAAGAGTCACTCCAAACTTGGAGGTGATTCTAAGTGTTCCACTTGATACTTGCCAAAAAGAGATTGATCGCATTCTCAACAAAAGAGCCAAATGGATCGAAGAGAAGCTGAAGTTTTTCAAAGATAGACAAACGCCCAAACGCCTCCTTGTCAGTGGTGAAGATTTCTTTTATCTAGGGAAGCGGTATCGGCTCAAGATTATTGAGGATACGAGCAATGAAGTCGCTTTGAGAGGGAAGTTTTTGTATGTCCATCTCAAAAACACTCAAGACTATCGAGCCAAAGAGCTGATGATACAACAATGGTATAGAGAGAGGGCGCAAAATGTGTTTGCCACGATCCTTGCCAACTACAGCAAGAGGCTTGGATTGGATTTCCAAACCTACTCTATCCGAACAATGAAAACAATGTGGGGGAATTGCAAAATCAATTCACGACACATTACCCTCAATCTTGAATTGATCAAAAAGCCAAAGAGAAGCATAGAATATGTCGTATTGCACGAACTTGCACATATCAAATACCCCTACCACAATCGAGATTTTTATAACTATATACATCTATATATGCCTGATTGGGAAAACGCAAGATCCAAACTAAATGGGTGAGATGAGATACAGACATCAGAGGGCATTCCTGATCTATATCGTTTCTAGCGATACAATCTCTATGCCACACTATGGACCACCAATGATACAATGCCACCAAAGCCTCTCTGACTCTATATCCAAACTTTAAAAATCAATTTATTTTTATCGACACCAAGCACCCCTACGCCATCACACAAAAACACAAAAAGATAAACAAAAAAATAATAACAAAAAACTTATGATATAATTAACTCTCAATTTTAAATTGATTTAGTTTTAATTAAATTTTAGTTAAGGAGTAAAACAAATGGAACTAAAGAAAAATTTAAGAAAAGCGTCTGCTAATAGCAAGGGTCAAAAGTCTTTCAACCCTCTAGTGGCTACTTCATTGGCTTTGGCACTAGGTGCGAGTGTAGCAAGTGCAACTATGACCGTTGGTCCTGCTTGCACTGACGCAAGTGCAGTTTGCTATAGCATTGGCAAAGTAGTTGTTCCTTCAACAGGAAACAAGTTTCAACAAGCTTATGAAATACGATTCAAAAATGTCGGTGGTTTCAATCAGCTTCAAACCAATGCAGGGACTCAAATCCAAAACCTCAAATTCTTTTTGAACAGAAATGAGTTGTCAATCGCACCAAATTTTACATTCAACAGCACAGGCAAAGAATCAGCACTCACTGTGGGTGGAAGACTTTCTGAAATCAAAATCACCAACAAAGACAGAGGGCTCAAGTTGGGGAACAATGGAGAGAGGTATCTAGCTTTTAGATTTGGTGATGGTGGGACAACTGCCCATGATCTTTTGCACCAAAGAGTTACTCTCAATTTCGTAGGCACTACACAAAATGTCGCTCTCAAGGGCAATATTTTGCTCCAAGTATTTAGCAATGCTCGTGACAATGTAGCTCAAGCAACTTTCAAAGGAGATATGGTAGGTAACTTTGATTCTGCTGGTGTGTATGATCCAAAATACAAAGCATTCAAATTTCTCAAAACAAATGTGACTTTCGATAACAACGCGATCCTCAAAGGAAACCTAAGTGCAAGAATGGTGGAATCTGGGCAAAACTTCGTTTTCAAAGGTGGCAAAGGTGGTATCACAGGAGACATCACAAGCTCTGCATGTCTTAAAGGTAGTTGCCATACTCAAGCTATCGGAAGCAACACTGACATCAATATCACTTTTGAGAGATCAACACGCGGAGATGCACTCAATGCAATCACTACTCAAAACAAAATAGGACAAATCCGTGCCGAAAGCTTAGGGCAACACAATGGCAACAAAGACAATGCCAACATCAGAATCCTTTTTAGCAATAAAGGACAGATTGGAAACGCACAACATCGCTTCAATATCGTTGCAGGCTTAGCAAGAGCCAATGCTCAAGAGTATGCGTATGCTGATTCTCTCAACCTAATTCATTTCCAAAAACAAGCCACACTTCACCTCAATGAATTAAAAGTAGAGGGGCACAACACAGGCAAGCGTCAAAACATCATCAGTCTTGAGTTCAACAATGCTTCTAGAGGCAACACAAACTCATTAGACATCACAACAATCCAAGCTGATGGCTCTCAAGGAGGCAACTACATCGGTAAAGGAATCTTGAAACTTGCCAACAATGGCAATAGAGCACACAATTTGGTCTCTGCAATCGATGAGAACAAACTCAAAAACTCGGATCGCAAAGCAATATCTGACTACACCAAGCAATATATTGCCAAAGGCACACTCACTGCGACAAACATCAAAGGGAACTGGAGTGCTATCAATGGAATTTTCATCGATACGCTCAATGTCAAAGAAATGATTTTTGCTGCAGGTGGAGACAAGCAACGCAATATCATCACAGTCAATTATTTAGACGCTAAAAAAGTAGATGCAATCAATTTCGGAGAAAACATCATCACCACTCAAAACAAAATGACAATTAGTGGCGGAGTGTTTTCACGCCTAAACAATGGGGGGAACATCATCTTTATCAATGGTGGAACTCAAAATACAATCGGATCAAAAGGTATCAATGAGAATGGCGATGCAAATGGGAACTATTCTGTTGTGACAACAGATAGCGGTAGAAATATATTCAATCTCGAAAACGCCAACACTACACTCACTTTGCAAAAAGATGTATTGCATACTTGGAAAGCCGGACAAACTGCATTCAGTCTCAACGGAAGCAACAACAAGATTGCAATCAAAGGTAACAACACAAGAGGAGGCGTTTCTCATATCGGATTGGAGGTCGCAGGTTCTACAGATGCCAACAACTCTGGCGTAACTTTCAACTTCAATGGTGGAAACGGAATCCTTGATATTCAAGGCTCCAATGGTGCTAGCGGGAATGGAAATATCGTCGTAGGACGCGATAAGGGAGACAGGTATGCCAAGCTGATTTTCAATGTCAATCACAACACAACAATCAAAGGCAATATCATCACTCAAGGTGGATTTAACACCAATTACAAAAACACCACAAACTTCAATCTTGCTAATGGCAAAAGCTTGACAATCGAAGGTGAAATCAAACAACAACAAGCAACTATCAATGGTGGTGGCGGACGCATCACAAGAGCTACAGATTCTGCTCAAACAAATTTCAACTTCCAAGCCCCAAGATCAGGCAACGGAGCGATGACTACCCTCACACTCAAAAAGAATATCAACAACACTTCTGGTGAGGTAAATTTCAACTTCAATGCAGGAAATGCAAAAATCAGCAAGGTGGGAGGAAGCACAATCATCACTAATGGTGCAGGAGCGACTACAAACTTCGTTTTTGCAAATAATGCCAACGCTATCATAGAGCAAGAGATTGTAGCCACTGCAGGAAAAACAAATGTCAATTTCAAGGGAAGTAATGCAACCCTTGCATTGAAAGGACGCAGTAACCAAATCACTACTATTTCTGCCACTCGTGGTGCAAATGCGATTCTTGACATCTCAAGCAATGCTCAATCTGCTTTGGGACAAGCTCATCACTTCAACCTCCTCACTATCGGACAAGCAAATGGTGGAGCCAACACAGGACTTACAACTAGTGATGTTACTTTCGTCGTTTCTGTAGATTCCAAAACAAGACAACAAGGTAGCACACTTGGAGGACAAAATCTAAGAGCTAGTGGCAACGCATATAAACACACCTACTCTGATCGTATCGTTGTGCTTAGCGGAAATCGCCAGCAACACAAAATACAAGTTGCTTCACAATCAGGAGCACCTGAACCTATCACATATCGCAATGGCAAAGGAGCAGAAACAACAGGAAACATCGCTGTTGCCACAGTCAAAGGAACAAATGGTAATCAAGTAGCAAAATTCGTGGGAGGCACATCTACTCGTGGATTTGAGGCTATAGAAACCACATTGACACAAGGAATCACTACAGATGAATACGGCAATGCCAATAGAGGAGGTCAATACACCACCTACTTCATCCAAAGTGTCCAAAACAAAGGTGTCTCTAGAGCGAGCCAACGCACAGGTGCTGCTGCACTTAGTGCAAACTACTCACTCTATGCAGCCAATTTCAACTCTTTGAATAAGAGAATGGGTGATTTGAGAGACAATCCAAACAATCAAGGTGCTTGGGCTAGGATTTTCAATGGTATGGAAACGACAGAGTTTTCACTCAAGATGCAATCTGACTACACAACAATCCAAGCAGGTTATGATTATGACTTCGATCTAGGGAATGCCAAAAACTACACAGGTATCGCCCTCTCTTATGCACACTCCAAAGCAAATATGATCGGAGTATCAGAGCCTGACAAAGTCATCATCGGAGGAATTAATCAAACCACTTCAAATGCAGTAGAACTCGCTCTTTATAATGCATACATTCAAAATGGTGGAAATGGACTATATACAGATAGTATTGTCAAATTTAGCTACATCATGAGTAATATTAATATGCTAGGCGATACCAAAACTTACAACACCAACAACTGGGCAATCACTCTTAGCCAAGAGGTGGGATATAGATTTGCCCTAGGTGAGGACAAAGCATGGTATATCGACCCTCAAGCAGAAGTTTCAGCAGGTTATTTCAACGAAACCAATATGCGACAAACACTAGGAACACACTTCCTCAATAGCAAGCAAGAGAATGTTCTCACAATCAGAAGCAGAGTGGGTGCTAGCTATGGATACAGATTTGACAAATTCACAGAGGGCAAAGGATTTAAAGCAAGTGCTTATGTAGGAACTTACTTTGTTCATGACTATCTTGGTGGCGGAACGATTGCATTCACATCAAACTCCAACACAACTACGAAGATCACTTCATTGACTTCTACGATGAGAGGTGTGATCAATCTTGGCACAAACTTTGAAGTCAAGGACAACACAAGGATCTACTGCGACTTTGAAAAAAGCTTTGGTGGCAAAATCACCACAAATTATCAAATCAACCTAGGAGCTAGATATAGCTTCGGAGAGAAAACAAGTGAGGCTGACAAAAAAGCAGAAAACACTGCTCCTTTGAAAGTAGAAAATACTCAAGAGTAATGCCACTCTCACAAACCGACACTCCCAAAATGGGGGGGGGGGTGTCATCAAGCAATTTCTGAACTTTGGACTAGAAGACATAGAAGGATCGCTCAATAGGTGAGCCTTTGAAGGGGCATTTGTATCTCAAATGTCCCTTAGAATGCTCCTTTAAACTAAATTTATTTTTTGTTTTAGATTCTTTTAGAATCGCCTTCCCGCCTATTGAATAGCTAGGCGGGGTGTTTAGCAAAACTTCACGATTAACCCACAACGCCAAATAAAACCCAAAAAACACAAAGCCTCACTATTTCAATATAAGCACAAACAACTGCCTCCCAAACTAACCTTGTAGAACACCAAAGGATTCGAATGTAATCTGATTCTTTTGCTTGAGATTGGTTTCGCAGAGGCACACTTTTGAGTGATTCTAGAATCTCTAGGGGGTTTCTTTTGGAGTTGGCTTGAGAAGTTGTGTCCTTTGGTGATTTTTTGGTTGTTGAATCTTGGCTTGGGCAAAGCACAGATTTAGGGAATTCTTGATTTGTTTGCTAGTTTTTGAGATTGTTTTTGCACAAGCACACTTCTTGGTTTCCAAATCACGCTTTGCTTTTTTCTATAAGGGGGACAAGGGGGTTTATTGCGAGGCACCCCCCCTTATCCCCCTTAAAATCCCCCAAACCCCTGCCCGCTTTTTGTGTGTTACCCACATTGCTTTGACTTTGTTTTGATTCTTTGGTGTTTTAGGTTTGTTTTTTTGATTTAAATTGAATCTAGATTCTTAGAATCTTTGTGAGAGCATTCTTGATTCTTGATTCTTTGGATTCTTTTGATTCCTAGAATCTCCATCAAAAACCCTTATCAATCATTAAACCCCACTAAGTTATAAAGGAAATGAAAACTGCTAACCAAACTAACCTTGTAGAACCCAAAAAGATTCCAAGTCAATGTAATCTTGAACGAGCCTTGCTAATGCAATGCTGGGGTTATGGGGGTTGTTAAGGGGGATAAGGGGAACGATTGCTATAAGTTCCCCTTGCCCCCCTTAAGAGAGATGCTAGGGGATTCTAGAATTGTATAAAGGGTGCTTTGCTCAAGCCAACTTGAAAAGAAACTCCAAACCAAGCTTGAAAAACTAGAAAATGTGCTTTTGCAAAAGTAACTCAAAAAGAAAGAATCCAAGAGATTCTAGAATTGCTAAAAAGCGTAATCTCCCCAAGCCAACTTCAAAACAAAAATTCAAATCAACCTTCAATCACCCCAAAACAAGATTCAAAAACAAACTCACATTGTTTAGCAAAACAAACAAGAGAAAGAAAAGAGAGAGAGGGATGGGAAACAAGAGATGGGAGCAAGCTAGAGCTTCTACCCACTCCTTTTGCTATAAAACTCCCTTTTGAATTCCCCAAAACGCCTTTGCACAATCGCCTCTCTAGCCCCTCTGACAAGATTGAGATAATATCTCAGATTATGGATACTTGCTAGACGATGAAAAGTGATTTCATTACTCCTAAACAGATGATGCAAATAAGCTCTTGAAAAATTCTGGCAAGTGTAGCAATCACACTCTTTGTCAATCGGCTCATCTTGCAAAGCATATTGTGGCGATTTGATCGCAAGTTTGCCAAAACTTGCAAACAATGTCCCATTCCTCGCGTTGCGTGTGGGCATCACACAATCAAACATATCAATCCCTCTCTGGATTGATTCGATGATGTTTTCTGGCGTGCCAACCCCCATCAAATAGCGAGGCTTATCGATAGGGAGCAATGGCGTTGTGCAATCTAGCGTTTGATACATCTCTTCACTCCCCTCCCCCACTGCCAACCCCCCCACAGCAAAACCATCAAACCCAAACTCCACCCCATCGACACACACCCCAAGAGAAGTCAGAGATTGGGCACTCAATCGGCGGTATTTGCTATCAGTCCCGCCTTGCACAATCGCGAAGAGATGATTGGGCATTGAAGGATTTTGGATCTTTTGCTCTGCGTGGTATTCAAGGCTTTCTTTTGCCCACTGAGTCGTCCTCTCCACAGATTGCAAGATCCTTTTTTCTTCTGCAGGAAGCCCCACCAAATCATCCAAAACCATCATAATATCGCTATTGATAGCGTATTGGATATCTAGCACCTTGCTTGGCGTAAAAAAATGCCTACTTCCATCAATATGTGAAGCGAACTCTATCCCCTCCTCCTTGCGTTTGCCCCCCAAAGAAAAAGCCTGAAACCCCCCACTATCTGTCAAAATATTCCCTTTGTATCCGCTAAAATGGTGCAATCCCCCCAAAGCCCTCATTCTCTCAATCCCCACCCTCAAATAAAGATGATAAGTGTTTGCCAAAATGATTTTTGCCTCAAGATGATTTTTCACATCAAAACAATCCAACCCCTTGATCACCCCTTGCGTTCCGACAGGCATAAAAATCGGCGTTTGCACTTCACCATTTGCCAATCTCAAACGCCCTGCCCTAGCATTCCCATCTTGACACACAAGATCAAAAACCATTCTCACTCCTTGATTTGTATTTGTATTAATGTTTTTGGGATTGTATCATCAAGTCTTTTGATAACTTTATGTATAATTGCCAAATTCCAAAAAATTGCAAAGGCTACTCCTAATGAATTCAGTCATTCTTGTTTTACTTGGTGAAAGTGCTAGGCTTTTTTTGTCCAAATTGATAGAGAAATACTATAGTGCCAACATCTACCACACCATTTGCCCTGCAAATCTTATCCCCGACACACATCCCAACTCTTTTGTTTTTCACTCTTTTGATCCGACATCGCTCTACAAAATCACCAAAAATCTCCCAGCAGAAGCCAATCAGATCTTTATCCTCCACGACAATGACGAGGAGCTAGAGGCGATTATCCAAAACCTCAAAACACTCTATCCACAAACCCCAATGATTTGCAATGCCTCCATTGAGCTACAACATTTCGACAATCTTTTGCAAATCTCGACACACGAAATCCTATCAGACCACCTTGCGAGCCTACTCATCAATACTCCACAGACCCCACAAAACTTCGGATTGGGGCAAGGAGAGATCATTGAAATATTAGTCCCACCGGGCAGTTTGTATTGCTATCGCTCCATCAGCTCTATCTCGCAAAAAGATTGGAAAATCGTAGGAATCTATCGAGGCAATGAGTTTTTGCTCAGTCGATTTTCCACGACAATCCAACCCAATGATCGCCTTTTAGCCGTCGGAGATTGGAGGATCCTCAATCACATCTACAAACAAATCACCAATTCTCTAGGGCAATTCCCCATACCTTTTGGCAAGGATTTGTTCCTCTATCTTGATGAAAGCCTGTGTGATGAAAACGAAATCCTCAAAGATATTGAGGACGCATTGTTTTTGCACCGCAAACTCAACAATCAAACGCTCTATATCGCTTTGCTCAATCCTAGGACCTTCTCCCTCATCGAACATCTCAAAAAGCTTGATGATCCGACCATTCAAGTCTTCATACATTACAACACGCAACAATTCCCGCAAGTCATACAAGCAGACACCCAAAAAAAAATCGGTTTGGCAATTTTAAATCCCAAACTTTTCAACTTCAACAAAAAACTGCTATTTGATTTGGCGATTCCAATTTTCAAAATCGGAAGCTATCCCCTAGAGCAATGCACCCAAAGCGTAGTGCTGCTTGAAGAACAAAGCCACAATATCGCCTCTGCAGTTTTGGATATTTCCTCTCAACTCTCCCTTGATTTGCATTTGTTTGATTTTGATTGCGATGAAAAATACCATACGCAAGAAAAAGAAGAGTTTGACACACTCTCAAAGGTGTTCAACAAAAAAATCAACTACACCCGCTCTAGTCTCAAAAACCCAATCCTGCTTCTCAAAGAGGAGTTTCAATCGTGTTTGCAGTTTTTGCCATTCTCACCCAATGTGAAGCAAAATGCACGCTTTGCTTTTGTCAATACCGATTTGAGTTTACATTCCTCCCTCTCCCACATCCAGCCACAGATCATCCTCCCCTCTTCCTATGAAAACGATTAAACTCTGCGATAGCAGTATTTATTTTGAACTTCCTCAAAAGCTCGAGTTTGAAGGAAGTGTGCTTCTCATCAGCGATACAAATGTGGCACCACTTTTTTTGGATTTGATTGCTCAAAAGATCAATGCACCTCAGATCCACACGCTAGTGTTGGCTAGTGGAGAAAGCCAAAAATGCCTCAAGACTCTAGAGCAAATCCTCAATGTCGCTTTCTCTTGCAAACTAGATCGCCAAAGCACGATGATTGCACTTGGTGGAGGAGTGATAAGCGATCTTGTGGGACTTGCAAGTGGAATCTTTATGCGAGGGATTGATTTTGTCAATATCCCTACGACACTTTTGGCACAAGTGGATGCAAGTGTGGGGGGCAAATGTGGTATCAATACCCAAGAGGGCAAAAATCTTATTGGATTATTCCATTCTCCAAAATCTGTGTATATCTCCCCTATGTTTTTGGAAACACTTGCACCAAGAGAGTGGAATGCAGGAATGGCTGAAGTGATCAAAATCGCCACTTGCTTAGATGAGAGATTGTTTGACACACTTTTTGAAAAACAGCAAATCAAGCAAAACCCCCTTGAAGTCATTCACTCTAGTATCAAGCTCAAAGCCGACATTGTCCGTCAAGATCCTTTTGAAAAAGACAAAAGAGCGGTTTTGAATTATGGGCATACCTTCGGACATATCATCGAAAAAGAAAACAACTATACGCGTTATTTGCACGGAGAGGCAGTGAGTCTAGGAATGATTCTAGCCAACCAATTAGCCCAACGCCTGTTGGGATTTGCCCACTCTGCCGAAGTGAGAAGCCTTCTCTCTCTCTATGATTTGCCTACGCACTATACAATCACCAACCCTCAACAATTCCTTGAAGCATTATTTTTGGACAAAAAAACAAAAAACCACCAAATAAATTTTATACTTCCAACACAGATTGGTAGTTATCAGCAAGTATCCCCCTCACAAGAGGAGATCTTAACTTTTTTATCGGAGCAATACTAATGAAAAAAAGTCTTTTGTTTTTGATCCCATTGTTTTTGATTGCCAACAATGCAAAAGTCCAAGAAATCAACCTACCCAAAGAGATTGCCAATATCACACAGCAATTAAACATCATCAACCAGCAGCTAGAAAACAACGAAAATATATGGGTGCGTAAATACAACAGCTTCACCAAATTCAACACAATCAACAATCAAATCCAACAAATACAATACCAACTCAAATACACCAAACCCACTGCCAAAAACAATGAAAAGATTCAGAATCTAAGCAACAAACTTGAGGTGTTACAAAAACAACAAAAACTATTCAAAGATTATGATAGCAATCCCTACAAAGAGCTGACGGAAGTCAAAGAGATCCAAGAAGTCCCCAACATCACAAATCCAATCGCAATTTTTTCTGGATTGTCATTTCTCAAACACATCAAATCACAAGAAAAAACATTGCGTGCAAACCAACAAAGCCTCAATGAGACCATCGCCCTACTCAACCACAAAAAAGAGCTTCTATCCCAGCTACTCAAACTACAAACCCAAATCCACAACAAGCAGGGCGAGGATGAAGTCATCAGAGAATTGCAAAAAAATCACAATATCAAAATAGAGCTTGAAACTACGCAAAGCATTCTTGAAACCTCCATTGAGGTTTTTTCTAGACGCGTAGCTGATCTAGATTTGCGACTTTCCAACCAAATCCAAAGCCAAACACTCAAAACAATCTACATCATCGTCTCCTGTCTGATTGTTTTCTCTATCGCATTTGCTTTTAAGATCGCCTTGCGTAAATATCTTGATGAAGAACGCATTTATATTGCCAACAAAATCATCAGCTTTGTTTATATCAGTATTATTGTCATCATCATTCTTCTAAGCTATCTCAACAATATCACTTACCTTGTGACATTTTTGGGTTTTATTTCTGCTGGTTTGGCATTTGCGATGAGAGATTTGTTTATGAGCACTCTTGGGTGGCTAGTCATCGTCATAGGTGGTGGGCTACATGTGGGCGATCGCATACGCATTCATCGCGACAACACGACTTACATAGGGGATATTTTGGATATTTCTATGACACGCATTGCACTTTTGGAAGATGTGACCTACAACACTTATGCTGAAACACGGCGTGCCGGACGCATTGTGTTTATCCCCAACAACTTTATTTTCAACACCGTGATTTCAAACTACACTCATAGCGGTATGACGACAATATGGGATGGGATTGATTTCACAATCACATTTGATAGCAACTACAAAAAAGCCGTTGAGATTGCCACAGAAGTCGCACGCAAACACTCTCGCTCACATATTGAGATCGGCAAAAGGAAAATGCTACGACTCAAAGAAAAATACTCTATCAAACGCATTAGTCTAGAACCTAGAATCTTCAATATGCTTGAACCCAATGGGATGAAAATCTCTGTTTGGTATCAAACCAATGCTTTCACCACGCTCAATGTCAGAAGCTCGATCTCTGGGGACATCGTCGATGCTATAGGCAAAGAACACGACATCAAAATCGCATATCCAACGACAAAGATTGTCAATACCGGTAGCGATGGAGCTTGGGAGAGATACAGTGAGGCTGAAAATGTCAAAAGTGTTTTTTAAAACATTTGGGTGTCGGACAAACTTTTTTGACACTCAAGTGATGAAAGAAAATCTCAAAGATTTCACAATCACCTATGATGAATCCGAAGCCCAAATCATTGTCATCAATTCCTGCACCGTCACAAATGGAGCTGATAGCGGAGTGCGTCAATACATCAACAAAATCAAAAAACAAGGCAAAAAAATCTACTTCACAGGTTGTGGGGCAAAAACACAGGGGCAACAAATCGCACCTATGGTGTTTGGGATTTTCCAACACGAACAAAAAGAACAGATTAACGCTCTGCTCAAGCAAGAGACGCCATTTTTCCTCACTTCTGAGAATGAAAAACACATTGATTCAACTCTTGTGAGCGAATTTGCAGGGAGAAATCGAGCTTTTATCAAGATACAAGAGGGCTGTGATTTTGCTTGTAGCTATTGTATCATCCCACACACTAGAGGCAGAGCTAGATCTCTCCCCCAAGATTCGATCCTTCAGCAAGTCAAACTTCTCGCAGATTCTGGTATCCAAGAAATCGTCTTGACAGGCACAAATATGGGGAGCTATGGCAAAGACACCCAAAGTTCTGTCGCACAGCTCATCAAAGCGATTGCAAAAACTCCAAACATACGCAGAATCCGTATCGGCTCTCTTGAGCCAAGTCAAATCGATGAAGAGTTTCTAGAAATTTTGGGCGAGAGTTTTTTGGAACGACATCTACACATCGCCTTGCAACACTCCCACAACAAAATGCTAGAGATAATGAATCGAATCAATCGTTTTGAAGAGGACTACAAGCTACTTGAAACCATCGCCAACAAAGGCTTTGCAATCGGCACAGATTATATTGTAGGACATCCGGGAGAAAGTGAGAAAATATGGCAAGAAGCATATCAAAATCTCAAAACCCTCCCCCTCACACATTTGCATCCATTCATCTATAGCCCAAGAAATGGCACCCCATCAGCACAACTCCAAGAAAGAATCAACGGCACACTTGCAAAATCTCGCCTACATCAAATCAAAACTCTCATTGAGGACAAAAATCGCCAATTTCGCATCCAACATTCACAAGATCCATTGAGCGTTTTGATTGAGCAATCCCAAGATGGAGCTTATATTGGATTGGATCAGTTTTTTAACCGCACCAAAATCATTGCCGACACTCCGATAGAAGGTTTTGTCACAATCACAGATTATCACATTGCACAAGATTGCAACATCGGGAGATTGCCTTGAACATCACACCAAGAATCAAAATACTACTGATCACTCTTTTGAGCATTATTGTTTTGAGCATTTTTGCTTTTTTGTTTTTCAAAGATCAATCCAAAACCATTAGCGAAACGCAGTTCAATACCTTCTTGCACAATGGAGCGACATCTTTTAGTAGTGACAACAGCTATATCTATTTCCAATACCAAAACCAACCCTACAAAATCCTAAAAAGTGATTCTGTAAGCAAAAAAATCAAAAACGCCCCGATCGAGAAACGAGGGAATTATTTTTGGCTTTTTTTTGTGGTGCTGATTTTGGGAGCGATTGCCTTGTTGCTTTTGTGGTTGTATCCATTATTGCGTTCTCATTCCAAATCTATTCCAGAAACCACTCCCAACAAACAGCCCACCCCTCCATCATCAATCAGCTCCATCACACCTGATCCATCAATCACCTTGCAATCTCTTGCAGGAATCAGTCAAGTCAAACAAGATTTGCAAGAAATCATTGATTACATCAAAAATCCAAGCCGATACAAAAATCTAGGCTTGAGATTGCCCAAAGGCATTTTGCTTGTGGGACCTCCGGGGGTGGGCAAAACAATGCTTGCCAAAGCTTTAGCCAATGAGGCTGGGATCCCTTTTTTTTATCAGAGTGGCAGTAGCTTCGCCCAAATCTATGTCGGTTCGGGTGCCAAACGCGTAGAAGAACTGTTCGCTCAAGCCAAAAAACAAAAAAGTGCGATGATTTTTATTGATGAAATCGATTCTGTGGGCAAAGCAAGAGGCAACGGACGCAATGATGAGAGAGAAGCCACTCTCAACCAACTTCTTGTCGAGATTGATGGCTTTGAAGAGAGAAGCAACCTGATTGTCATAGGTGCGACAAACAATGCATCAATTCTTGATCCTGCACTCCTTAGAAGCGGTCGCTTTGATCGTAAAATCTACATTGATTTCCCAACACCCCAAGAGAGGATCGCTATTTTTGCACTTTATCTCAAAAACAAACCCTATGATTTTGATGTTGAAAAAATAGCACAAGAATGCTCAGGCTTCAGTGGTGCGATGATTGAAAACCTAATCAACGAGGCAGGACTCATCGCCCTACGCAATCAGCATCCATCCATCACACAAGAGGCAATCAACCAAGCCAAACACAAGATTCTTTTTGCCCTCAAACAAATCCCCATCCTCAACCAAGAGCAAAAATCACAATTAAGCCTTTATCAAGCAAGCAAAGCCTTTTTTGCCCTATTGCACCAAATCAAATTCGAAAAAATCTCTCTCTATGAGGAAGATAAAACTTTCAAAATACCCACCTTGCTTGATGAGGCTCAAATCAAAAATCACCTCAAGCTACTTCTAGTCGGCTACTACGCACTTTGGTCTTTCAAAAACACAAAAATCACTTATGCCCAAGAAGATCTAAATGATGCCAAAACACTTGCCAAGCAAATCTATCAAGACTATGGAATGGGTGAAAATCTCCTAGATTCTGATATACAAAGTCTATTGCATAGCACACAAGATGAGCTTGAAATATTTTTGCAACAGCACAAAAACCAAATCCTCAATATCGCCCAAACATTGCACCAAAAAGAAGTTTTGAGCTATGAAGAAATTTCCAAACTTCTTTAGTGGCTTTTGCTTCCAAAATGAGGGGGTGTTGTTTGAGCATTTGGCAAACCTACAAATGCCCTATAGCTTCAGTGGTTTTAGTTATGGGAGTATCCTAGCTTTTAGGGCAACGCTCCAATCCCTCAAAAATCATCAGAGGGTGCAAAAACTCAATCTATTTTCCCCTGCTTTTTTCCAAAACCAATCCCCCGCATTTCTTAGAATGCAGATTTTGGGATACAAACAAAACCCACAAAACTACATCAAAAAATTTTTGGATTTATGCCATTTCAATCATCAAAATTTTTTGAAAATAGGGACTTTGGAAGAACTACAAGATTTGCTTTATTTCCAATGGAATCCCAAAGATTTGGAATGGCTTGTTGCACAAGGGGTAGAAATCGAAGTCTTTTTGGGTGCAAAAGATCAAGTGATTTGTGCAGAAAGTGTCCGCAGATTTTTCACCCCCTTTGCACAGATACGAATCTATGCCAACCATTCCCACTGCCTACAAGACATCAGAGCCTAGGTTCAGCATTACTATTGCGATCATCTTTGACTGCACTATAAGCGAATTTGACATACACACTCAAACCAAAGAGTAGCAAAGCAACCCCTCCTGTGAGATACAAGGTGTATTGAATCTTTGAAGGCTCAATAATGCTAAATTTGAACACAAGCATCAAAGCTTCAATTGCAAGAGCAATGATGATAGAACCCAAAAAACGGATCATTGTTTTGTGAATCGCATAATGGTTTTCACCCGCACTACGCTCCAGCACCTCCTCCTCAAAGATAGCTTTGACCAAATCCATAATCGCCAAAGAAAGCGTGAGCAAAATTGTCGCTTCAAACACCTCCTTGATGTCCAAGCGACTGAAATTCACCACTGCGTGCCAAAAACTATGCCCCCCACGCACAAAAAGCAATAATGCAACCAAAGCCAACATCACAGACAATGCGCTATAAACTACTTTGGAACCTAGATTAAAGACATCATAAAACTTTGCTGGTGTGCCGATTTTGAGTGCCTGACTGAGCAAAATATCAATGCACACAACATATAGCAATCGATGCTCTTCATCATAAATAGGATAACTTGCCGTCACAACAAGCTTACTATCGTTTTTGCTCGGATAAGGATCGGTGAGGATACAGCGTCTTTCTTTTTTGCACTCATAAAAATAAGCACGATCTGCATAGTTTGGTTTGCCCTCTATGTGGGTCACTTCATAAGTTTTTTGATTGAGCTCTCTAATCTGTGTGCCATAAGAATCAAGCACATAAATAGAATCAAAAACCTGCACTTCCAATGCGATCTTCTCTAGTCCGTGTGTGATATTTTCCAAAGAATTTGCTGAAATTGCAGTTTGAATATGCCTAGAAAAAAGATAGCACATATAGGCTCTAATTTCATAACGCATTTTAGAATAACGCATAATGTCTTTTGATAGCATTTTCTCCTCCTAAAATAAAAGTGCAATGCTATCAAAAAAAGTTTTGATTTCATCAAAGCAAAAATAACAATGGGGATTCACACATTGTCTAGATTTTTGCCTCTTCTCTCCTCTGCAACAATTCCCATTTTGCATCTACATCTTTTTGGAATTGCTCGATGATATGTTCATTTTCAGGCTTGAACAAATGCTTGAAGCGTCCTTGCATACCCAAATAATCCCTTACAGGGATGATATTTTTTGGGCGATATGTGATATGAAGCTCGTGTCCATTGATAATCTCATAGAGTGGGAAAACCAAAGAATCCACTGCCATATCCATCATTTCAACGGTGTTGCTACACTCAAACCTCCATTCTGTTGTGCAAGGACTCAAAGCATTGATAAATGTCGGTCCTTCGGTGTCTAGTGCCATTTTGATTTTTTTGTTCATATCTTTCCACTTATTTGGGGACACTTGAGCGACATAAGGCGATCCGTGAGCTGCCATAATCGCCAATAAGTCTTTTTTCTTTTCTTTTTTTCCATAGCTTACGCGTCCTGCAGGAGTAGTGGAAGTTGATGATCCCAATGGAGTGGATCCACTTCTCTGTCCTCCAGTATTGGCATACACTTCATTATCAAAACACACATAAGTCAAATCATGTCCTCTCTCAAAGCATCCACTAATCCATTGAAACCCAATATCGTAAGTGGAGCCATCACCACCAAAAGCGACAAACTTAGGGCGCTCTCCTGTATATCTACCTTTCTTTGCAAGTGCCTTATACATCGCTTCAGCACCAGCCACCGCTGTTGATCCATTCTCAAATCCAATATGAATCCAAGGCACATCCCAAGAAGTATGAGGATACACAGCCGTAGAAACTTCGATACAACCCGTTGAATTTCCAATCAAAATATGTCCATCTACAGAATTCAAAACCTCACGGATAATCATTCCGTGTGCACATCCCGGACACAAAAGATTGGCACCCTCAAATTTCTCGGCTGATTTTGAAAATTGTTTCAGATTCTTAATTTCTTTTGTCATCTTTTTCTCCTTAATTAAACGCCATTTTTTTACCGCGAAGCCCTACAAATTGCTGCGTATGGTGTGTCAATTTTCCAGCCTGTGCATTTGCATCCAAATCATTAAAAATTTCTGCCAAATGCTCTTGAGTAAAATCTCTTCCGCCCAAACCATAAATATAATTAGAAAGAATTGGCTTATTGTCAGAATGTTGCAAAACAGAAACCCCCACTTCATTAAACAGCATTCCCATCGCACCAGCAGGAGAACTGCGATCTAGCATCGCAATTGCCTTGCAATGACTCAATGCTTGGGCAATTTGCTCATAAGGGAAAGGTCGCAAACTTCTCACAGACACCACTCCCGCCTTGATACCCTTACTTCTCGCAGTCTTTGCAGCAATTCTTGCAGATTCCACCGTCGTTCCCAATGCTACGATTGCGACTTCAGCATCATCCATATCATAGCTTTCTACAAGAGAATATTTTCTTCCTGTCAATTTGGCAAACTCTTCAAAAATCTCTTCAATCACACCTGAGGCATTCATAATGTCGTGATGCAATTGTGCTTTGTGCTCAAAATGCCAATCTTCTTCAGTTTGTGCTCCATAAGTCACAGGCTTGGAGAAATCAAGCAAGGGATTTTTGCTTTTGTATTCACCGACAAAAGCATAAGCCTCATCATCGCTTAGGGGTTGCACATTCTGTGCAGTGTGCGAACAAATAAAGCCATCTTGATTGACAATCGTTGGAATCCTCACACGCATATCTTCAGCGATTCTAAACGCCATCAAATTGAAGTCATAAGCCTCTTGAGGATTGTAAGTGCATAGATTGATCCAACCACAATCGCGGCTCAAATACATATCCGAATGGTCGCCATTGACATTGAGTGGTGCTGCCAAAGCACGATTGACGAGGTTAAGCACCAAAGGCACCCTCATTCCCGACGCCTGATAAAGCACTTCCACCATCAAAGCAAAACCTTGTGAGCTAGTCGCAGTCGCTACTCTCCCTCCAGCAGCCGCTGCACCCACACACGCACTCATTGCGGCGTGTTCTGATTCGACCATAATAAACTCACCATCGATATATCCATCACTCAAAAACTTGCTGTAGTTTTGGACGATAGGAGTGGAGGGGGTGATAGGATAAGCTGCCACCACATCAATTTGTGCTTGACGCAAAGCATGGCTTGCTGCCATATTTCCATCCCATACTTCAGTTTTTAATAATTCATATTTCAATGCCATAACTTCTCCTTATTTTCTTTCTTTTTGAGGCCATCTTGCAATCGCATCTTCATTTACTTCATTTTCATCAAACATCAAAAGAGATTTAGGATTGGTAGGGCAAACAGAAACACAGACACCACAGCCTTTGCAGTGTTGATAATCCACACCACTCATTTGCTCATCTTTTGCCAAAATCGACGCATCCGGACAATACACCCAACAGAAAAAACAATTAATGCAGTGATCGTGATTATGGACGGGCTTTTGAACCCTCCAATGTGAAACACTCGCACTTCTTGAACTATTTTCTGTATATTTTCTTTCACTCGGAGCCTTCTCCTGTGCTTTGCTACCATCTTCATCCAAAGGAAAAAGCACAGACCCTATTTCAAATTCATTCCAACCTTTCATTTTTTATCCTTATTTATCGAACTTCATTGTATGCCCTAGTGATTGCTTCACGATTGGCATCAATAATCTTTTGCGGAAGCTTTTTGCCCAACAACTTAATAAACTTTTCCAAAAAATACTCCAACTCAAGCATTCCTGAAACCTTCATCAACGCACCAAGCATCGGGGCATTAGGGACAGATTTTCCGATTGTTTCTCTTGAAATTTTAATGCAATCAAGGATATAAACTTCCTTGTCCGCAAGCTCTGGCTTTTTGGCAATTAATTCTTCTTTGGTCAAATGGGTGGTAATAATGTATTTTGTGTCTTTTTTCTCATTTGCACAAATATCAGTAATAAAAGTCAAACCAGGATCAATCACCAACACATAATCTGGAGACATAAACTTCTCGTGATTCAAGATTGGATTGTCATCAACGCGATTGTAAGCAGTCATCGCAGCCCCTCTTTTTGCAGATCCATAAAACGCAAATGCTTGAACCTGTTTGCCTGTCCCTGCAATCACATCAGCCAAACCTTTCGCTCCTGTAACTGCACCTTGACCAGCACGACTATGCCATCTAATTTCCAACATCAAAACCTCCTTCAATGATTCCAAATTTTAGTCAAAAATTTTTTATCCAAATGTGTATTTTACATTAAGAAACTTAATTTTGTTCTTTTATGTAATTCACAGCTTTAAATAAGTCAGAGAATACAAAATCTGTATATTTTTCCAACTGCTTTTCATATCTTCCCATAACTCCAATGCCGATAACTCCGGCATTTTTCGCAGACTGCATATCAAAAAATGTATCCCCAATCATATACACTTCTTGTGCTTGAAAATTTAAATCCTCCAGTGCCCTTTGGATTGGTTCAGCACTTGGTTTTGGCTCACTGACATCATCAATCGCAACCACAACAGAAAAAAAGCTGTTGATACCTAAATGCTCTAAAATTTTGAGAGAAAAATATCTATTTTTGGAAGTAACAACTCCCATCCCATAGCTTTTAGGAACACTCTCTAATGCCTCTTTTACCTTTGGTAGCAAATGTGTTTTTTCTAAATAGATTCTTTCATAATTTGTGCGATACATCTTTATGCATTGCTCTGTTTCTTCTTCTGAAAAACCAAAATGCATAAACATATCTCGCAGAGTTGCACCAATCAAGCCCATAATCTCCCCTCTTCTCTCTTTGAGATTTATGCCAAAAAATAACGCAGTATTGACAAAACTCTCCAAAATCGCCTGAGTAGAATCAATCAAAGTGCCATCCAAATCAAATAGTAGAATCTTTTCCTTCATACAAAACTCCTCTTTCAAACTCTCTTTTAATCACCCAAAACACCACAAAAATCGTCAAAAAAGCCGCTATCGGATAAGTTGCCCACACGCCAATCATCCCAAAATATTGCGTCAAAATTTCTAGAAAAATCGTAGAAAAACCAACGCTATAACAAAGCGTAATCAACATCGAACCCGATGGGCGTTGGATAGATTGCAAAAACACGGCACTGACGAGATTGATCCCCATAAACAAATAAGCGATCAGATAAATTCTCATTGCAAGAGCAATATCAGGAATCAACATCGAATCTTTGGCAATATCTTGTTGATTCAAAAACGCCCAAGCCAACCAATACGCCGACGCAAAGATACCCACATACACCACCATACTCACAATCACGGCGATTTTGATTCCAAAAAAATACACCTCTTTGACACGCCCAATCTTGCCTGCACCATAATTAAAACTCGCAATAGGTTGCACCCCTTGAGCAATTGAGAGCAAAATAGCAAAAAGTGTCGTGCCGATATACATCACAATCGTATAAATCAGCACCCCTCTCTCTTGCACAAGATCTAGCAATTTGAAAATATAAAGGAGCATCAAGACACCTGTGCTCAATTCGGAAACACAAGCAGGTAGTCCATTGCGACAGGCTTTTTTGATGTCTTCAAATTTCAACGCTTTGATAAAATGCAAATCCCCTCTTTTGCACAAAAAATGCCACAGCAAAATAGAAACAGCAAACACATTTCCCAAAAGTGTAGAAAAAGCACTTGCCTGAATCCCCAAGTTTAAAACAAACAAAAATAGATAATTAAAAAGCATATTGCCGACTGAAGCAATAAGCATAGAAATCATCGCCAAAAATGGTTGTCTGTCATTTACAGCAAACATATCCAAGATTGGATGCAAAAAAATCAAAACCACTCCCGCAAAAATAATCTCCAAATATTCCACAAGATATTCTTTGATCATTGGATTGATTGTTTTATTAGCCGTCAAAAAAACTGCTATTTCCTCTGTAAAAATATACAAAAGCCCCCCAAGTATCAATCCAAGTATGCCCACAAAATACAAGATAGAGCTAAAAATTTCCAACGCCCTTTGCTTTTCGCCTTTTCCCAAAAAATACGAAATCAATGCCGAACCACCAACAGCAAACAGCAAATAAATTGCCACAAGCACCGGAAAAACGGGCCAAGAAAATCCAAGTGCTGCCACGCCATCTTGACCAATCGCATAACTCACAAAAAAAGCATCGACCACCACATGTGTGCTTAACACAAGCATAGAAAAAAGGATGGGGAAAAAATAATATAGAAATAAACCTCTAATCCCGGCATTTGCCAAATCAATCTTTGTATTTGTCATCACTATGCTTTCAAAAACCTCTGAATTGCCAACTCTCTATCCTCTGCTGTATCAATCCCGATACTTTGAGTCTCAACCAACAAGGTTTCAATGCGTTTTTGATGATACAAAGCACGCAACTGCTCCAATTTCTCTATCTCTTCCAAAGGACTTTTGGGCAAAGCACAAAACTCCAATAAATGTTTCGCCTTAAACCCATAAACACCCAAATGTCCAAAATACTCACATTGTGCTTGATCGCGATTATAAGGGATTTTGGATCGAGAGAAATAAAGTGCATTACCGCCAGAATCTAGCACCACCTTGACTAGATTAGGATCACAGCTCTCATCTTCTGCTATGCTTTTAATACAAGTCCCCATAAAAGCCGTGCTAGTTTGCATCAAGTTTTTCAATTTGGACAAAATCTCTGCTTCCAAAAATGGTTCATCGCCCTGCATATTGATCACAATCTCATCAGGCTCTAATCGCAGAATCTCAACAGCTTCAGCACAACGATCTGTTCCACTACTATGCGTCTCTTTGGTCAAAATCGCCTCTATGTGATAGCTTTCACAAATTTGAGCAATTTCTTTGGAATCTGTTGCTACGACAACTTCATCAACCTCTTGTGCTCTTAGTGCCGTGCGTACAATCAAAGGAATTCCTAAAATCTCTGAAAGCATTTTTTGGGGAAAACGCGTAGAATGTAATCTCGCAGGAATAATAATCATCAAACAACCTTAAACGATGATTTATCATAATGTAGAATATGGTGCCGAAGGTCGGACTCGAACCGACACAGGGTTGCCCCTACCAGATTTTGAGTCTAGCGCGTCTACCAATTTCACCACTCCGGCATATCAAAACAATGGTGCGCTGAGCGAGACTTGAACTCGCACGAGTATTCCTCACTACCCCCTCAAGATAGCGTGTCTACCAGTTCCACCACCAGCGCAAAACCCCCTATTTTAAGTCTTATGCTCCCAAAAATGGGTTTGCAAACAATGCGATAATCGCCAAAACCAAAGTGTAAATCACTTGAGCTTCAATCAAAGCCAATGCGATAAACATCATTCCCGTCAATTTTCCCCCAACACCAGGATTTCTTGCAATACCCGAAATTGTTGCTGCAGCAGTATATCCCATACCCACAGCTCCTCCACATGCAGCAATTCCAAGTCCAACAACAGCACCCAAAACAGAATAAGATTTGATCATCGCCTCAACATCGTTTGCCAATGCAAATGTGGCTAATGCAAATGTCAATAAAAACACTTTTTTCATTTTTCTCCTTTTTGGCTCTCATTTCGGATCCGTCCCCTACTCAAAAGCTTTTGAAATTTCAGAAAACGCAATGATACCAAAAAAAATACGATTTTATTCACTAAAATCAAGTTCTACTTTGTTTTGCTCCACATTAAGGATCTTGCACTCTATTGTTTGCCCCTCACTCAAAACAACCCCCTTAGCCCGTATTTTGCTTATATGAAGCAACCCATCGCCACCATTAGGAAGCTCTACAAATGCACCAAACTCAACAAGCTTTTTCACCCTTCCTTCAAAAATACTGCCAGATGTATATGCCTTATAATTCACTTTTGCTTGTCCGTGCCTTTGTTGCAAAAAGTTCAAAATATAGTCTTTACACGCATTGAGGCGTTCAGCACCAATGCCATTGATTTGCACTTTGCCATTCTGACGATCCAAATCAATCATTACAGCAAATTTTTCAATGATTTCTTTAATCGTTTTGCCACCCTGCCCAATAATATCCACAATGCGATCGGCATCAACTCCAAAAGAAATAGAAGTCGGCACAATCTCTTCATTGATGATGATTTTCTCTTCAGCCTCTCGCATAATTGCCAAAATTTGCATTCTAGCCTCTTTGGCTTGATAGAGTGCTTCTTTTAAGATATTTGATGTCACTCCACCAAGCTTGATGTCCATTTGCATCGCAGTCACCCCCGCACTTGTCCCAGCAATTTTAAAATCCATATCCCCCTCATGATCTTCTAACCCCATAATATCTGTCAAAATCGCATATCTATCCCTATCTTTTATCAATCCCATTGCCACTCCTGCAACCAGCTCCTGTATCGCAACCCCACTTGCCCTCAATGCCAAAGATCCACCACAAACCGTTGCCATAGAGCTTGAACCATTGGATTCTAAGATTTCTGAGACCAAACGCACCACGCGTTTATCTCGCACACTGCTCTCTAGTGCTCTTTTGGCAAGATTTCCATGCCCTAGCTCTCTACGCCCAACAGCACCAACCATACTTGCCTCGCCCACACTAAACCCTGGGAAATTATAATGCACCATCAAGCGTTCTTTGGAGGGCGTTTTCTCACCCAAAAGCTCATAGACTTGAGCATCTTGCTCCCCTCCAATTGTTGCAACCACAAGAGCCTGAGTCTGCCCTCGTTTAAAAAGACAAGATCCGTGAGCATTGGGCAATAGATTTGTCTCAATCGTGATAGGACGCACTTCATTGAGTTTCCTTAGATCTGCACGAATCCCATCTCCTAATATCATCTCACGCATCATCTCACGCTTCTTGTGACACAATGCCTCAAACACCTCCTCTTGCGTCCAATCATTTTGTTGTTTTTCCATAATCACTTTGAGCAGTTTTTCTATTTCAACCATACGCTCGCTTTTTGCCATCTGCACGATAGCTTGTTTGAGGGCATCGGCATAATGCTCTTGGATATAAGCACATATTGTTTCAAAATTGGGCTTTGATGTCTTTTGAATCTCAAGTGGTGCTTTTTGCAAAGAAGTGAAAGCATGGTGATATTTTTGCGAACCTTCAGCAATTGCTTGTTTGGCTAACTCTATCGCCTCACACAACTCCTCCTCCGACAATGCACAATTGTCCGATGTATCACCCAAACTTCGCATCTCAATCATCAATAGATTTTGATTGCAACCTGAAACATACAAATCTAAGCTGCCCGATTGCAACTCTTGCATATTTGGATTGAGTATCAACCCTTGCTGATTGCGACCAACCCTCACTGCATAGGCTGGGGATTCTATAGACACACCTGCAACATAAAGCGCACTTGATGCAGCGTTTAATGCACACACTTGCAAATCTTGAGTTCCATCATAGCTAAACACCATCACGGTGATTTGCGTTGAATAACGATAGTCATCTGGGAACAATGGACGCAAGGTGCGATCAATAATCCTTGAAGTCAAGATTTCAAACTCACTTGGCTTCCCCTCACGCTTGATAAATCCCGAAGGAAACTTGGCGTTGGCATAAGCACGCTCAATGTATTGCACAGTTAGGGGCAGAAAATCTTCATCCACAACTACATTTTCTTCTATCGCAACACTTGCCATAATCGTCGTTTTGCCACACTGATACCATACCGACCCTCGCGACTGCTGAGCAACTTTGGTGAAATCAAATTCTTCTAGTAGGCTATTAGATTGTATTGTTATCATTTTCTTCCTTCCAATTTGGTTTATACGCCTCAAGCTCACAAAAATCAAAACCTTGGGCATTTTCATTGATCACGGGCAAGTGAGTGTAGTAATAGTTTGTCGAGACAAAAAAATCAGGACTTAACACACTATAGACGCAATCACAAAATTTTAACAAATAGTTTTCAACATCTTTTGACAAGACAGGCACAGCGACAGAGGCACTTTTGCAACCAGCATTGACGCAAGTTTTGATGATGACTTCAACACTAAAGCCCGTCTCAATCCCCTCATCAACAATCAAAATATTTCTCCCACTAATCTTTGCAATCTCTTGATTTTTTCTTAGATTCTTGACATTTTGTAGGATTTTTTCCTCATAGACCACCTTCGCTTGTTGATAGACATAATCTATAGGGATACCAAAAGAATCCAACAAATTTTCATCAATCACAACATCCATAAACTCACCAACAAGGGCAATAGCACACTCGGGATTGAGGGGTGCAGGAATGGGAGCACAAAACAGATACTCCATCTCCAAATCAAAATGCCGTGCAACTGCATCTGCCATGATTGCTCCCTCCGGACACAAAGCCACGACCAAAGTGTTGTCAAGGTTGATTGTTTCTAGCTCAAGAAACAAATGCCGCAATGCATCTTGACGATTTTCAAAATAATTCTTTAACTTATCCATCATTTTTGCCTTTGAAAACGATAATTCATTCCTGTTGAAGTAAGTGGAACAAATCTAAATTCTAGTCTTACATATTGATTTTTTTCTATCTCAAGAGGGTGATCCACTCGATCTGTCAAAACCGATACAAACTCTTGAGCAAATTTTAGCGTAACGCCAAAACAACGCACATCTTTTGACAAAGAAATATTCCAATCCTTGACTTGCTGATGTAAAAAATCATAACTCATCCCTCCGCCTATAGAAAAATACCCAAAATCATTTCGAAGATTGAAATTCAAAAAATTCGCATCATCGATGATTTGTTTGCGTCCATTGACCACACCTAGCAACCTCTTAAAAAAGAAACCCGAATCAAATGAAAAAGTCCATTTGGAAAAGGCTAGATTGGCAGATGCCTCCTCCACCACCTGATAATATGGAGCATAGTTAAAAGCACCGCTCAAAGTCAATCCCTCAATCGGAGAGGTTCCAAATTCATTTTTGAGAGGATTTCCCACAAACATCAACTCCTTATCTTGCAAATTAAACTGCTGGGAGAGTTTGTAATAAAAAATAGACCGACCATTGGGAGTATAAAAATATTGCAAAAAGCTCAATCCCATCTTATGCTGACGCGATTGAAAATCCACGATTGAGGATGGATTCCAAAGATTATAAAGCTTCTTATTTCCTTTGTAATTCTCAAAATATTCATAAGCCTGCGGACTAAACATTTCTGTCCCATAATGATAATAAGGACCAGAAAAATCGATTTTTGTCTGCAATGTGTGCAAAAAATATGTGTAATTCTTAGCCAAGTCCGAGGACACACTTGCAGAATAATTAGCACCAAACACATTTGCCGTCCTCGGTGCTTTGGGCAAATGGGACAAAATCTCATTCTGGCGAAAAAAAACAATATTGTGGAAATTCAAATCTGTCGCAATGCCAACGGATATATAGTTGTCAAATAATGGCACCTCGATCCCTATAGGCAATGCGATGCTATTTTGCACATAGTTGTATCCCTCATCTCTGACATTGTTATAACTCTGCACATCAATGTAATAAAACAAATTTCTCCAAAAAAGAGAATCAAGATATTTGTGATATTGCATATTAGGCATTTGTTGAAATGTTTCAGTATTCTTGGGCTTACTCAAATCAAAATAATACCGACTATACAAACCAAAATAATGCTCTTGAGATTGGAGGTAGTAGTTGATTTGAGACACTTTCAAGCGTTCAGTGATCTTTTTGTCAATATGATCGATACGCAGGTAGTCAATATCATTCATATATGTCAAATCTAGAAACAAACCATCATCAATTTTGGGATTGAAAACATCAAATAGCGTATTGGAAGAATATTGGGCATTCCCACCATAGACATGCTGATGTTTTAGATTGTTTTTTAATACATAATTCTCAAAGTTATAAAAATACTTTCCCGTCAATGAAAACAAATTGTTTTGAGGCGTTGCGAAGTTTAGTTCAAGATCTCCGCCAATACCTCTAGCGCTTCTTGCCTGTAGTGCAAGAGTTGCATCCCAAAACTGCTGTGGTGCGATAAAAATAGGTTGGCGATAATACAAGCCATCTTGATTGGAGAGGGCAAAATCAGGATAAAGCAATCCACTTTTGCGTTGATTGTAGGTGCTTAGTGCCAAATAAGGAACATACAACAATGGGACATCACCCACATAGATTCTAGAATTCCACAATGTTAAAAGATGGCTATTTTGATTAAAGCTTCCAGAGCTAGAATCAATATGCCAAATAGGATCTTGAATATCACAACCTGAAACGATATTGCTCTCAAACTCATAGACATCGCGATTTGTTTGTGCCTCACCTGCACTCACCCACAAACCACTCTGTGGATTTTGCAGATACATCGAAGAGAGGGAGAACTTCTCTTTTTTAAAATCCAATCTTACATTTTTGGCACTCAAAAGTAGCACACTGCCCTTGTAGATTTTGACCTCTCCTTGAATCTCAGCAATCTGTTCCTTTTGATGATAAGTGAGCGTGTCGCTAGAAATATAAAAATCCCCATTGATCAAAACGACATTGCCTTTTGCCTCGAGTGTATCGCCTTGATTTTTTAGCTCATCAGCACTCAATTCTCCGATAGAAGATCCCCCCGGCGTCTGCTGGTAAATATCTTGCGCAAAACCAAAACAGACACATACAAAAATCAAAAAAAGATTAAGCATTTTTGATCACGATACTCTTTGCCAACCAATCGTGCAACCCCTGACGCAAAAAAGTAAAAAAAACCAAGCAAAACAATGGAGGGATGATAAAAAACTGCAACATCTTCAATAAAGCTCTCAAAAATGCTGCAACAATCGCAGGGTGATCCAACAAAGCAATCGAAACTACGCGTATTTTGCATACAATCTTGCCCAAAGTCGCACCATAGGCATAAGTCATCAGCCATTCATACACAAACATAAAAAGCAGGAGGTGCAGACTATAGCCTGAAACAAACTGCACAACTGCTTGAGTGTCTCCGCTTATCGATTTCAAATCATTCCAAAAAAACATTTGAAAAATAAAACTTACAAGCAACAGATCAATATTGATAGCAAAAAATCTTCTAAGAATCGGGGCTAAAACAATTTGTTCGCGATAAAGCTTTTCTTCGATAAGGTCACGATTATTCATTTTTATTCCATCATTTAAACTACCCAAATAACGCTACTTGCGGGAGCGTAGTCTTACACTACAACTTATAGGGCAAAGAGAGTCTCTTTAGGGGCAGATTCTCACTTCAAAAAGCTACAAACGAAAATGCCGCACACCAAAACCACTACATCACCCAACGATCTTTTTCAACAGACTAGCCAAAAGCAAGAAAAACGATTATTTGAGTGCCATAATTTTATAAAAATAATCAATTTAATACAAGGGTTTGATTTTTTTCCAATACAGAAAATAAGTCACACAAAACCAACAAATCGGAATAACACCAAGTGCCACAAATGGTGCGCGTCCTGCAAAAATATGCACAAAAACATAATACAAAACACACGCAGCAAGAATATAGAAAGATGCGAAGTTTTTGTGGTATCTAGGATTTGCAATGCCAATGAGTGGAATCAAAAAAATGCTCACAAGAGGAAAAAGTGAGATCAATGTAGCTTTGACAAACTTACGACTTGCACCCAAACTCTCTCCATTAAAAGCATTTTTCCAATAATCAAACAAATCATACGCACTCAATGGTGCCTCCCCCACTTGGGTGCGAATATACATTTCTTTGAATGCGATATTTTTGAACTCTTGCTCCTCGACAATATAGGAATTCCCCTGCTTGAGAAACAAACTAAACACACCAGAATCATTGGTGATTTTCCCCTCACTCGCACTAATAAAATTTTCAGACATCGCTTTGTCGATTGAAAAAAGAACAAGATTTTTGTAAATACGATTCTCCGCTCGATCTACATACACAAGCCAACTGCCGATCTTTTGCCCAAACTCCCCTGCTTTGATATTGATATCCACATCAACCTTTTTTTGTTCCACAAAATTATCAAAGGCTCTCTTAGAAATCGGCACAGCCCCCAGCGAAAACACCAAAGAAGTCAGAGTCACAATCAAAGTGATGGGCAAAAAAATCTTGACAATCTCAAAAGGTCGCACTCCCAAAGAGAAAAAAACCAAAAGCTCATAATCATAAGAAAGCCTAGAGATTGCCAACACACAAGAAGCAAAAAAAGTAATAGGGATGATAAAAAACACCGTATTGGGCAAAGAATACAAAAACAAATAAGACAAATCCAAAAAGGTGATTTTGATCACAAAGCTTGATCCTGCAATCGTGATAATCAAAATGATTGAGGAAATAAAAAACAAAACAAGAAAAAAAGGGAAAAAAATCTGTGCAAATGCCAAAAAGAAATATCGTTTAAGCACCCAACAATCCTAGGAAGGTTTTATAATGTTTATCAACCAAAATCAACAAAAAGCCCATAAACAAAAAAGCGACAAAGGGGAGTTTGAGCGTGAGTGCATTGACTTGCTTATCCCTCAAATGAATCAAAGCTTGAAAAAGGATAAAAACCAAAGCCAAAACACAAGCCACAAAAACAAAATACACACTCTCTCGCAACCCAAGAAATCCCCCCATACTCGCAACCACAACAATATCAGCCTCACCCATAATTTCTTTGCGGAACACAAAACTACCAAAAATTTTGAGCAAACTAAAAGCTCCAGCAGCAGCCAACATTGCCAAAAAATTTATCTCTGACATCTCAAAATAATACAAACCTGCCACCACGACAAAAAGTGTCAAAAAATTCAACAAATCAGGGACTGCCAACAACAAACAATCAATATATGAGAGGATATAAAACAAGCACAAAAGCACAAAAACAAAATAACAAAATTGATTGAATCCATAGAGCCAAACACTCAACGCAAAAAACGACAAGACTGCCAAACAAGAAACAAACAAAGATTGAGACAATACAAATCTTTTCAAGCTCTGATCTTTCATACCATACACCACAATCAAAACATTGCACAAAAAACCAATGCCCAGCAA
Source organism: Helicobacter enhydrae (assembly GCF_001693335.1). Taxonomy (NCBI): domain Bacteria; kingdom Pseudomonadati; phylum Campylobacterota; class Epsilonproteobacteria; order Campylobacterales; family Helicobacteraceae; genus Helicobacter; species Helicobacter enhydrae. The sequence goes on along the minus strand of NZ_CP016503.1, from coordinate 93,650 downwards.
AGCCAAAAAAATAACCCCCAATTCCTGCAAGTCCATTTTTGCCAGTGTGTCAAAATTTGAGAAATCCAATGCTTACCCCCTCAATCCTCTAATCCCACTTTGAGAAAATTACGCATTTCTCCCACCTTACTCAAATCAATCTCCATATAAATCACTCCCTTTTTTCCATCTTGATTCACCAAGCCGAAGGGATTGATAATGGCACTTGCCTTAGAAGCACCCATATTGGCACAATCGCTTGCGACGACATAGCACTGATTCATCAATGCCAATGCTTGACTTAGGGTCTCAAAATGCTGTTTGCGTTCCTTGTCCCATTGAGCAATCACAAAAATAATCTCAGCACCCCTCACCTTTTGCCACATCTCTACAAAACGCAATTCATAGCAATTAATCACCGCACATTTGATGCCTTGAATATCAAAAAACCCCACCTCATCCATACTGCCAAAAGACATAAAATCAGCCTCACACACGAGGGGAAATGGCTTCACTTTGTGCTGGGAATAAATGATTTTTCCATCTGAAATCACTTTGATACTATTGAAATACCGATTGTCTTTTTTTTCAATCAACGAAGTGATGAGTGTCTTGTCTTGGGTGACTTTGAGATACTCTCCGATAGCTTGATTGGAGAAATCAGCTACACGCTCCAAATCATCGAGTGCAAAGCCACTCAACACCAAATCCGAAGTGCAAATGATGGATTTTTTGGAACATCGATTGACAAAATCTAGCACATTGTGCAAATTGTCCAAAAGGGTTTTTTTTCTCTTAAGTTGTAGAACATAGATTCTTCTTTTAGAAGTCATCAAAACTGATACTCCCTTTGGCATAGTTTGTCACACGAGCCTCAAAGAAATTGCTTCTTTGTTCATTGAAACTTGAAAACTGATTCACCCATTTGATCGGATTTTTTGCTCCATAGATTTTGGGCATTCCAACAGCATTGAGACGATCATCTGCCAAAAAGCGGATATACTCCCCAATGATTTCACTTGTCAGTCCCAATATTTGCCCTTGAGTGATATATGCCCCCCAAGCAGTTTCCACCTCTACGGCTTTTTTAAACATTTCTACCACCTCTTCTTCCAAATCTTTGGTAAATAAATCAGGACGCTCACTTTTTAAAGAATTAATCATATTTTGAAAAAGCAAAAGATGAGTCACTTCATCGCGTTGAATGAAACGAATCATCTGTGCACTTCCGAGCATTTTGCCCGATCGTGCCAATGTGTAGAAATAACTAAATCCACTATAAAAATAAATCCCCTCTAAAATCTGATTGGCAAACATTGCTTTGACCAAATTACGCTCTGTGGGATTTTTGGCAAGATCCATATACACCTCTGCGATATGATCATTTTTGGATCGTAGTTTCATATCCACACGCCACATATCATAGATCTCATCTGTATTAGCAGAAATAGATTCGACCATCACCGCATAGCTTTGGGAATGCAGAGCCTCTTCATACGCCTGACGCACTAGGATTAGATTGATTTCTGGACTTGTCATATAGGGATTGACATTATCGATGAGATTGTTTGTCTGCAGACTATCCATAAAAATCAGCTGTGCCAATGCACGATCATAGCCAATCTTCTCTTGAGCAGTTAAGCCACCATTATAATCCCTCTTATCAGCATTCATATTCACTTCTTCAGGAAACCAAGTATTTGCAAGCATCAACTTCCAAAGACTATATGCCCATTGATATTTGATCTTATTGAGATCAAACATACTTGTAGGATCTCCTCCAAAAATCTTACGCTCATTGACACTCTCTGTCGAGTTTGGGTTGTAAATCTTTTTTCTCTCAATAGTCTTATTTGTCATCCACTCTCCTTAGAATATGCGTTTATCTTAAATTTAGTGACACAAAACACATTAATCCATCTCAAAAAAATCTCATAAAAACAAAATTATCGGATATTTAAGAATGCAAAACTATATCAAAATCAAATCAACTCAGAATCAAATTTTCGACACACCAAATCAAAACAATATTTTTAAGCTTTTTATAAGTTTTTTAAAGTAGAATTCCAGAATTGCAGTTTTTATTACTTCATCGTCGAAGTTTGATGATTTTAAGTTTCTGCAATGCTGTGCGGGAGTGGCGAAATTGGCAGACGCACCAGACTTAGGATCTGGCGCCGCAAGGCGTGGAGGTTCAAGTCCTCTCTTCCGCACCACTTATGATTGACTATCCTTTCCAAACACTTGACTTTTAAGTTATAATCAAATTTCTCAAAAACAAAATAATTCTTTAAGGAATATTGATGCAAGAAATCAAAGTGCGTATTGTCGGAGATTATAGCAATGAACAAATCATCTCTTGGCTCAAGCAACAATCTCATCTTGGTGATTGCTCTTATTATTCCAAGGGCTATAAAATCCTTTATACAACACAAGATATTCCAACAGATTACACAATCCTAATCAATAAAGTCAATCAAGACACACCCGTGCAAAGCTCATCCATTTGGGGGATTCAACAAGAACCCTTCATTCCGGGACATTTCAAATACATTATTCCTTTCAAAAATGAGTTTGCAAAAAACCCCGAAACTTATGCACAATGCTCAAAGGTTTTTGCCTTTGTTCCAGAGCTTTTAGAATGTGATTCCAAATTTATTCCCTCCCCGCCCTATCTATATTGGCTCGTTGATGGATGGAAACGCACCCTAAACTTTCAAGAGATCAAACATTTACACTTAGAAAAAAACAAAGAAATTTCTTGTATCGCTAATACTGACAAAAAAGCTTTTCCCGGTCATATCCAAAGATCAGAATTTGTCAATTTTTTGAAAACCACCCAACTTCCAATTGATTATTTTGGAGGAGAAAAAAAACACAACACTATCCCAACAAAACTAGAAGCATTGCAAGATTACCGCTACTCTATTGCGATTGAAAACAGCTCAACGCCATTTTATTTCACAGAAAAAATTACAGATTGTTTTCTTGCAGGATGTATGCCCTTTTATTATGGTGCAGAAAATATCGCTGATTTTTTTCCAAAAGAATCTTTTGTTTGGATTGACATTACAAAACCACAAGAAGCACAAAAAATCATTCAATCTGTGCTCAAAGATAAGCTTTGGGAAAAGAATCAAGATTTTATCCTTGAGGCGCGTCGCAGAGTTTTGGAAGATTATAATTTTTTACAAGCAATGGGAGAAAAAATCATTCAACACTTCCAAACTCTACCCCCCCCCTCACACACATCAAACAAAACTAACACAATCATCAAAGGTTACAAAAGAAGCTTTGGGATTAGCGTTCTACGCAATCTGCAACGGCTTATTTTTATTCTTTTGCAACCATTTCGATTTTTTATCAAGGAGAATTCTTGAAAACAATACTACTCACCAATGATGATGGCTTTGATTCAGAGGGCTTGCTCGCACTCAAAGAAGCTCTGCAGGATTTGGCACATATCGTTGTCGTTGCACCAGCGTGTGAAAAATCTGCCTGTGGTCACGGATTGACACTCAATGAACCACTCAAACTCATTCAAACCGCACAAGATTTTTACAAACTCGACAATGGAACTCCAAGTGATTGCATTTATTTGGCATTACGCACACTATTTCAGAACCAGAAGCCTGATTTGGTTATCTCAGGGATCAATCTTGGATCCAATATGGGTGAAGACATCACTTATTCGGGCACGGTGGCGGGAGCAATGGAGGGGGTGATTTATGGAGTCCCATCTATCGCTATCTCACAAGTACTCAAAAACCACAACAAACATCACGCCGATTTTTCTCTAGCTCAAGAAGTCATCACAACGCTTGTCCAAAAAATTTTTCAAAACCAATTTCCACTCTCTGAACGCAAACTCCTAAATGTCAATATCCCCAATGCCACACAACACAAAGGATTGCAAATCACGCAAACAGGCTATCGCCTTTACAACAACGATGCTCAAAAAAACAAAAATCCTAGAGGAGAAGAGTATTTTTGGCTCGGTTTGCATCCACTCAAGTGGCAACAAAGAGCGGACGCTATGACAATCTCAGACTTTGAGGCGATAGAAAAAGGTTGCGTTTCTATCACCCCAATCACTCTTGATCTCACAAGCTATAAAGATTTAAAAACTTTGGAAGGATGGATACAGCAATGAATATAGATCGTTACACACGCAGTAGAATCATTTTTGGAGAACACTTTGAAACCATGCAAAAAACAAAAGTGTTGATTTTTGGAGTTGGGGGAGTTGGGGGATATGCCATTGATGCCTTGTATAGAAGCGGGGTTACGCAACTCACTATTGTTGATAAAGATCGTTTTGATGTGACCAACCAAAACCGCCAAATCGGATCAGAATCTGTCGGTGAAATCAAAGTAGAAGTTTTGGCAAAACTTTATCCGGGCATCACGCCAATCCACATGCAAGTGGATGCTGAGTCGTTGCAAACCCTTGATTTTGATTCTTATGATTATATTGTTGATGCCATCGATGACATTCCTGCCAAAATCCTCCTTGCACAAAAAGCACAAGGCAGACGCTTTGGGACCTATATCAGCTCTACAGGAAGTGCCAAAAAACTCAATCCTCTATTGATTCAGGTGTCTAGCATTTGGAAAAGCCATGGAGATAAATTTGCCAGAAAATTAAGAGACAACCTCAAAAAACAACGCTTTAGAGGTAATTTTAAAGTAATATTTTCAGATGAGATTCCAAACTGCAAACCTCTGGGCAGTTGCAATGTTGTGACAGGCAGTTTTGGTTTGCAAATCGCTAGTGAGATTTTACGCGACATCAAAGCTCAACAAGGAGAATAAATGGCTTACGAAGAAGAATTAGAGGAACTAGAAGAACTAGAATACGAGGAAGACTATCTTGATGATGAAGAGGGGAACGACTATTATCAAGGATACGATGAGGATGATTATCAGAATCCCGATAGCGATTATGAGGAATGATAATGTATGCCAAACGCATTGTTTCCACCGCACTCATCCAACAAGCCTTTCACCATACCAAACCCCAAACTCTTGAACACACCAAACATCTGATTCTAGAGGCATCGAGCAATGGTGCAGAGCTTGTCATCTTGCAAGAGTTGCACACGCAAGAATATTTCTGCCAAAGCGAAAACACGCATTATTTTGATTATGCTTTAAGCTTTGAAGAGGATATAGAGTTTTTTTCCACTCTTGCCAAAGAAGCTCAAGTGGTTTTGGTAACCTCTCTTTTTGAAAGACGCTCAGCAGGTCTATACCACAACACCGCAGTTGTTTTTGAAAAAGATGGCAGCATTGCAGGAAAATACCGCAAAATGCACATCCCCGATGATCCTGGATTTTATGAGAAATTTTACTTCACACCCGGGGATTTGGGCTTTGAGCCGATTCAAACAAGTGTGGGCAAACTAGGCGTTATGATTTGTTGGGATCAGTGGTATCCTGAAGGTGCAAGGATTATGGCTCTCAAAGGAGCAGAGATCCTTATCTATCCCACAGCAATCGGATGGTTTCCAAGCGACGATGAAGAAGAAAAAACACGTCAAAGAGAAGCGTGGATTGCCGTGCAAAGAGGGCACGCGATTGCCAATGGACTTCCGACAATCGCAGTCAATCGCGTAGGTTTTGAAAAAGACAAGAGTGGAGTGATAGAGGGGATTTTGTTTTGGGGCTCAAGCTTTGCCTTTGGGGCTCAAGGAGAACTACTCACGATGGGCAGCACAGATCAAGAGGAAATCCTTTATACGCACCTTGATCTTTCTAGGAGTGAGGAAGTGCGTCGTATTTGGCCCTTTTTGCGTGATCGACGCATTGAATCTTATACAGAGATTTTGAAGCGTTATTGCTATTAGTGATCTTTTGCCCTAAGTTGTTGTAATAAAACTTCGATCTTGCAATCTAGTGCGTCAAGATCTTTGCATTCATCAAATTGGGCGAAAAATTCTTCTTTGAGTGCCTCAAGCTTTGTGAAAACCTCAATCGCCCTCTCGCCCTCAGATGTCAAAGAAGTTCCACCACCTCCACGCCCACCACTATTGCTTGAAACAAGTGGCACTCCCCCCAAATCTTTGATATGATTGAGATTGTCCCAAGCAGCCTTGTAGCTCATATACATTTTTTTTGCACCCTTAAGAATCGAGCCTTCTTTGTGAATCTGTCGCAAAAGCTCAACACGCCCCTTGCCCAAATAATTCACGCCATCTTTTTTGATCCAGACACGAGAGCAGACTTTAAAATCAGCCATTGAGCCAAACTGCCCCTACCACACCAACAACAATCAAAGAAGTGTTATAGACCAAAAATGTCGGCACACAGGTATCCCAAATATGATTGTGCTGTCCATCAGCATTGAGACCAGATGTCGGACCCAATGTGCTATCACTCGCAGGAGAACCACTATCACCCAATGCCCCAGCAATACCCACAAGCAAAATAATCGCACTTGTGCTAAATCCTAGAGCCAACCCCAAAGGACAGAAAATCGTTGCAATGATTGGGATTGTCCCAAAAGAAGTCCCAATCCCCATTGTGATCAGCAATCCAATCACAAGCATCAACAAAGCCGACAATACCTGATTGCTCATCAATCCCGCCGTTTCATTGACCAAAAGTCCGATAGAGCCACCTTCTTGCAAAACACTCGCATAGCCAGAAGCCACAAGGACGACAAAAGCGATAAAACTCATCATTTTCATTCCGCCATCCATCACTTCATTGACCTCATCATAAACAATCCCCTTGCTAACAATCATTGTCAATAAACCCACCAATGCCCCCAAAAACAAAGAATCAGAGAAATACTGCACGGCAAAAGTTACAAACACCCCAAACAACACTCCATAATCCCTTCCATCCATCGACACATTTATCTCTTGCAAATTCCTCTTTTCTGCACGCGTTTGGATATAGTTTCTAGGCTTAGCATACAAAACAAAAATCGCCACAAACAGACCCACCACCATCGCAACCCCACCAATCCACATCACAGAGGCAACATCAGACAATGTGACTTCTACACCATTTTGCTTCAAACTATCACGAATGATTGTGTGAAAAATCAAACCAAACCCAAAAGGCAAGGCGATATAAGGAGCTTGCAAACCAAAAGACAAAGCAGAAGCAACAGCACGCCTATCAAGCTTCATACGATTCATCAAAGCTAGAAATGGAGGAATCAACACAGGAATAAAGGCAATATGCACAGGGATCAGGTTTTGGGAAAAACAAGCAATCAACGCAATCCAAAGGCAAAAAAGACTCTTGTGGTTTCCGATCAATGGAGTAACGCGATAGATGAGAATGTGCGTCAGATGACTACGCCCAATCGCACAAGCAATGCCACCAAGCAAAATATAGCTCAAAGCCACTTCAAGATTTCCTGACATTCCTTTGATAAACACTTTCATTGTTTTTTCCAAAGTTTGCCAATACACTCCGAGCATTTCATAGCCAAACCCTTGAGTTTGATAGATTTGATGCACTACCTGAAAGTCTGCCAAACTCAAGATTCCAGCCAACATTGCAGAAAAAATGATGGATAGCATCACATTGAAACGCATTAGACATAGCACAGACATCAAAAGTATCGAAACAACAACAGGATTTGTCAAAATCATCACCTTGCAATCTCCAAAGTTTTTTCTCACATTCTACCAAAACATCAAATGTTTGCACACTATTTAAAAATATTTCAACCCTGCAGTTTTGGAATCTATGATTTGAAACAAGCTTGGGCTTCATATAACATACGATCGTGTTTTGCAATCGATACCAAAAATCAAGTTATAATTTCCAAAATCAATCATTTGGATTATGTGATGACAAAAAAAATCGCAATTATTGGCTTAGGCTATGTCGGACTCCCGCTTGCTATCGAATTTGCAAAACGCTACGAAACTCTAGGCTTTGATATCAACCCCCAGCGGATCAAAGAGCTCAAATCCCACTATGACAAAACCAACTCTATTTCAAAACAAGAATTCAAAGAAGCCCAACACCTTACTTTTTGCCAAAATATTAACGCACTCAAAATTGCCCAAATCTACATCATCACCGTTCCAACCCCCCTAGATTCAAACAAAAATCCCGATATTTCCATTTTGCTCCAAGCCTCCCAAATGATTGCACCCCTTTTGGACAAAGGCGACATCATCATCTACGAATCCACCACATACCCCACCTGCACACGCCTTGACTGCGTGCCAATCTTGGAGCAATACTCCTCTTTAAAATACAATATTGATTTTTTTGTAGGCTATTCCCCAGAACGCATTAATCCGGGGGATCACACACGCAAACTCCCTCAAATCAAAAAAATCACAAGTGGAAGCACCCCCCAAATCGCTCAAGAAATTGATGAGCTTTATCAGAGTATCATCACAGCAGGCACCTACCTTGCCCCAAGTATCGAGGTGGCAGAATGTGCCAAAGTGCTTGAAAACTCCCAAAGAGATCTCAACATCGCCCTAGTCAATGAGCTAGCCCTCATTTGTGATCGTCTCAATATCCCAACCCATCAAGTCTTAGAAGCAGCCCAAACCAAATGGAACTTTTTGCCCTTTACGCCCGGACTTGTCGGAGGGCATTGTATCAGCGTCGATCCCTATTATCTCACGCACAAAGCTCAAGCTCTAGGCTACCACTCCAAAGTCATAGCTTCTGCAAGATACATCAACGATGCGATGCCCCACTTCATCGCCTCTAAACTCATCAAACTCCTCACCCAGCAAGACATTAAGATCCTAGGCTCAAAAGTTTTGATTCTAGGGATCACATTCAAAGAAAACTGCAACGACATTCGCAACTCCAAAGTCTTTGATGTGATTACAGAGCTAGTGAGCTATGGTTGTGAAGTGTTTGTTTTGGATCCACTTGCAGAGAGCCAAGAAGTCTATTTGATTCAGCAAAATTTCCACTTCTACAGCCACCACTCCCAACTCACAGGGCAGTTTGACGCCCTACTTGGTGCAGTCGCACATTCCCAATTTCAAGGAATCGAGTTTTCTGAGTTTTTACATTCCAAAAGTATGATTTTTGACCTCAAAGGAATGTTAAAATTTTCACACGCAAGACTATAATCAAGGAGCCACGATGAACAAACATTGTAGAAAAATTTCAGATTTTGCGATGATTGGGGGATTGAGTGCAGTCGCACTGATTGCACTCGCCGGATGTGAGAACAACCCCACACCCCCACAAAATCCAACTAGCAATCTTGAAACCCTCAAGAAAAAGGGGGCTTTTGTCATCTTAGAAGAGCAACCCAATGGGAGCTACAAGATCGCAGAAGAATATCCAAGCGATCATACAAGAGTGATTGTGCGAGACAAAAATGGCACAGAGAGAATCCTCTCTCAAGAAGAGATTGATCAGCTCATCAAAGCAGAAGAAGTCAAAATCGATAATGGCACAAGCACCCTCACCAACGCACAAGCTCAAGAGGGTGGAGGAGGATTGGGGCTTGGTGGAGCATTGCTTGCAAGTGCAGCAGGGGCGATTCTAGGGAGCTACATCGGCAACAAACTTTTCAACAACCCCACCTACCAACAAAACCAAATGAGAAACTACAAATCCCCCCAAGCCTACGAACGCAGCAAAAACAGCTTCAACTCTACAAACAAAGCCTTGCCCGCCAAAACTAGCTCAGGCAAAAGTGGATTTTTTGGAGGCAACTCCACGCAACGCTCAAATTTTGGAGGATAAAATGCAAATCATTCAAGGCAAAACACTAGACACCCAGACTTTGGAGGCATTGGGGTGCGAATGGCATACAGATCTAGACAACACAGCCTACATCTCAAATGAAATCATTCAGATCACACAAGCAGAGGCTGATGCCTACTACCAAGCAGGAAACACCCTCTATGATATGTATATTGAGGCAAGTGAATATGTCATCAAAAATGATTTGTTTTTTGAGCTTGACATTCCCCCAACTCTCATTGAACCTATCATTCAAAGCTTTGAGGAAGAAGTGCATTGGCATATCTATGGACGCTTTGATTTTGCAGGGGGGCTTGATGGCAAACCGATCAAACTCTTAGAGTTCAATGCCGACACCCCCACAATGCTCTATGAAACTGCAGTGATTCAGTGGGCAATCCTCAAAGCCAACGGAATGGATGAAAATCTCCAATTCAACAATCTTTTTGAGAGCATTGGACAAAATTTCCAGAGAATGATCACGCTAGGTGCAGACATCAGCCAATTTGAAACACTCTATGAGGGGTGGAAAATCCTTTTTTCTAGTATCAGAGGAAGCATTGAGGAAGAACGCACGGTGCGATTTTTGCAAGAGATTGCCACCTCTTATGGATTCCAAACAAACTTTTGCTTTGTTGATGAGGCATTTTTGGATTCAAACAATGGCATAGGCTTTGATGGCACAAATTATGAGTTTTGGTTCAAACTCATTCCTTGGGAAGACATCGCAATCCAAGAGCCAGAAATGGCATTGCTCATCAAAGAAATGATGCAAAACAAAAACACCATTTTCCTCAACCCAGCCTACACCCTACTCTTCCAGAGCAAAAGAATGCTCAAAATCCTTTGGGACTTATTCCCCAACCACCCACTTTTGCTTGAAACTTCTTTTGAACCACTAGGCAAAAAACAAGTCAAAAAACACGCCTTTGGTCGCGAGGGAGCAAATGTCCAAATCCTAGATTCCAATCTCTCCATTATCTCAAGCCAAGAGGGGATTTATGCCAACCACAAACCCATCTATCAAGAATTCTACGAGCTAAACTCTCATCAGGGAAGCTTTTATCAACCCAATGTTTTCTTTGCTTACGAATCTTGTGCTTTGGGCTACCGCAAAGGTGATGCCATCATCGATAATTATTCCAAATTTGTCAGCCATTGCATAATCTAATCAACTCCTATCCTTTGGTACCCCAAAGGGCGTGGAATCTTTTTCAAACACTATTTGCCAATACTTTGGGCTTAGCTTGATTCTGTTCATTCTATTCATTCTGTTGTTGAAGTTGGCTTGAGAGGTTGTGCTCTTTGGTGATTCCAGAATCCCTAGGGCTTTCTTTGCAAGTTGGCTTGAGTGAAGCACACTTCTTGGCGTTTCTTGATTTGTTTGCTAGTTTTTGAAATTGGTTTTGCAGAAGCACACTCTTTAATGATTCTGGAATCTCTTAGATTCTCTTTTTGGGGAGTTGCTTTTGCCAAAGCACGCTTTCTAGTCACCAAATCCAACTTTGCTTTTTTCTCTATAAGGGGGACAAGGGGGTTTATTGCGAGGCACCCCCCTTATCCCCCTTAAAATCCCCCAAACCCCTGCCCGCTTTTTGTGTGGCAACCCAACGATAGAGTGCAATATTTGAGTTTGATTCTTGTTTGGTGGTTTTATTGTTTTTGATTTGAATTGATTCTTGATTCTTTGGATTCTTTGGAATCTTTGTGAAAAGTTTTGGTTTTGATTTTTAGTATCTCTTTGCAAACTCTCAAAAAACTCTAAAAAACACAAAACCCTCACTATTTCAATATAAGCACAAACAATTGCTTCCCAAACCAACCTTGTAGAACCAAAAAAGATTCCAAGTCAATGTAATCTTGAACGAGCCTTGCTAATGCAATGCTGGGGTGATGGGGGTTGTTAAGGGGGATAAGGGGAACGCTTGCTATAAGTTCCCCTTGACCCCCTTAAGAGAGATCCTAGGGGATTCTAGAATTGTATAAAGGGTGGTTTACTCAAGGCAAGATTAAAAAAGTTTCAAACCAACCTTTAAAACATCACAAAGTCACCCTTTCCCCCAAGGTAACTCAAAGCAAGAGAATCTTAGAGATTTCGGAATTGCCAAAAGAACATCGCTCCACAAACCAACCAAAGAATCACAGAATCAAACTAATCACAAACTTCACAAAACATTAACAATGCCAAATTAATCTACAACGAGGCTTTGCCAACTAGCTCCTAATCCTTGAGTGGTGTGTGTAGATATTCATATTTTTTCCGCGTGCAAATCCACAGAGCGTGACTCCGTGCTTCTGTGCAGTTTGCACTCCCAAAAAAGTGGGTGCAGTGCGTGAAATCACGATAGGAATATGGTGCATTACAGCCTTGATCACCATTTCAGAGCTCAAACGACCACTTACGATCAAAACCCCTTCTTGTGGCAAATCCCCACGCATTCTAGCCATTCCACACACTTTGTCAATCGCATTATGCCTCCCAATATCCTCACTACTCAAACTCTTGCCATCTGCAAAAAGCAACATTGCTTTATGCACGCACCCTGTTTGCAAATACAACTCGCTATCCCGATAAAAAACACGCACTTGCTCCAAAAGCCACCCACCCTCCAAACACAAATCACTCGTGTTGAACTCCACCTCCACTTCATTCCCTACATTCCCACTCACACCCCCACCACAACCAGAAACTAGCGTTTTTTCTTTGTAGAGATTTTTGAGATTGTTGGCATTGATTTTTGCTTGCATAAAGACATCAAGCCCATCTGTGCTCACTTCAACACTCTCTACATCAGAAATATTGGCAATCACACCCTCGCTCAGCAAAAACCCAATCATATGCGCCTCCTGATTTTGCGGTATGCACATTGTGGAAATGATTTTTTCACCATTGAGATGGAAATTGACCCTTTGTTCCAAAATCACTACATCTTCTCTGCCCCCAATCTCCCCATCTTCAAAACGCATAATATTGATTTTTTTTAGCACATTCATTTTTGCTCCTCTGTTTGCATTGACCCCCAAGACTCTACGGCAAATATCCTAGAGACACCCAAACCTAATCCTCAAAATCAAGGATTTTTTGACGCATTGGCAAAATCATCTTTGGGGACACTGACAGCTCATCAAACCCCAAACGCAAAAGCTCTTCTAGCACATCAACATCACTTGCCATTTCTCCACAAATCCCCACCCAAATCCCCTGCTTGTGGGCATTCTCAATCACCTGTGCAAACATTCTTTTGAGTGCTATATCAAAGCTTTGATGGTAGTTTTCTATTTTGGGGTTTTGGCGATCTAGGGCAAAGGTGTATTGAGCCAAATCATTGCTTCCAATACTAAAAAAATCAACTTCTGCTGCCAATTCTTGAGCAATCATCACAGAGGCTGGGGTCTCAATCATTACCCCAATCTCCACCTGATCATCAAACGCAACTCCTGCGTCCCTAAGCTCTTGTTGCACCTCCCCAATCATCGCTTTGATTCTCCGAATCTCCCACACTGCAATAATCATTGGAAACATAATAGCAAGCTTTCCATACACACTAGCACGATACAAAGCCCTAAGCTGAGTTTTAAAGATTTCTATTTCATTGAGGCAGATTCTAATCGCACGATAACCCAAAGCAGGATTTTCCTCACGATCAAGATTGAGATAATCAATGCGTTTATCCGCCCCAATATCAAGAGTTCGCACAATCACACGCCTATTTTCCATCATCTCTAGCACTTCTTTGTAAATCTCAAATTGCTCTTGTTCTGTAGGCAAATTTGTGCGTGAAAGATATAAAAACTCACTTCTAAAAAGCCCAATGCCCTCCGCTCCATTATCCAAAGCAGTCTTTGCATCTTCCAAGCCACCAATATTGGCATAGAGTTTGATCTCTTTGCCATCTTTGGTGCAAGTTTTTGTTTGTTTGAGCTTGAGCAATGCAGATTGTTTCTCCCTCTCCTGCTCTTGGAGTTTTTGATATTTTTGCAAGACTTCTTGAGATGGTGCGATGATGAGCTGTGCTTCATTGGCATCCAAAATCGCCATCTCCCCATCCCATTCTGATTCAATTTGAATCTGATTGATCGCTGGGATTCCCATCGTCCTTGCCATAATCGCAGTATGGGAGCAACTAGAACCCTCTTGAGTGATCAGAGCCAAAAAACAATTCCGATTCATTTTGAGTGTTTGCGATGGCGTCAAATCCATAGCGACAATCAAAGAAGGCTCTGTGATCTCTTGGTGCTCCACTCCATCAAGCACATCAATCATCTGATTGCAAATATCGCAGACATCCGCACTTCTTGCCTGCATATAGCTATCTTCCATAGCCAAAAACAAACTAGAAAAATAATCCCTAGCTTGTGAGATCGCCTCTTTTGCCCCAAGATCTTGCTGGATTTTTTCTACAATCATCTCTTCCAAATCCAAATCTTGTAGCATCATTGTGTGGGCTTCAAACACATAGGCTTCCTCTTCCCCAATCTCCTCAAGTGCCTTCAGACGCAAACGCTCGATCTGCTCTAGTGTTTTCTCTCTTGCAGATTGAAATTTCTCTCGCTCTTGCTTGGGGGATTCTTTGTGATAATCTGTGCCACCACCTCCACAAGAAACAACAGCGATTTTGCCGATAGCGATTCCCCCGACGACTTTCTCGCCTCTAAAAGTATGCATTAAAAATGTTCTTGCAAAAATATTTGAAGTGCTTGATAGGCACTCTCTTCATCCGCCCCCTCAATCTCGAAGCGTAGCTCTTCTCCACACTTTGCCCCCAAGCTCATCACGGCTAACATTCTTTTGGCATCTACCTTTTTATCGCCCTTGCAAAGCATAATCTGAGAGCTAAACTCCCCTGCTTTTTTCACCAATACCCCTGCAGGTCTTGCGTGTATCCCTTGAGGATCTGTGATAATTTTGACAATCTCTTTCATCTTTTCTCCGATTTTTGAAATATTTAAATGCTTTGATTCTAGCATTTTTTGCGATTTGGCGATCTCAAATCAATCCCACCAAACTCATGACTCCACTGCTGGAATCTTCTTTTTGAGTATGCCAAGCAAACAAGCCCCAATCAATGAGCCCACAAACAACGATAAAAGATAATACCCCACAGATTTCACCACAGGGAAAACAAAAATCCCTCCGTGTGGGGCTCGCAATTCACAACCAAAATACATCGACATTCCTCCAGCGACTGCTGAACCAACGATACAAGAGCCAAGCACTCTCAAAGGATCGGCTGCGGCAAATGGGATCGCCCCCTCTGTGATAAAAGAAAAGCCCATCACAAAATTAGTCGGTCCGCTCTTTCTCTCTTGAGGAGTGAATCTTGAGGGAAACAATAATGTCGCAATAGCGATAGCCAAAGGTGGCACCATTCCCCCAACCATCACAGCCGCCATAATGTCATAATTTTCTGAAGCAATACCTGCCACCCCAAACACATAAGCCGCCTTATTGATAGGACCTCCTAGATCTGTTGCCATCATCGCCCCAAGCAACATGCCCAAAAGCACTTTCCACTCTCCACTCATTGAGTTCAATCCACTATTAAGCATTTGATTGAGATACCCCACAGGTGGCTCTACAACAAACAACATCAATACCCCCACAAGCAATGTCCCAAAAACAGGATAAAACAAAATCGTTTTGAGTCCATCTAGTGAAGAGGGCAATAGCTCAAAAGCCTTTTTGAGCCACAAGATAAGATACCCTGCCAAAAATCCAGCCAACAAAGCTCCTAGAAATCCTGATTGTCCATTCCCTGCGATTGCTCCACCGACAAACCCTACAAGCAACGCAGGACGATCGGCAATGCTTTGAGCAATAAAAGCAGACAAAATAGGGAGCATAAAACCAAAGGCAAGTTTTCCAAGATTCATCAAAAATGACGCGAGTTCATTGTTGCTACCAAAAGCTTTTTTCACCCCATCACTTGCGTTTTGCATATCCACAAACAACCCATCAACCAAAAATGCCAAAGCGATCAAAATCCCACCAGCCACCACAAAAGGTAGCATATGCGATACTCCATTCATCAAATGCTTATAGATACGATTGCCCTCTTTGGAAGTGCTTTGCTCTCCCAAACTTTCCGCTTGATAAATCTCGACATTCCCTCCCAAAGCCTCATCAAGCAACTCTTTGGGGCGATAGATTCCATCAGCAACCTTGCAAAAAATCACCTTTTTTCCCCTCAAACGCCCTAGTGGCACCTGCGTATCTGCAGCCACGATCACAGCTGAAGCGTTTTGGATGTCTTGACTGCTCAATTCGTTTTTGACTCCACTAGATCCACGCGTTTCGACTTTGATCTGCACACCCATTTCCCGAGCTTTGTCTTGCAATGCCTGTGCAGCCATATATGTATGTGCGATCCCTGTAGGACACGCGGTAATGGCGATGATTTGAGCTTCTTTTGCCACACATTCCTGCTGATTTTCCACCGCATCTATTTCGTTTTGTGCTTTATCAATGATTGACAAAAACTCCTCTTTGCTTGAAGCCCCAATCAAATTCTGCACAAAATCCCCTTTCATCAACAATTCTGAGAGTTTGCTCAAAATGACAAGATGCTCCTCTGCACCACCCTCTGGTGCTGCAATCATAAACAGAAGCTCGACATTTTCTCCATCAAAACTCTCAAACTCCACTCCACCTCTAAACACCATCGCCGCCAATGTCGCCTTTTTGACACTTGAGCTTTTGGCGTGAGGGATTGCGACCCCCTCTCCAATCCCTGTGCTTCCCTCGCTCTCACGCTTCAAGACAGCCTGATGGTATGAAGCGACATCATTGAGGTTTCCACTTTTGGCGACCAAATCCACAGCACTTGCAATCGCACTTTTTTTATCCACAGCACTTGCATTCAAATCAATGCTTTGCAAACACAACAAATCAGTAATCTTCATTTGACTTCCTCCATTTTTTTCAAAATATTTTGCACATCTTCTAGTGTCCCAAACCCTTGAGCAAAGGCACTCGCACTTCCACAAGCAATAGCATACCTAAAAGCAAACGCATAATCTTGGGTTTGCAACCAACCTGCCACAAAACCTGCAACCATACTATCCCCTGCCCCCACAGAATTGACAAGCCGTCCTTGAGGAGCTTTGAGCGTGAAAAATTCATTGTTCTCTGTAAGCATCACAGCACCATCTCCTCCCAAAGAGATGATGACATTTCTTGCCCCCTGCTCCTGTAGCCTCAAGGCGTATTGTTGCAAAGAATCATATTGGATTTCTTCTTGAAAATAACTTTGCAATTCACTCAGATTGGGCTTAACCAAAAAAGGTCTCCAAGAGAGAGCTTCACGCAACGCCACCCCTTGTGCATCTAGAATCACCAAAAGATTTTTAGCCTCCAACTCTTGCATAATCTCTGCATAAATCCCCTGCTCCACCCCACAAGGAACACTCCCTGCCAAAACCAAAATAGAGTGATTTTCTATTTGTTCTAATTGTTGTTTGAGACGCCCTAGATCCAAATCCCCCACTTCAAACCCTGAAGCATTGATTTCTGTCTCTTCTGTTTGGGTGTGCAGTTTGACATTGATACGCGTATGCCCCTTTTCAAGCATCACAAAACGGCAATCTAGCCCTTTTTGCTCCAAGCGATTGCAAATCTCTTGCCCACTAAATCCAGCTAGAAACCCAAGCACAACGCTCTCTATCCCCAAATTCTGAAGCATTAATGAGACATTGATCCCCTTGCCACCTGCAAACAGGCAAGAATCCTCCACACGATTTGTCTTGCCACACTCCAAAGCCTTGAGATTCAAAATATAATCCAAAGAGGGGTTGAGCGTGAGTGTATAAATCATTGTTTGCCCTTTAAGTCTTGCACTTGTTTTTCCAAGCTCTCAAGCTTGTGGCTCATCATTGCTGTAGAGTCAATCTGAATCATCAACACATAAAGTGTCAATAAACTCACAAAGACACAGAAAAACACGCAGAAAATTGCGATTTTGATTGCACGATTGTTACTATTTTGCATTGTGATTCCTTGCGATATTTTGAGTGAGTTCCATCATCATTCCCCTCCAATCTTTGGCAAAAATATCAACGATGATTTTGGGATTTGCATAGTTCTTAGCCTTCAAATCCTCAAAGGGAATGCAATAGATATTGTATTGTCTTGGGAATTTTTGCTCTGTGGATAAATCATAACTATCCAACCCAAACTCTTTGACATAATCCCCCCAGATCCTCTGATCTCCGATCACCATACGACCACTTAGAGGATCGGCAAAAACTGATTGAATCTGCCCTTTTAGCTCATCGAGCTCTTGTTTGAATTGCTCAAGATTGCGTTTGTAGTTTTGGGCATTCTTGAGATCTATGATTCTTAATAGATGTGCGATTTTTTCTGCCTGTTCCTTGATTGCATCAACTGACAACCAAGAATAGCAAAACGCAGAGTGGCAAGGGGTTTCAGCAAAATTCAAAACACGCAATGCCGGATTGATATTGACAAAACGCTCCAACCACCTACGCTCAAACAAAGCCCCTGAAGCAATATAAATTTTGAAATCTTTGATTTCTTTGACTTGAGCGGAATTGGGGGTATAGGTATAGGGATTTTTGTTGGGTGGCACTATGATTTTGATCTCCACAAAACTCCCACCAATTTTCTCCACGATATAGGCATAAGGTGCGATACTTACGCCCACTTTGACTTGAAAATCATTGGCAAACAACGAAAGGGCAAACAGACACAACCACACCAAACGCATCTAAAACCCTTGAAGTTCTTGATCTAATCGATTGATCACTTTGATACGATCTCCAAGCGTCAATGCACGCGAAACATAGCCATTGAACTCATTGCCGGGCTTGAGTGTCGTGATGACAACCCCCCCAAGCTTATGCTCTCTTTTGCCAAATGCGTCTTGAGTCTGCACGCTCCAAGCACTATGAGCCACCATAATATCACCCTTAGAATCTCTACCGATATACATCATAATATGCCCATTGAGCCAAAAAATCGTGGCAAAAGGCTGTGCGTTTTCAATGATGATTTTGCGTTTTTCTTCCATTGTGAGATGTTCTACGCGGATTTGATGAGTCCCATACTCCCCTTGAGCCTTAGAATTGCGAGGTAGATAAAGTCCGAAGTTTGCATAAATATCGCGGACAAAAGCCGAACAATCCCTATCTTCATACATACCACCCCAGCCATATTTCTGCCCCACCAAATCATTGATATATCCTGCCACCGCCACTTGAGAAAAAGCCTGTGGAAACGAGTGGAAATCATCGGTTTTGATAGGGAGTTTGATCATTTTCAAATGCCCATCAGATTTTCTCAAAAACCCCCACACCTGCTTTTCCCCCGCCATCACAAAAAGTTTGCCGATCCGTGCTTGTGTCGCAAACGCCCCATTGCGTTCATAGAGATTGAAATCATCGCGATTTGGCATCACAAAGGCTTTGGATTGTTCAAGTTGTTTGATTTGTGCAGAATCAATCAGTGCCAAATCGCTCACTTCCACCCAACCATAGACAAACTCTGTCTGAATGTGTGCGAAACGCTTGGTGCTGTCATAGTGGGTGATCAGCACAGGAGTGCCATAAAAAATCAATGAATTCTGCCACCGATCAAAAGGATAGCCATTGGGTTTGGAAAACCTTGGCTTGAGCGTTGGCACAGCTCTTACATTTGTATCTTTAGTGATGATTGCTTTTTGCATCGCATTGGGATAAGTCTCGATTTGCATTTGTTGCAAAAGACTCTGTGTGTCTTTTTGGTCAAATTTTTCTAGATTATGGCTATAGCCCAAATTTTTTTTCAACGAAGTTTGGATCCAAAACACTTCATCGATGTTTGGATTGGGCTTCAAATCCCCAAATGGTGCAAAAAACTTAGCAAGATAGACTTCTTTAAGTTTCTGGATCTGCTTAGCATTGTTCTGAGGTTTTTGATCTGTGACATAGAGCATCGCATCTTGAGGGAGCTTCAGATCTGCGATCTCTTGATCTTTGTGCTCAGAACAAGCATACAAAAAAAGCACTGCGATACAAAGACTACAAAATCTCTTCATACTTTTGCTCATCAAAACCAAAATACACCTCCTCATCTTTTTCCAAAATCGGACGCTTGATGAGGGTGGGATACTCACACATCATCGCGATTTTTGCATCCAGACTTAGATTCTTATCTTTGAGTTGCAAATCCCTATAGGTTTTGCCTTTGACATTGAGCACGATGTCTATACCGACTTGCTGCACCCACTGCCCGATCTGTGCGGCACTTGGAGGATTTTTTTTGTAATCGATAAACACATAGGCTATGTTTTTACGCTCCAACACCTCCAAAGCCTTTTTGACACTTTGGCAATTTTTGATACCCCAAACTTTCATCACTCACTCCTTTTGTAACCACAAATCTCTTTGATGCGTTGTGACAATCTCTGTGTCGATAGCCCTAGCATTTCTTCGACCACCCCACTCTCTCCGTGCTCGACAAACCGATCGCCCACCTCCAAACTCCAGACTTTTTTCCCACAAGATTCCATAATCGCACTTCCCACCCCACCAAGTAGATAGCTATCACTCAAAACAAAAGTAAAAGCGTGTGCATCAAGCAAAGATTCTAGCCCCTCCTGATCCAAAGGCTTCACAAAACGCAAATCCACCAGTGTCACACCGATGTTTTCTTTTTGCAACTCTTGTGCCACAAGCCACCCACGCCCCACGCCATTGCCATACCCGATCAACAACACAGAGGGCTGTTGGCTTTGATACAAAACCTCAAGCTTCCCGATTTCAAATGGAGTCGGAGCAAACACCCCTTCTGCCAAAGCGAAGCGATTGCGTGGATATCTAAACGCACAAGGTGCCTCTTTGACATTTGAAGCAAACAAAACCGCTTCTTTGAGAGTGGCATTGTCCCTTGGGGCAAAAACAATCATATTGGGGATAGAACGCAGATACGCCACATCAAGCAAACCTTGATGTGTTTCACCATCCTCACCCACAATCCCTGCACGATCGATTGCAAACACCACAGGTAGAGACAAAATGCTTGTATCGTGGATGATCTGATCATAAGCTCTTTGCAAAAAAGTCGAATAAATCGCCACAAAAGGCTTGAATCCACATTTAGCCATACTTGCCATCGAAGTGACCCCGTGTGCTTCTGCGATCGCCACATCCCAAAAACGCTCAGGAAACGCATCGATCAAAGCATTCATTCCCGTGCCACTTGGCATAGCAGCTGTGATCCCCACCACATCTTCACGCTCTTGAGCCAATTGGAGCAAAGCTTCAGAAAAAGTGCGTGTCGGGGTGATAGATGAGCTTTTGGCACTTTTGCCACTTTGCAAATCAAAAGGCGAGACGCCATGCCAGTTCTCCAAATGTCCCTCTGCGATTTTATACCCCTTCCCCTTGAGCGTTTGTGCGTGGATAATCACTGGAGCATTGATCTCTTTTGCTTTTTTGAGAGTTGTGACAATCTCCTCTAGATTGTGTCCATCAATCGGACCGATATAATTCAATCCAAGTTCCTCAAAAATAACACCCGGTGAAATCAGCTTGAAAGCCTCTTCAAATTTGCGTGCCATATAAGTCGCACTCTCAGGCATTTTGGAGAGAATCTTTTTGAGATTGCTCTTGAAACTTTGGCACAACGGACTTGCAATCATTTGAGACAAACAGCGACTGATCGCTCCGATAGGTTTGCTGATACTCATCTCATTATCATTCAAAATAATAATCATCGGATATTTTCTCTCGCCCAATTCATTCAGTGCTTCATACACCAACCCCGAACTCATCGCACCATCACCAATCAAAGCAATGGGGATTTTGGATTCTTGACGCAGGGCAAACGCTTTGGCACAACCAAGTGCTAGGGAAATAGAAGTAGAGCTATGCCCTGTGATGAAATAATCGCTCAAAGATTCTTTGGGGCTAGGGAAACCACTCATCCCTCCAAACTGCCGCAAAGTCTCAAACTCCTCCCACCTCTTAGTCAAAAGCTTGTGAGCATAGGCTTGATGCCCCACATCAAAGATAAAAGGATGAACCTCACAATCAAACACCTTGTGCATCGCAACAATCAACTCCACAGCCCCCAATGTCGAGCTCAAATGCCCTCCATTGCGTGAAACAACCTCCAAAATCCTATCGCGAATCTGTTGGGAGATTTGCTCCAAAACCGCGATGTCTGCGTTGGCGATTTGTTGATGAGTCCAATCCATCACAGACCTTTTTCATCAAGTAAGCTTTGCTTGAGATGTTTATAACGCGACAAAATACTCCCATCAAAATTGGCATAAGCAGAATTGATGACAACCCCGCCTTTTCCCACAGAAGGATCAGCCACAAACTCAACTTGCCGAGTCCCCTCTATCCTTTCTTGTAGATGATTCAAATCAAGAGGATTGACACGCAAAGTCACTGTGATATTTTCTGCGACAGGGGCTAGAAGCTCTTTGGCAAGGGTGAGTGCGATCTCTTGATGACGCTCTTGCACCTCTTGCAAAATCACCTCTTTGGCAATATCAAGAGCAATCACACTCAAATCTTTTTCAATCTCAGTGATACGCGTTTTGATTGCCGCCAAATGCTGATCTAACTCTTGGAGTGCCAAAACCACCCTTTGCTCTTGATGATCTTGTTCGATTTGCATTTTTTCTTTTGCCTTTTGTTCCCCCTCAAGCAACCCCTGCTGATAGGCACTCTGACGCACCGCCTCAAGCTCTTTGCCCTCCCCTTGATTCTGTGCTTCTATTTGTGTGCTCAAAGCAAGGATTTTTTCTTCTAGGAGCTTTTGCCCTTTGAGAAGTTCCTCTAGTTTTTCATTATCGATTTCTGGCACCTGCTGAGGAGCCGGAGGGGTATAAATCCCTTTTTCCTCGATCGCATTGACAAGCTCGGGCTCTTTTTCGATATTGCGGAACTCATACTTTTTGATGATATGCCCCTCTTGCATTTCCCCGGCAATATAGTTATTCTCTTCAAAACTCTCGTTATTCAACAACTTCATCTCCATCACCTATTTGAATTAATCCTTGATCTGCTAGTGATTGCACCATCTCTGCGATTTTTCTCTGTGAGGCTTCTACATCTTTGAGCTTCACAGCACCCAAAAATTGCATTTCTTCAATGAACTGCTCGGCAGCACGCTGGGACATATTGGAAGTGAATTTTTCTTTGAGCTCATCTGTTGCGGTTTTGAGTGCCAAAGTCAAATCTTTTTTATCTACGACTTTGAGAATCTCGCGGATCGCACTATTGTCTAGATTGACAATGTCGTTGAAAGTAAACATCATTTCTTTGATCATACTTGCCAAACTCTTATCCACTTTTTCGATATGCTCAATCGTAGTGACAGCAGCCTTTTGTCCCAATTTGTTGAACACTTCTGCCACAGTTCTTGGACCACCCACCTCGATTTTGTAACTTGTCAATGCGTCAAGCCTGTTTTCAAGCACCGTGGAGACCCTTTTGACAATACTTGGGGAAATATCCCCTAGATTTGCCATTCTTATTGCGATTTCGGCTTTGGCATCATCAGAAAAATAGCTAAGCGTTTGGGCTGCACTTGCAGAATCCATGTGAGCCAAAATCAAAGCCACGGTTTGTGGATGCTCATTGATGATGAAGTTGGCAAGTTGTTGAGGCTTGACTTTGGCAAGGTAGCTGAAATTCTGCGAGGTTTGCATTGTTTTGGAAAGCTTGTCAATGATTCGCTTAGCCTCCTCTTGTCCCAACGCTTTGGTCAGAATCTCTCGTGCATAGTCAAAACCACCACTGCTGATGTATTGATTGGATTGGAATATTGCAAAAAATTCTTCCAAAACCGCTGCACCTATCGCTCGATCTGTCCCATTCATCAAAGCAATATGCTTGGACACCTCCGTCACAGCCTCTGTATCCAAATAATGCAAAATATCACTTGTGACTTCATCCCCCATTTGCAACAACAAAATAGCGATCTTTTCAGACATTGACAAATCATCAAACTGCTCTTTTTGGCGTGGAGTTAAATTTGCCATCACTGCTCCTTTCTACATTTCCGTTGGTTTTGGCTCATTTTTGTTGCCATCAATATCTAGCTCATCTGTAATGAGTTTCTGAAACAACGCAGCAATCTCTTGAGGCTTCTCAGAAATCAAATCTCTCATTTTCTCAACCAACACATCGTATTTGACATCTTCCTCGTTGAACAAACTCTCGCCAGAGAGTTGCTCCTCCACCCTTTTACGCATCTCACTCAAGCGTGAATCCCCCTCTTTGACATCCTCATCATCAAGCATTGACTGCAAAATATCATCCTCTTCATTGGAGACAGAAAGCATTCTCTCGATAAATGGTGCGATAACTTTCTTGTAGAAAACAAAAGCAATCAAAACCACGATGAGATATTTGACAATCGGCGTGAAAGGATCCACATACTTTTTCAAATCGCTCACAAACAACTCCCATTTGTCTTTGGGCTTATAGGCTTTGCTCATTCCATTGAGCTCGAAATTGCTGACACTGATCTCATCTCCACGCGATTTGCTAAACCCCACAGCTTGTTTGACCAACGCATCGATCTTGCTGAGATTTTCAGGAGTGATTGGGACATATTTGAGCTTCTCTACTCCATTTTCTTCTACTTTTTCATAGCTTCCATCCACGACCACCGCAGCACTCAATCGCTTCAATACCCCAAACTCCCCTTTGATCTCGCTCACCGTTTTGCCCACTTCGTAGTTAGTCGTATTTGTGGATTTTTCGTATTTTTCCCTACCTGCATCATTGAGCCCCTGCACAGGACCGATATTGCTCACCACACCGGGCACACCACCGACTTCTTTGGGTTTGCTCCCCTCTCTTTTTTCCTCCAAACTCTGCTCACTACGCACGACATTGTTGGGATCAAACACCTCTTGAGTGCTTTTGGTTTGTCTGAAATCAAACTCTGCGGTGACCTTTGCCTCTACGCGATCTTGCCCACCGACAATCGGTGCCAAGATCTTGATGATTTTCTCTTCTAGGGCTTTTTCATAATTTGTCTTATACTTGAGTTGCATTGCGATGATTTTGGATAACTCTCTTGAGGCATTTTCCTCCGTGTTTTCACCTAGCGTTTCTCCATTGTCATCGACGATTTTGACATTTTCGGGAGTGAGGTTTGTCACTGCGGCAGCGACTAGGTTTTTGATCCCTAGCACTTGAGTGGGCGATAGCACCATATTTTCTTTGATTTTGACCACCACCGACGCAGTGGGGGGAGTTGCTTTGCTCACAAACACTGATTCTTTGGGCAATGCGATATGCACGCTTGCACTCTCAATCGGCACTAGAGACTCAATCGTGCGTGAGAGCTCTCCCTCGATCGCTCGGATGAATTTCACTTTTTGATCAAAATCCGTATCTCCGAAGTTTTTGGTATCAAAGATTTCAAACCCCACTTTTGAGTTTTTGGGTATCCCTTTGCTCGCTAGTGCGATCCTCTGCTCATACACTTGATCTGTCGGCACCAAAATCTTGTCTTCTTGAGGAAGTTGATAGGGGATTTGGTTTTGTTGAAGGTATTCCACAATCAATGCACTATCTTTTGGATCTACCTTTTCAAACAGCACAGAATAGCCAGAAGTCGGATTGCCTCCACGACTTGTAGAAAACACGATCAAATACGCCAAAAACCCGACCACGACGACGACGCTTGAGAGAAGCACGATCTTTTGCTTCTTGTTCATTTTCTCATAAAAACCTGTGATCTGCTTGAATAATCCGCCTATATCCAAAAAACAACCTTACACTGAAATGATTTGATTAAATTCTGCATTTTAGCAAAAAGTCATTCATTTGTTGAATGGATTCTTGTGTGATTTGAAACACAAAAATGCAAACAAACACCGCGATTTGAGAATCTGATTAAAAAATCAGAAATTTTTTTGATATATTTGAAATGATTTAAATTTCAATTAAGGAGCATAAGATGAACATCTTGAGACAAACAATAAGCGATAAAATATCTATGGGGGGGGGTATAACTATGGAAAAGCACGCCTCTATTTTCAAACCCCTTGTTGCCACTTCGTTGGCATTGGCATTAGGTGTAAGTGTAGCGAGTGCGACAGATTGTGACGGCAGTGCAAGTGCGATTTGTTGGAAACAAGGTGTTGGTGAAACAGGTTTTCAAAAATTCACTACCTTAAAAATTGAAGCAGAAAGAAATTCGCAATTCAATAAAATACAATTTGTTCAATTACCAAGTGGCTCTCTAACAATCGATAATTTCACTCTCAAATTTAGAAATAGTGGTGGGAGCCAACAACAAGGAGCAGAAGCCTCCATAGGTGGAGGTAATGCTCAAATCAAACTCATCAACAAAAACAATGGACTCCAATTAGGAAATGCTGGCACTAGCACACTTTTCATTGATTTTGATCTAATAAGATGGGGAAGTGCTCGCACAGCAACACTTGTTTTTGATGGCACTACCCCCAATACAGCAGGAAGTGACACACCAAAAACAGCCCTCAAGGGCAATATTGAAGTTAAGGCTAGTCAACTTAATGATATAGTTAATGCCACTTTCAAAGGTGATATGATAGGCAATATCGATATTAATGCTCGGAAGGAAGGTGGAATAATTTATCAGAGAGTTAAAACAAATTTCACTTTTGATAGTGGAGCAAAACTCAAAGGAAATTTAACAGCATTATATACTAATGGTGAGCAAAATTTCATTTTTCAAAATGGAGCTGGAGGGATTGAAGGAAATATTACAGCCAGTGGAGGTATAGTCGTAGGCAATGGATCATACGGATATTCAAGTGAAAATAATACACGAGTCAATATCACTTTCAAAAATCATAGCAACTCAACCAATTTCATCAAAGGAAATGGAAGCACAGGACAAATCATAGCTGAAGGTTCAGGTGGTGGTCAGAATGCACAATACAAATACAATGCTCACAACCGAATCCTTTTTGAAAATAAGGGAGAAATTGGAGAGAGTAGTAACCGTGTGAGTATTATCGCAAGACCACGAGAAGCTGAGCATGATAAGAGCAGAAAATTTGGAGGCGCACAATCCTACAATCTTATACAATTCAAAAAACAAGCTACGCTTTATTTAGAAAATTTACAGGCAATGTTTGCAAACCAATATTATGCTACTAGCGATTATCGCAATATTCTTAGCCTTGAACTTAACAATAGCCAAAGAGCAGGTGATACAAATACCCTTTCTATCAATGTTGTAGAAGCAAATGTAAATGGTACTGGTGGTAATTACATCGGCAAAGGATTTTTAACACTTGGAAGTAGTGGCACTGCCAAAGATTTGACAATCAATACAAATGCGATAGATACTCCCTCTGTAAGCAACATTGCCAAAGGGAAACTTACTGCTAATAAAATCATCAGCAAAAATGGTGGAAAAAATACCATTCTCATAGAGGAAATAGCTGTTGATAATGGAATCTTTGCAGGAGACAATGCAAAAAATACCATTTTTATTGGTCAAGGTAACAGCACAATCGGAACAAATGGAATTGATAATCAAGGAAATGGTAGTAGCGGTGATTATGCTATTGTCACTGGTGCTAGTGGAGAAAATATATTCACTCTTGATTCTGCTAATCTCACCATAGCAAAAAATATTTACACAGCTAGTGGCAGAAACACAACCTTCAATCTCAATGGCACCAACTCCACCCTCACACTCCAAGGTGCGACCAACACTATCACTAAGCTTACTGCCAACGCCACAGAATCCACTCTCAATCTTACAAATGGGACCGCTACTATCACAACCACAGAGATTGGAAATGGAAGCACTCTCAATCTCCAAGCCCCCAAAATCACAACAGAGACCCTCAAGCTTAGTGCCAATGCCACATCTGCCACCCTCAATCTCTCAAGCAATGCCCAAGCCACACTAGGACAAGCCCACAACTTCAACCTCCTAGAGATTGGAAAAACAAACCAAGCAGATTCACAAAGTGTAGGACTCTCTTCAAGCAACCTCACCTTTGTTGTCTCTGTGGATACTGAAGCAACACAAGCAGGTAGCAAAATCGGAGGAGTGGATGTAGGAGCAAGTGGTGGCACCTACGGACACGCCTATTCTGATCGTGTTGTCATCTTAAGTGTAGGAAACAACAATCAAGGCAACACTGCTCTCAAAGAACAGATTGCCGTTGCTATCGACCCTAGCCAAACTTCAAGTATCAAATATTCAAGTGGTGGCACAGAGACAGAACACAACATTGCCGTCGCTACCATAAAAAATAGAGATAATAGCGATAATGTCAATAATGCCCTAGCCACATTCACCTCCATTGAAACAATCAATGGTGGAGAAAAGATTCTCATTGACTTTGAAAAAGTAGCCACAAATGAAAATGGTAAAGTTGATGGGGTAAATGGTAAAGTTGATGGGGTAAATGGCAAAGCACAAGCAGGTGGTGGCTACACCACCTACTTCCTAGGCAAAGCAATCAGTCTAGGAGTGGATAATACCACCCAACAAGCTCTCACTTCTGCTCTCTCTATCAATTATGATTTATACATTGCAAACCTCAATTCTCTTAACAAACGAATGGGAGAACTTAGAGACAATCCTTACACTCAAGGAGTATGGGCTAGAGTGTTTGGAGGACTCCAAGAATCTAACTTTGGATTGGGAGCACGCACAAGCTATGTGACTGCTCAAGGAGGATATGATTATGCACTAGAAACAGAGGGTGCCAAAAACTACATAGGACTTGCATTCTCTTATATGCACTCTAAGGGTGAGAGCAACAAAGCCACTCAAGCTAGCAATGCAATCAATGTGAGTGGTATCAATACTATCTATCTCTCCAATATCCAATCAAGTGGATATGAAATTGCTCTTTATCATTCTTATGTGAGCAATGTAGGTCTTTATAATGACACAATTGCCAAACTCAGCTATATCACTTCTGATTTTTCTTTGAGCAATAGTAGTGATCACAACAACACTGCAAACAATCTAGGATTCACTCTCTCCAATGAAGTGGGTTATCGTTTCATTCTAGGAGAACAACAAGATTATTTCATTGATCCACAATTAGAGTTAAGCTTAGGTTATCTCAATCAATCTGACTTCACCACCAAGATGAAAACTAGAAGTGGCAAAGGCAATCAACTCAAAGCACTCCAAGAGAGTGTGTTTTTGACTAGAACTAGACTAGGAGCTAGTTTTGGTAAAAAGATTGTAGAACAAGACAAAAACATCTCTCTTTATGTTGGAACATTCTATGAATATGATCTTGTCACAGGAGGATCCAACAAACTCACTACAAGCACAACAAAAGCTTACAATCCTGAGTTTGCTTCCAATGGTAGAGTGGTTTTAAATGTAGGAAGCAATCTAGAGCTTAATCAATCCACTAGAGTCTATGTGGATGTAGAGAAAAGCTTTGGAGACAAACTAAGGACACAACTCCAATTCAATCTAGGAGCTAGATATAGCTTTGGAGAAAAAACAAGCATTGAGAATGCAAAAGCACAAACCACTGCTCCTTTGAGAGTAGGAAATACTCCTACAGAGGAAACAGAAAAAGATCGAATAGTGCCTACTAAGCCCAACAAAGCCAAAGACACAGGGACAAAGGCGACTAATCAGTAGTGAGGTTTAAAAAGGGGTGTATCAAAATGAAAGGGGAGAGGGGGTGAATTAAAGGCAAGGCAAGGCAAGGCAAACGCCGATCGAACCAACCTTGTAGAACCAAAAAAGATTCCAAGTCAATGTAATCTTGAACGAGCCTTGCTAATGCAATGCTGGGGTTATGGGGGTTGTTAAGGGGGATAAGGGGAACGCTGCCCTAAGTTCCCCTTGCCCCCCTTAAGAAAAACACCAAGCCAAGCTTGAAAAACCAAAAGCCGTGCTTTTGTCAAACCAATCCCAAAAATAAAACCCCAATAGATTCTAGAATCACCTCAAATCTCATTTGTGCAAAACGCTGTTTGCTAGTCATTTTGTGCGATTGGATTCTTGTGTTGAAATTGGCTTGAGAGGCTATGCTCTTTGGTATTGTTTAATTTGTTCCCTAGTTTTTGAGATTGCTTTTTCAAAAGCACACTTCTTGGTCACCAATTCCCACTTTGCTTTTTCTATAAGGGGGACAAGGGGGTTTATTGCGAGGCACCCCCCTTATCCCCCTTAAAATCCCCCAAACCCCTGCCCGCTTTTTGTGTGACAACCCAACGATAGAGTGCAATGTTTTTGTTTTATTGTGTTGGTGGTTTTATTGTTTTTGATTTGAATTGATTTGAATCTAGATTCTTAGAATCTTTAGAAACTTTGTAAAAGCATTCTTGATTCTTGATTCTTTGGTTTCTTGGATTCTTAGAATCTTTTTAAAAAGTTTTGTTTTTGATTCTTGGAATCTTTTTGCAATCTTTTAAAACTCCAAAAAATATAAACCCTCACTATTTCAATATAAGCACAAACAACTGCTAACCAAACTAACCTTGTAGAACCCAAAGGATGCCAAGTCAATGTAATCTTGAACGAGCCTTGCTAATGCAATGCTGGGGTTATGGGGGTTGTTAAGGGGGATAAGGGGAACGCTGCTATAAGTTCCCCTTGCCCCCCTTAAGAGAGATCCTAGGGGATTCTAGAATTGTATAAAGGGTGGTTTGCTCAAAGTAAAAGAAATAGTGGAGTTTGAGATTTGATAAGGTTTGGTAAGGATTTGAAAAAGATTTTGATATGTTTCAAGACAGATTTTATGTTTTTTATGTTTGCTGTATGACTGATTTTCAAATGAGTGATCAATCCTTTGCCTTGAGAGGCAAAGAATCTAAGACTAAGCAAGCAGGAGACAAGCTTAGTCTTTCAAAAGGAGCATTCTAAGGGACATTTGAAGTGAATACAAATGCCCCAGCAAATGCTCGTTTGTTTGGGTTTCACACCCACCCTTTTTTCTTTTTCCCTTTCCTTTTCCTTCCCCATTCCCCCCTTCCCCCTTTTCTAGAGCTCGTGCTCTAGAAACTATACCTTCCTCCTAGGTTGAATTGTAAGTGGGTTCTGAGTTTATCTCCGAAGCTTTTCTCTATATCCATATACACTCTAGTGGATTGATTGAGTTCTAGATTGGTTCCTAGATTGAGCACCACTCTACCATTAGATTCAAGTGCAGGGTTGGTGTGTTGGATTCTTGTGGTGGTGATTTTGTTGCTTCCACCATCGATGAAATCATATTCATAGAATGCTCCAGCATAGAGGGAGATGTTTTTGCCTTGCTCTACTATCTTTTTGCCAAAGCTTGCTCCTGCTCTAGTTCTAGCCAAAAGAATATAGTTTTGATTGGCTTTTAGCTCATTGATTCTTCCTGTAAGAGCTTTGAGGTTGGCGATGAAGTTGGATTGATTAAGATAACCCAAACCTATCTCCAATTGTGGATCGATGAAATAATCTTGCTTCTCTCCAAGGATGAAGCGATAGCCTACTTCATTGGAAAGAGTGAATCCTAGATTGTTTGTTTGGCTATCTTTTACACTATTGCTAAGTTTAAAATCTGAAGTGATATAGCTAAATTTGGCAATGGTGTCATTGTAGATTCCCATATCACTCACATAAGAGTTATAAAGAGCCACTTCTGCACCATTGGATTGGACATTGGATAGAGAAGTGGGATAGAGCTCATCTATCGGATCCTCATCTCCACTCGTGCCTGTTGAGTTGATATAAGAGAATGCAAGTCCTAGATAATTCCTAGCCCCCTCTAGATTGAGAGCATAATCATATCCTGCTTGAGTGCTAATGTATTGAGTGTGAAGTTTTGCTCCAAATGTAGACTCTTGCAATCCTCCAAACACTCTAGCCCATATTCCTTGAGAGTTTGTGTTATCTCTTAGCTCTCCCATTCGTTTGTTGAGAGAATTGAAGTTTGCAACATACAAATCATAATTAATCGCAAGAGCAGAGGCAACTGCTTTTTGGGTGGATCTAGTGACTCCAAGACTGATGATTTTGCCTAAGAAATAAGTGGTGTAACCTTTCTCACCTTGAAGTTTCCCATATTGATTGGTTTTTGCTTCCCTTAATTCGATTGTTACCGCTTCTCCACCAATATCAGAATGTTTTGCCTCAAATTTAACCAAAGGCTTGTCATCAGATCCATTTTTCACAGTCGCAACAGCGATGTTTCTCACCCTCTGTGTTTCTTCTGTTCCTGTGTCTGCTCCATATTCGATTCCATTATATTTTTCAGGATCTACAATGACAACAAGATTTTCTTTCAAAGGTGTGCCTGCAGTAGTTGCACTATGTATCACAATGCGATCAGAGTGGGCAACTCCATATGTCCCACTTGCTCCTGTTGTCTCCCCTCCGATTGTGCTACTTCCTTGAGTTGCTAGGGGATCTACAAAGACTTTGAAAGTGAGATTGCTTGCAGTAAGTCCCTCACCATTATTTGTTCCAATCTCAAGGAGGTTGAAATTGCGAGTGTTGCCTGCAGGGGTGTTAGGATTGGGATATTTGTCACTTGCGATATCAATAGTGGCTTTTGTGGCACTACCATCAAGTTTTAAAGTTGTGATGTGATTCTTATTGCCTTTGAGTGTGAGGGTGGAATTGTCTCCACTGAATGCAACATTAAAGGTTTTGCTACCATCTCTATTTACTGGATCTGTAATGGTGGTTTTGCCTGCTGTGATATTGAGGGCATTTGTTGTGGCTTGCAAATCAAGGGTTTTGATTGTATTGTTTGTGCCACCAAGATTGAGGGTTGAAGTCTCTCCTAAGAATTGGATTGTAAGATTCTCACCATTTGTGATGCCACCAATAGTTGTAGTCGTTGTTCCTGTCCCATCAACCTTACCAAGTGCAAGGGTGCTTGCGGTTGAAGCATTGTTTAAAGTAGTAATGGCATTGGTTGTGCCTTCTAATGTGAGGGTGGAGCCAGTATTGAAATTAACAAGCACTTCTCCTGAAGTGTTTTCAAGATTGCCTGTAATTTTCAAAGCAGTTGGAGTTTCGCTTGTGCGAGAGGCTTGAGAATCATTTGCTTTGCCGAAGTTGAAAATGGTTTGGGCATTGTTTGCATTTGCATTAGCACCACCAGCTTTTTGATTCTTAATCAATCCTTGCACTTCTACACTTTTGCCATTGGCAATATTGAAAGTTGTGGTGTTGTTTTGATCCCCTCCACTTTGGGTAAAGATATTGCCCTTAATCGTTGTGTTATCACCTTTAAAATTAAGTGTAAGTTTGGCATTTTTATCCCCACCATCACGCCCTACGATGATATTTCCACCTCCACTAGTGCCATTATTATTTTTGACATCAAGTTCGCCATTATTGCCATTGAAGTTGAAAGTCATTCCTGGTTTGTTTGTTTGGTTGCTTCCTCCAACGCCTATTCCAACATTTTGATTACTCCCTTCTGTATTATTGCCTTTGATCTCAATCTTATTGTTCTCTCCATTGAAGTTGAATACTGTTTGCCAAGCATCCCAATTGTGTCGCACTCCTTTTTGTAGAGAAAGAGTCGTGCCACTTCCTTCAAGATAGAAAACATTGCTTCCACCAGTTGTAGTATAAAGAGAGAAATTTCCAGTTGCATTGCCATTTTCTGCAATCCCATTTTGTCCAATTGATCCACTTCCACTGATAAAAATATGATTGCCTCCACCACTTGAAAACACTCCATTATCAATTGTCATTTTAGTATCAGCAGTGATGACATTCACTCCACTACCACCAGATTTGATTCTTTTGGTTGTAAAAGTGCTACCAGTAATGATATTACGAGAACTTCCCCAAGCATCGATGATATCTTCAACTGTTATGGTGCCTATGAAAACTCCATTTGTTCCGCCTCCCTCATTGGTGGTTGCGATTCTGTTGGTAGTGAGTGAGCCACTGGCAATATGTTCTTTTGTGTTCTCAGAGATTGTTTTGTAATTTGTTCCATTGAGTTTATTCTCATCGATTTTTAATACCAAATCTTTTGCTTCGCTACTGCCATTAAGTTTCAAAAGCCCCTTGCCGATGTAGTTACGCCCTGAATTATTATTGCCTCTGACTAGGATTTCATTGATCTTAAGATCATCATTTGCAATTTCATTTTCAAGGCTGATGACATTGAGGCGATTGCCAACAAAATGATTCCCTACTTGTAAGTTCTCTAAAAAGAGGGTGGCTTGTTTTTTGAATTGAATAAAATTGTAAGACTCCCCATTATCTTGACCTTTAGTATCAGCAATGATACTTATACGATTATTTTGTTCTCCGATTTGTCCGTTGCCTTCAAAAAGGATTCTGTTATAGGCATTGCTGTTAGATCCTCTAGCTTTGGCTAGGATTTGCCTTGTGCTTCCACTTCCTTTGATGATATTGGTTGAGGTATGATTTTTGAAAGTGATATTAATATCAGTTTTAGCACCTGAAGCAGAAGCAGCCCAACTTCCATAGTCAACATAACCAAAAGTTTGGATATTTCCTTCAATATTTCCTCCTCCTTCAAAAGTGAAATTTTGTCCCCCATGTGCTAAATTTGCTTTTAAATTTCCTTTTAGACTAGCTCCATTTTTGAAATTCCAATTGGTTTTGACAAAAAAAAGCCTATGAAGAGGATTTGCTAAAATATTATTTTGATAGATAATGTCTATATTGCCTATCATATCACCATTAAAAGTAGCATCCATTGAATCATTTGTAAAAGCACTAGCTAAGACTTTAATATTGCCTTTGAGGGCTGTTTTTGGTGTACCACTATTTGCATTTGCAGGGGTAGTGCCTTCAAAAGTAAGCGTAGCTTTGCGAGAGCGATTTGGTGCTTGATTATATTCATCCTTATTATACATTCCAAAATCAACGGTGAGAGTGCTATTTCCTGCACTGCCTAATTGAAGTCCATTGCCTTTGTTGATAAGTTTGAGTTGTGCGTTATTTCCAGCTACAGAGGCTTCAGGACCTGTGACTGTATTGCCACCGCCAGCATTTTTAAACTTGAGGGTAAAATCACTGATTGTGATTCCTTGTAGGGCAGTATATTTAAGTTGATTAAATTGATTGTCTCCTTGTCCTGTTGGTGCAAAAGTTAAGCCAGAAAATTGTTGAAAACCCGCTTCGCTAGCACTTTGATTCCAACAAACTGCACTTGTGCTTATACTATCACAATCTCCCGCACTCGCTACACTTACACTGAGAGCCAATGCCAATGAAGTGGCAATGAGGGGCTTGTAATAACTCATAATACCCCCCCCCGAGAGAGATTTTGTCCATACGATTGTGCTTCCTGGTTTCTATTTTTTCCATCTTTTACTCCTTGATAAAAATTAAGAATATATAAAAGATACCCAAAAAATCTCTGGTATTTCAAGGAATTGATAGAAATTTATAGCTCTAATAGCAGATTTTTGGATCATTTTCTCAAAAATCCAACAAAACTCTCAAAACCCTCACTGCTTTTTTGATTTTGCAAAACATAGCTCACAAAAGGAAAGATTCAAGATTCAAACAAATTGATTCTTTTGTTTGAGATTGGTTTTTGCAAAAGCACACTTTTGGATGATTCTAGAATCTCTTGGATTCTCTTTTTTTGAGTTGCTTTGGATAAAGCACGGCTTTTGGTGTTTCAGGCTCGGCTTGAATTCTTTCTTTTCAAGTTGCTTTGAGCAAACCACCCTTTATACAATTCTAGAATCCCCTAGCATCTCTCTTAAGGGGGATAAGGGGAACTTAAAGCAAGCGTTCCCCTTATCCCCCTTAACAACCCCCATAACCCCAGCATTGCATTAGCAAGGCTCGTTCAAGATTACATTGACTTGGAATCTTGTTTGGTTCTACAAGGTTGGTTTGGTTAGCAGTTGTTTGTGCTTATAGTGAAGTAGTGAGGTTTAATAATTGATAAGGGTTTTTTGTGGAGATCCTAAAGAATCAAAAAGCAATACAAGAATCCAAGAATCAAAAAACAACAAACAAGAATCAAGCTCAAACATTGCACTCTATCGTTGGATTGTCACACAAAAAGCGGGCAGGGGTTTGGGGGATTTTAAGGGGGATAAGGGGGGTGCCTCGCAATAAACCCCCTTGTCCCCCTTATAGAAAAAAGCAAAGTAAGTTTCAATGACTAGAAAGTGTGCTTTGGCAAAGCCAATCTCAAATCAAAGAATCCAGTCGCAAAAAAATGACTAACAAATGATGTTTTGGAAATGGATTGTTGAATCAAACCCAAATCTTGCACTCTATCGTTATGTTGTCACACAAAAAGCGAGTTTGGGGTTGTTAAGGGGGATAAAAGTTTTACTTTTTTATTACCCCCTTACCCCTTATTGATGACTAGCGGTAGAGATGATCTACATAGCTTCTGATTGAATCTAGTCCATTCAACTTAGCTTGATTCAATCTCTCAGAAACAAATCCCCAGTTAATAAAATCCCAAAACTTGCTCAAATAATTTGGACGCACATTGCGGAAATCAATATAATAAGCGTGCTCCCACACATCGACAACAAGAAGGGGGATTTTGCCATCTTTCATTGGTGTTTGTGCATTGGAAGTTTGCACGATTTCAAGCTTCGTGCTCTCTACATCATAAACCAACCAGCACCATCCAGACGCAAAAAGAGTTGTCGCTTTGTCCACAAATAGAGATTTGAAGTTTTCAAGATCTCCGAAACTCACATTGATTGCCTCTTGCAATTCCGCACTCAATGGCTGACTATTTGCACTAATGCAATCCCAATAAAAATCGTGATTGAACACTTGAGCTGCATTGTTGAACATACCGCCCTCTGATTTCAAAATAATATCCACCAAATTCATTCCATCAAATTGACTGCCCTCAACGAGCTTGTTGAGATTGTTGATATAAGTTTGATGATGTTTTCCATAATGAAACTCCAAAGTTTCCGCACTGATGAAACTTGCGATCGCCTCTTTTTCAAAAGGTAATTTTCTCAATTCAAACATTTGACACTCCTAAAGTTAAAGTTGAATGGTGGATTATACAAAGAAAAAACAAATCTTTTCATTTTGCAATCATTTGGAGAGTCACTTTGATTCTGACTCGACTTCTTCTACCACAAGTTTTTTGATTTTGAGTTCTTTGATCCGTGCTCCATCCATCGCCAATACCTCAAACTCGCATTCTTTGTCCTGTATGCAATCCCCAACCACAGGCAAACGCCCAAGCAAATTGAACACATATCCGCCGATTGTGACCTGCTCGTGCTCTTCATCAAAACAAATCCCCAAAGCATCCTCGACACTTTCCAAATCCAGCATTCCGCTCACTTGGAAATTATCCGCATCGATGGGCAAAATCTCATTTTCACTCTTGCTATCGTGCTCATCAGAAATATCCCCCACAATCTCCTCGATAATATCCTCCATTGTCAGAAGTCCTGCAGTCCCGCCATACTCATCTACAACCAATGCCGTATGGATCTGCTCTTTGTTCATTTTTTTCAAAATATCAGAGATGGAGGCATTTTCAGGAACGATGATCAGCTCACGCACGAGATTTGAAAAATCCTTTTTCTCCTCATTGATATTTTGCAACAAATCACGGATGTGTATCATTCCCAAAATATTATCTTTGCTCTCCTTGCAATAAGGATAACGCGTGTATTTCGTCTCCATAATCAGCTGGAAATTTTCCTCATAGCTCACATCAGCATCTAGACACACCATATCGCGTCTAGGAGTCATGATCTCTTTTGCCACAGTGTCTGAAAAATCCACAGCATTTTTGATAATCTCCCCCTCTACAGAATCAATAAAGCCACCACGCAAACTCTCCCCCACGATGATTTTCAACTCTTCATCAGAATGCACCACTTCATGCTCTGTCGCGGGATTGATATGTATCATAGATAGAAAAAATCCTGACAAAACCTCAAACCCTCGGATAAAAGGATAAAAAGTCATCCAAAAATAATGCAACGGGCGCGCGATGATCAAAACAACTTTTTCGGCTTTGGCAATCGCGATGGATTTTGGCACAAGCTCACCCAAAACAACATGAAGAAGCGTAATCAGCGTGAAAGCAACAATGAAGCTAATCGTATGTATCAGTGTCGGATTATCCACACCAAACAAAGTCTCAAGAGAGATTCCAAGAAGTTGAGCGATCGCAGGCTCCCCAATCCACCCCAAAGCCAATGATGCCAAGGTGATACCAAGCTGTGTCGCACTCAAATAACTATCAAGAGAGCTTGAAATATCCAATGCAAGTTTTGCACTGGAGTTGCCATTTTTGACAAGCTCCTCAAGTTTGGAGCGACGCACCTTGACGATCGCGAATTCAGATAAAACAAAAAAACCATTTAAAAACACAAAGACAAAAGCCAAAAAAATCATTAGAACCGAGTGATATGGATCCAATAAAGCTCCTTAAACTTGAAAATATCGTGGAATATTACCAAAATAAAACTTCAGATTCCCAACCACGCAAGCAAACAATAGATTCCTGCACCGAGCAAAGCCGAGCAAGGCACCGTGATCAACCAAGAGGCGACAATTTTGTTCAATGCACTACGCTTCACTAGCTCTTGTTTGTAGGCTTTTTTGAGCTGTTTGGCTTCTTTTTTGTTCAAAAGATTGTTTTCTTTTCTTTTGAGAGCCTTGAGCATTTTTGCTTTTCTCCTCATACTAGATTCATTGTATTTCCTCAAAAAAGCTTCCACCTCTTTTTCATCAGCACCACTTCTAGATTGCAAAATCAACTCTTGCACCCTCAGCTCTTGTTTTGTCAAATACTCTCTAAAAAACCCAACCCCAAAGATTGCACCAATAGCAATATGAGTAGAACTCACAGGCAAACCCAACTGCGAGGCGATAAGCACGGTGATTGCTGCACTCATCGCCACACAAAAGGCACGCTTCTTGTCCAAATCCGTGATCTCGCTCCCCACGGTTTTGATGAGTTTGGGTCCATAGAGCAACAATCCCAAAGCGATCCCCAACGCTCCGACAAGCATTATCCAAAACGGCACGGCACTCTTGGCACCGACACTCATTCCCTCTGTCAAAATTTGATTGATCGCGGCAAGTGGTCCGATGGCATTTGCCACATCATTTGCCCCGTGTGCAAAGCTCAACAATCCCGCAGAAAAAACAAGAGGGATCGTAAAAAGTTCATTGAGCTCTTCTTTGTCATTTCCCATCTTTGATGTTTGTTTGGCAATCAAAGGATAGAGGAAAACAAAGCTTACAGAAGCAATAATGGCACTTCCAAGACAAGCCACTCCAAAACTCAAAGGCATAATCTTTTTCAATCCTTTTGTAATAAGGTAGAGAGAAAAAGCAAAAATCATCAAAGAAATCAAACAAGGGATGATCCTCCTTGCAGATTTTTTGCGATCTTGTGTGTAAATGATCGTTCTTTTGATGAATGAGAGGAATATAACAGCGATCACTCCACCAAGCACAGGTGAAACAAACCAACTAAAAACAATATCTTTGAGCACCATCCATCTAACGATCTCAAAACCACTCGCCATAATTCCTGCACCGACGATACCGCCGACAAGAGAATGCGTCGTAGAAACTGGTGCACCCGCAAAAGTAGCGAGATTGAGCCAAATCGCTCCAGAAAGCAAAGCAGAAAACATCAAAATCAAAAAAGTATGCGGATCTCCAATCAAGTTTCTATCAATGATACCGGATTTGATCGTATCCACCACATCACCCCCTGCGATAATCGCTCCACCTGCCTCACACAATGCAGCGATAAGAATCGCCCCAAACAGACTAATAGCTTTTGAGCCAACGGCAGGACCCACATTGTTGGCGACATCATTAGCACCAATATTGATTGCCATATAGGCTCCAACTATGGTGGCAAAAATCAACATTGTGGGATTGGTGATATTTTGCAAAGTCGATACAAACAAAGCAATCAAAACAACAAAAATCAGCACAATCCCCGCTTTTAGACTATCTTTTTGGATACTTTTAGTCGCTTTGTCAAAACGACCATAATCCTTCATATTCATCTTTAAGACTCCTTTATGATGTTGGTAACCACACAAACCGCTTTGCAACCGATATGGAACGCATTACACTTTTGTGTGATAACTATGATATTATCCTAAAACTATAAATTCCATCAAGAATTTGTCGTGCTGTGTGATTTTCACAAAATTTGATTGAAGGAATGTCTATGATTTTTAGCGATGAAGAGCTTCAAGCTCCGGTGAATGATTCGATACAAAAAGTCCGCCCCTATCTCCTCAAAGATGGTGGCGACATTAAAGTGCTAAGGATCCAAAATGGTAGGGTTTATGTAGAATTGCAAGGTGCGTGCAAGGGCTGTCCTAGTAGCACCAACACCCTCAAAAACAGGATTCAACATCAATTGCGTATGGATATTCATCCAGATATTGAAGTGATACAAGAGGGCTAAATGATACGCAAACTAAAACGCAGAGGGAACAATCGCAAGGCTTTTTATGCACTTTTTCATCGCGAGATACACAAAGCACTCAGGCTTTTCACCCTACAGCTCTACAAATCTCCCAACAATAATGAAGCAAAAATGGGAGCCATCCTTTGTGATCTTGCATTTCTCAATCCTGACTATGCCATCGCACTTGCAGATTATTACTTCACGCTTCTTGAGGATTTGCCAATGACACAAGCACAAGAACGAATTTTGAAAATTATCCAATCTGGGGATGAAAAAGACAATGCGATTTCTGATGCGGTTTTTGCACTCAATCAAGACAAGATTGAAGGGCTTGAGGGTATTTCTTTTGAGGATTTCCAAGCATTCATCCAAACCAAAAGCAACTTCAAAGAAGCGTTTGAAGATTTGATTTTTAGCACCAAAATCATCTTTGCAGATCGCACAGATATTTATGCTTTTCTTGATCTTTTGATTGACTATGGTTATGCCAATCTAGCACTTGATTATCTAGAAAATATGCACAACACATTCGAATCAGACAACGCAATGCAAAAAATTTTCCAAAAGGCACTCACCAAAACCGATGGACGCTAGAATCGATTTTTCATACAAGGGGCGAGATTACACGCACCTCACGGACAACACTCAAACCGCCCTGCACGATCCCAAAGCCCTTTTTGTCAAAACCAAACTCAATCAAAAATACTTCGATGAAGTTTCACATCTCCCATATATTTTGGGTTCAGAACTTACACAAATCCTTGCGATTCAGCCCAAACTCATTGCGATCACAGGGACAAATGGCAAAACAACGACTTCAGCCATCATCGCCCATTCGCTAATGGCATTGGGCTACAAAGTCGGACTACTCGGAACGCGTGGATTTTTTGTCCAAAATCAGCAGATACTCCCCAAAGGCTTGACCACTCCAACGCTTTTGGAACTCTATATGATTTTGCACCAAGCCCACGATTGTGATTTTGTGATAATGGAAGTTTCATCACACGCAATCACTCAAGAAAGAATTGCGGGTTTGAGTTTTTATGCCAAAGCATTGACAAATATCACAAGCGATCATCTAGATTTTCATCAAAGCCTAGCAGAATACAGGGAGACCAAAAACAGATTCTTCGATAGTCAATGTTTAGAAATCGCAAACAAAGATGACACTTGCGTGACTTTTGAGCCCTCATTGTGGTATGGCTTGTCTTCTGCAAGTCATCTCTACCCCAGCTCTTGGGTTTGCTCCTCACACATCCAAGCAGAGCTAACCTACCAAGGAGAGCACGCCACTCTTGAATGCCCGATAGTTGGAGAGCACAATCTATACAATCTATTGTGTGCGATTGGCACTCTCATCTGTAGCACTCGCCACACACTAGCAGAGATCACAGCAAGTCTTGCAGATTTCAAAGGCGTGAGTGGGCGTATGGAAGTCATCTCCACTTCCCCGCTCATTATTGTGGATTTCGCACACACACACGATGGAATGGAGCAGATTCTCAAAAGCTTTCAAAACCAAAAAATTGTGATTGTTTTTGGGGCGGGGGGAGATAGAGACAAAAGCAAACGACCCGAAATGGGAGCTGTGGCAGAAAAATATGCTCAAAAAATCTACATCACTAGCGATAATCCACGCTCTGAAAATCCCAAAACAATCATTCAAGAGATCAAAAATGGCATTGGCGATACGCAAAAAATCATCTCCACTTCCCCAGATCGCAAAGCAAGCATCACACAAGCCATTCAAGAATTGCAAAGCGATGAGATTTTGTTTGTGTTGGGAAAAGGAGATGAGACATATCAAATCATAGGCACAGAAAAATTTTATTTCGATGATAGAGAAATCATTGCCTCTGTGTTAGAATCACACCAACAATCACACTCGCAAAAAGGAAAATAATGTTTTTACCTATGCTTTATAGCAAAATCCATCGTGCCAAAGTCACCGATGCTAACCTCCACTATCAAGGCTCTATCACCATTGACAAAACTTTGGCTCAAAGTGCCAACCTTTTGGAGGGAAGTCAAGTCGATATTGTCAATATCAACAATGGAGAACGCTTCTCAACCTATGTGATTTATGGAACGGCTGATTCTGGAGAGATTTGCCTCAATGGTGCTGCTGCTAGAAAGGTGCATATCGGAGATCAAATCATCATTATTGCTTATGCCCTCCTAAGTCAAGAAGAACTCCAAACCTACAAACCAAGCGTTGTTTTTGTCGATGAACACAACAAAATCCTATCCATCAAGGAGGAAATCTAAATGTTTGATATGGAGAAGCTCAATAGCCTACTTGGCGATTTTCAGCAAAAAGCCAAAGAGGCACAAGAAAAAGACAAGCAGACAATCTACACTGCCAAAAGCGGTGGTGGTTTATTGCGTGTGGATGTCAATGGTGGTGGAGAAGTGGTGGATATTGAGATTGATCCCTCATTGCTTGAAGACAAAGATTCTTTGCAGATTCTACTTATCAGTGCCATCAATGAAGCCTATGCTCAAGTCCAAGATGCCAAACAAA
Organism: Helicobacter enhydrae; assembly: GCF_001693335.1. Classification (NCBI taxonomy): domain Bacteria; kingdom Pseudomonadati; phylum Campylobacterota; class Epsilonproteobacteria; order Campylobacterales; family Helicobacteraceae; genus Helicobacter; species Helicobacter enhydrae. Next base: position 51,110 of record NZ_CP016503.1, on the reverse strand, counting down.
AAAATGCAATGGGTATGCTTGGCAATCTCAATCTTTTTGGTCAATAATGCGTGCTTTGATTTTGGCATTGGGGTTTGGTATTGCTCCCCTGCTAGGCTTTGATTTTGCGATTTGCCAGAAATATTACAAAGACGCTTCAATCCCTGTGGGTGATTCAAGGGCGATCCTAGTCGAACACAAAAAAGAAAAAGTCTTTCTTGCATTTTTCAGACAAAAGCCCAAAAATGCAAACATCATCAAAGCCGATCCTTTCATCGGACTTTATCTCATCAAGGGGGACAAAAAATCCAAACAAAGCTATATGCTAATGCCTATCACCCAAAAAGCATTTGAGCTCAACATGGCAATGATTGGTCCAAATGGGGTCAAACGAGGCATTATCCTTGAGGCACAGAAAGGATTTTTGGAGTATGGGCGTTTCACCGCTCCTGTGCAAACAAATGGTATCATCTCCAATATTTGCTATCAGATTTATGGCATAGGGATTGAGGGCAACCGCTTCGTTGATAGTCGCTATATCGATAGGTTTTTGGGGCAAGATACACCATACTATGGAGATATTGGTGTGCGTCTTTATCACGACAAAAACGATATCAACACACTACGCGTAGAGTTTGTCAATCCTTTTTTCTCCAATGTCCCATTTTTGCGAAACGATATCATTCTCTCAATCAACGATCAAGCCTTTACAAATATCTATGATTTTGAGTGGTTTGTTGCCAATCTCAAGCAATATTCCAAAATCAAAGTAAAAATCAAAAGAGATAATGAGATACTGACTTTTCCTATAGAGGTGGGAAGGCGTTATGGTGGATTTTTGCTTCCTGATACATTTTTTGAGAGCATAGGGATTCAACTCGATGCCCAACTCAAAGTCACCTCTCTCAATCAAGAATTTTATGCATTGCAACAAGGGCTACTTGAGGGGGATGTGCTTCTGTGGATCAATCAACACAAGATTTTGACAGAAAACACCAAAACTCTACAACAAGTGCAAGAACGCATACGCTTTTTGCTCACTCAAGCCGTGCAGACAGGCAAACTTGATATTTTAATTTCTCGCAATGGGTTTCAATTCACCCTTAATCTCATCAGTGGACTCAACAATGACTACATCAAAAATCGATACAATCCTTTCGGATTTTGAGCAATTCCTCCAACATCATCAGCCACAAGCTCAAAGCTTCCACCCTTATTTTCAAACCGCAGTGTGGGAAATGGTGCAAAATGGGGGCAAACGCTTCAGACCTGCTTTGATTTTGAGCGTAGTTGATTCCTACGCCCCTAGCTTGACACACAATGCTTATCTCCCAGCCCTTGCTATGGAAATCCTGCATACTTTTTCACTCATTCACGATGATTTGCCTAGTATCGACAACGCACCCCTAAGACGCTCCCACCCCACTCTCCACACAAAATACGAAGAGATCACAGCGATTTTGAGCGGGGATTTTCTCAATAGCTATGCGTTTTATCTCATTAGCATCAGCCCTCTTGATGCCCAAAGCAAAGTGGAACTAACCAAAACACTCTCTCTCAACGCGACACAGATGATTGTCGGTGAGGCACTTGATTGCTATTTTGAAAACAAAACTTTAGAACTTGACAAGCTCCAAACTATCCACACACTCAAAACCGCCAAACTCATCGCCTCTAGTTTGAAAATGGGAGCGATCATCGCCAACCTCGATCTACAGACACAAGAGTGTTTGTGGGATTTTGGAATCTTGCTTGGAGTGTTTTTCCAAATCCGCGATGATGTCATCGACGCCACCCAAACTCAAGAGGAAGCAGGCAAAACCACCCAAAATGATCAAAACAAAAACAGCTATGTCAATCTTTTGGGACTCAAAGAAGCACAAAACACTCTCAAACGCTATCAAGCCACGCTACAAGAACAAATCCAAACACTCCAAAACCCTCGACTACAACAACACCTCAACGCCCTTTTGAGCCACTATTTTTGCTAACCCTAGAAAAGAATGGGACAAACTCTTGGGCTTGTCCCATTCTAATCTGCGTAGAACTCACATCAATTCTCAAATCCAATGTTTTGTGTCCCCTCACATCAAACCCCTTGCGTTTCAAAAACACAAACTCCACCAAATCATCCAAACGCTCAAACTCATCCCAAGTGTGCAAACTCTCCAAATTATCAGCCCCAAGCAAAAAGCTGATCTTGCCAATTTTGTAAGTTTTTTTGAGATGATGGATACTCCAAATCGTAGGGGTGGGTGCATTGCGTCTAATCTCAAACATACAGATCTTGACACGCTTGTTTTTGATATACATTTTCAACGCCCGTTTGAGCCATTTGATACGCCTATGCGTAGAGTGCGTGGTGGATTGTTTGAAAGGATTGCGAAACGCAGGTAACAACAAAAAAACATCTGCTTGTATTGCCCGAGCGGCAAGTTTGATTGCCCCGATATGCCCCAAATGCAAAGGATCAAAACTCCCCCCATAGACAAGTAGATGATTGATTTTAGGTCTTTTTTTGCCTAGCATTATTTTTTGAGATTGATCGCCTCTTTGATCAGCTCATCGCCCGTTGTGAAAGTTTTGGCATTCATCGAATACCCTCTTTGCATCAAAATCAATTCTGTGAGTGCATTGCCCACATCGACATTGCTAGTCTCCAAATATCCGCTTTTGACTTTGCCAAATTGCAACTTCCCATTTTCATTCCAGCCTAGTATCGGCTTCCCACTGCGATTTTGTGCTTCACCATTAACAAGAGTAGAGCTCAACCCAAACAGATTCCCCCCCATTTTTTCTAGCCCTTGATCATTGGTAAAAGTCATCACGCCAATACGCCCCATCGCCTCTTGAACGCCATTGCTAAATTTCAAAAAAATCACGCCATTATCATCAATTGCAACATTTTGCAAAGTCCCCTCCGCTCTACCATTTTGATCGAACGCACTGATTTGTGATGGAGCATAAATCATATCGCTACTTTTTCTCTCCGGCGTTCCTGCGATATTGTATTTCAATTCTTTGCCCAAAAAGTCAAGCGTCACTTCTTGAGCATTGGGCTTGTTTTCCTCATCAAAACTAATCGTATGTGAAACAGATTTGCCAATAGGTGTCCCTGTCTCAAAATCAGCAATATAGCTAGACACTTCCCACTTTTGGCTTGTTTTGTCTTGAGGATTAAATCCCCCCGTATGATAAAAATCACTCACCAAACGATACCTCTTGCCGTCAGTATCAAACACTTCCACATTGCTCTGATATGATGCGACCTCAAGGGGCACGGAGCGAATATCCCCTGAAGTAATCTCTTGCCAATTTTGAGAATCTTGAGCGGGATTGGAGTTGCCCAAAGCACCGATTCTTTTGTAGAGCTTCCCATCATAGTTGACTGCTGTATTGGTGCCATATTGTGATTGAGCGTCGTAAGTTGGGGTTTGCATTGTTTTTGCCTCGCCAATCTTGGCAAACTGATTCTCTTCTCCCACCTCCTTGACATAGACATTCCCATCTTTGAGTACCACATCACCTGCTTGATAATTTTTGCCCTCTTGGTAGTTGGGGACATTGCTTGTGTCTGCGATCTCCCAACCTTTTGGATCCATGATGGGATTGTTGGAACCATTCACATCGATTTTCCTAAAAATCACATTGTGGTATGCGACAAGCTGATTGGGCTCATAGGTTTGATTGGGATCATAGACTTGCACAAGTGCATTAAATCCATCTTTGGAATCCACCATTCCCAAAAACTCAAAAAGCGTTCCGCTTGTCTGGATTTTGGATTCTGGAGTGAGGGCATTTGAAAGATCTAGAGACACTCTGTCGCTTTCTTCATTGAGTTTCAAATCCAAACCTGTTTGATCTTTGATGAGCTTTTGCAATTCCTCTAGGGTTTTGAACTCATTGGCACCCTCTCCTCCTGTGCCATAAGCAAAAGTGTAAGTTTTGCTCTCGCCTTGTGGGGTGGTAATAGTGATGATCCCCTCTTTGTTGAGCGATGGGTCAAACGCCTTGCCATTGGCAAAAAATACACCCATATCCGCCTGAAGTGCTTTGGCAGAATCAAACTTGCCATCCACTCCAAAAGCTTTCAATGCACTAGCGGGGTTTTGTGTTTTGTTGAGATTAACACTTAGATCAACTTTGGTTGTTTCCAAAGGGCGATAATGCAAGTCTTGTGGGATTTGCAGCGGAGAGAGTTTGCCACTTGCAAGTTTTTGGAGATCGGATTCTTGGCTCTCAGACATAAAAATCCCATCTTTGATTTTCCCAAGATTCACTCCATAGACATAATACCCTTGAGAATTCACAAGATAGCCCGAATGGTCTTTGCCAAAGCTTCCATCACGCGTAAAAAAGTTTTTCTGCTTTTGTGTCATTTTGCCATCTGTGACTTCTAGCTCCCCCTCTTTGTTTTCACCCACGACAAACCACCCTTTGCCCTCATAAGCCATATCAAACTCCCCATCACTCAAACGATAGCTACCGCTTTTTGTAGAAATCGCATTGGAAGCTGCTTTGACTCCCATATTGACTTCATTGCTCGTAGGTGTTCCTGAAGTCGCACTAGGAGGTGCATAGAGTGTCTCAAACTCTGGCACTGATTCTCGATAGCCTGTCGTATTGACATTGGCGATATTGTTGGAAATGCTATCGATCCCAAACTGATGTGTTTTGATCCCGCTATAAGAACTCAAAAGTGCTTGATTCATCTCTCACCCCTAGCATAAAATTCCAAAGCACTCTCAATAGGAGTCACCAAATCGCCCATTCTAAGCATAGGCTTCCCATCTTTGAAAATCACACTTTGCACTTCACCTCTCCCTAGCCTCGTCTGATAGGGGTTGCCATTTTCATCTTTGTTGTATTGTGCTCTGATGTTATACATTCCTTTGGGTGCTTCTTTGCCCCCGTGTTCTTTGCCATCCCATACAAACTCGATATACCCCTTTTTGCCATTGTAAGCACTCAAATCAATCGTATTAATGAGATTGTTTTTGTCATCAAAAATACTGATCTGTGCCTCGCCTTTGCTTGTATCAATCGCATCATCAAAATAAAGGCTAAACCTCGCCTCACTCGCAGGATCATAATTCAAACCAAAAATATCTGTTTCTGCGATCTTGCCAATCATACCCACAGCATTGAAAGACGCCATTTGTGTCATCAAATGACTTGCTTGAGAGTTCCCCTCCACTCCTTTTGTCAGATTTTCCAAACTTTCTTTGAATGATTCTTGGAAGCTTTTGAGCTCGCTATTGACTTCCTTGGTTGATTTCATCGCTTCAGCCACTTCTATCATTGTTTTTTTGTTTTGCTCCATCATCTCCACTTGCGTGAGCTGTGCTGTTTGGGTGATGATTTTGTCTGTTTCCATCGGTGCGGTTGGATCTTGGTTTTTGAGTTGCTCCAAAAATAGCTTCATAAAAGCATCATTATCTAGCTCATTGATATTGCGTTGGTGCTTCTTTTTTTCTGCTTCTTTGACATCTTGCCCTGTCATCTGTGCCAAAGCATTGGTGGGCTTTTTGGTTTCTTCTTCTTTGTTTGCGACTTGTGGAGCGGAAGTCTGCGGAGTTGGCTTGAGCTCCTGTGTCGCTGTGGGGGTTGTCTGATTTGATATTGCAGTCATAAAAGTCCTTTTTTATGCATATTGTGCCATTGTGATTTCCATCGATGTCGCCAATGGGATCTCTTGATATTCCTCTAAGCTATTTTTGTTCCCTTTTTCTTTCTGCTGTTGTTGTTGCTTATTGCCACCCTCTCCTTGTGAGAAATTCAGCTCAACATTTGAGAATCCAACACTGCTTAGAGTGTTTTTGAACTCTGCTTGGTTTTGCAAAAATGCTTGGAGGGCATTTGTGTTGTTGGCATTGACATTGACTTGTAGCTCTTTGCCTTTTTTGGTGATTGTGATTTCAAGTTTCCCCAACTCTTGAGGATTTAGCTCGATTGAGAGCTTAGTAAATGGGGGCTTGTAGTTGGCGATCTCTTCTTTGAGGCGTTGGCTAAAATGCGTGAGTGTCTCTCTGCTTTGAGCGACTTTGAATTGTGTTTCTTTTTTGATTTCTGTGGGCAGAGGATCTTGAGTTTTTGATTCTTTTTTGTCTTCGGTCATTTCGGATTTGAAATCTTGCTTGAGCAAATCACCAAGCTTCACCTCTTCGTTTTTCATCATAGGGTGGGATTGTGTGATCTCTCTCTGCTCAAGTGGCAAGATCGGGGCATTTTGTGCGATAGGGGCAGTCGGAGCAGTCATCACCGCTGCGTTAGCCTGTGGTCCTTGAGCGGTGTGTTTGGTATGGTGATTTTTGTGTGTCTTGGTGGGGTGCAATATTTCGCTTCTTTGTGTGGTGGTGCTTTTGGCTTGTTTTTTGGGCTCTAGGGCAATCGCACTGGATGTAGGTTTGTCAAAATGCATTTTACGCCCACGCATTGAGGACGCTTGAGGTTTTTCTTGGGTGAGCTGGAGCTTTTGGAGATTGAGATTGTGGGTTTGTGCGATTTTCTCTACATCACGCAAGGTTTTCATATCTCGCGTTTTTTGGATTTTCAAAGCCCCTTCTAGATTAAAATGTGTCGGTGTCTGCTCTTTGAATCTAGCGACATTGGTGCGTTTGGCTGTTTTGGAGTTAGGGTTTTCTTGGAGTTTGGTTTGGGTGAGATGAGTTTGGGGCAAACTTCTAGTGACACGCACGGAGGGGGCTTTGTCTTTTTTGGGATTGGAGTGGTGTTGCGTCCTCTGTGTGTTTTTATGCTCTAGCATTGAGGCAAAAGACAGGCTCTCTGTGCCGTTTTGGTGGTTGTGGGGCTTCTTTTTGCCCTTGGGGGTCACCTGTGTGAAAATCTTGGAAGTTTTTTTCGCACCTTTTTTGCTTGGTGGAGTGAGTTGCAAAGCATTGCCAATCATTATCGTAATCCTTCATCTGAAACTTTTGCAAAATCAAGCAAGTTTCATTCCACTCATACCTCAAACGCATTTCCATACAAATCACAATCCCAAAAGAATCCCAAAAATCAATTTGCACACACCCACATCTTTTGGTTAGAATCACCAAAAAATTTTCAAGAAAGGCAAAAAATGAAAAAAATTGTAATGCTGTGTTTGTTGCTAAATGCATTTCTTTTTGTAGGGTGCGGTAATAATACAAAAAATTTAGAGAAAGAATGTGAAAGTGGAAATATGGAGAGTTGCAACGATCTTGGGACAATATATGTTGAAGGCAGGGAAGTAAAACAAGACTTCACAAAAGCAGTGCAACTTTATGAAAAAGCTTGTGGGGGTGGGGATACTTGGAGTTGTTTCGGTCTCGGAGCAATGTATTATGATGGTAAAGTAGTAAAACGAGAATTTGCAAAAGTAAGGCAACTCTTTGAAAAAGCTTGTGAGGGTGGATTTGCTGTAGGTTGCGTTCATCTTGGGGATATGTATGAAAATGGCGAAGGAGTAAGGCAAAATCTTTCAACAGCAAAAGAGCTTTATGGCAAAGCCTGTGATTTGGGATATCAAGATGGGTGCGATGACTACAAAAAACTCAATGCAAGAGGGGTGCAATGATCTTGCCTCAGGGCAAGAATCCCAAAAGATTGATGATTTCATTTTATTTTCGGCTTTGTAGTCGAATCTGATCTGACAAAAAATGTCAAATGAGACAAAACTCAAGCATAAAATGAGCAAAAACACAAAATCACACACAAAACAAGCAAAATCTAAAGCTTAACAAAGTAAAATTTTCCAATCTTTTTAGGGAAATTTCAATGCCATTAACCAATCTCAACACACAGCAAAAAGAAGCCGCTACTGCCAAAAGTGGGCACAATCTCATCATCGCTTCAGCAGGAACGGGCAAAACCTCCACTATCGTGGGCAGAATCGCCTTTTTGCTCAACAACAACATCACACCTGAGCAAATCCTCCTCCTCACTTTCACAAACAAAGCAAGTGCAGAGATGATTGAGCGTGTGGCAAAGTTCTTCGGGCAAAGTATCGCTTCCAAGATTCAAGCAGGGACATTCCACGCTATCGCCTATAAATATTTGAGAGAGAAGCACCAAGTGATGCTCAAGCAAAGCAGAGAGCTCAAAGTTTTGTTCAAAAGTATCTACGAAAAACGCGTGTTTCTTGATTCAGACATTGTGGCACCCTACTCCGCCCAATATCTCTATGATTTTTATGCACTTTTTCTCAACTCCACCTGCGGTATAAGCTTCCCAGAGTATTTGGAGAGCAAATCCCCACAGCACTTGATTTTTGTAGAAATCTATGAGGGGATATTCGATGAGTTCAATGCACTCAAAAAAGACTATGGCTATGTGGATTTCAACGATTTGCTTTTGTTGTATAGAGACGCGATGAGCGAGGGAGAATGCCCATTCCAAGAGATTTTGTGCGACGAATACCAAGACACAAACCCCTTGCAAGAAAGTATCCTTAGAGCTATCAATCCACCGAGCCTTTTTTGTGTGGGGGATTATGATCAGAGCATTTATGCTTTCAATGGGGCAGATATTTCTATCATCGCAAATTTCACAGAGCAATACCCTGATGCTCAAGTTTTCACCCTAAGCAAAAACTACCGCTCCACCAAACCGATTCTAGAGTTGGCAAACCGAGTCATCGGCAAAAACGAGAGAATCTATCCCAAAAGTTTGGAAGTCATCAAAGAGGGAAGCCCACACACGCCACAACTTCTGATCTATGATGAGCTATTCCTCCAATATCAAGGCATTGCTAGAAAAATCGCCTCTAGTGGCGTTGATCTCAGAGAAGTCGCCGTGATTTTCCGCAACAACTCAAGTGCCGATGGGATTGAGGCAAGTTTGCGTGAGCTGGGGATAGGCTCCAAACGCAAGGGGGGCAATAGCTTTTTTGAAAGCAAAGAAATTGCGTTTTTGCTGGATTTGTGCTCTTGCTTTTACAACCCACGCGATATGATGGCTTATATCCATATCTTGAGCTATGGCAAAGGGATTGGCAGCTCAACTGCCAAAGATTTGTATGAAGCCCTGATCCGTGTGGGTGAAGGCAATGCTTTGCGTGGATTGTTCCGACCCAACACCCAAATCGAGCCCTACCCCAAACGCACACAATCAAGCCAAATGGGGCTATTTGATGATATGTTTATGCTTGAGAATCAAAGTCGATTCAATCACATCATCCACCCACTTTTTGCCTCCCACCCACTTTTTGCCTCACCCAAAATCACTAGCGAGGGAGCGGAGTTTGTCAATCTCTTTTTTGTCCTAGCACAAGAAGCCCACGCAATCAAAAACCCAAAAAACTTAATTTTGATGATCAAAAATTCTGCATTTTTCAAACAAATCAGCAAAGAGTTAGCCACACAGAGAGCCAAAAACAAAGATGGGAGTTTGGATCAAACGCGATTCAACGAGGCACTAGAGAGGATTGAACGCAAGGTGTTGCTATTGTCCAACCTTAGCTCACACTATGAGGAGCTTGGGCGTTTTTTGAATGCGATGATTTTGGGTGGAAGCGAGAGCAGTGAGGGAGATGGGGTCAATCTCTTGAGTATCCACGCAAGTAAGGGGCTGGAGTTCAAACAAGTCTATATCATTGATTTGATGGATGGGAGATTTCCCAATCGCAAACTAATGAGCAAGGGGGGGAGTTTGGAAGAAGAGAGGCGTTTGTTTTATGTCGCAGTCACGCGTGCCAAAGAATACCTCTACCTAAGCTACGCACGCCAAGACGCACTCAAACAAATCGAATATGAGCCCTCTGTTTTTCTCTATGAAGCCAATCTACTCCAACCCCTACAAAATCCACAACAAAAACACTAGCCCAATCGCAATGCGGTAGATTCCAAACCACACATACCCCGCACTTGAAACAAAACGCAAAAAGACTTTCATCACCATCAAAGCCACGAAAAACGCCACAGCAAACCCAAGCAAAAGGATAGAGAGATGATCGCTTGAGAGGATTTGGTGGTTTTTGTATAGAGTGTAGCAAGTGGCTGAAACCATAGTAGGGATCGCCAAAAGGAAGCTAAACTCCGCAGCACATTTGCGATCTAGCCCTAGAAGCAGTCCGCCCACGATCGTAGCCCCACTCCTTGAAGTGCCCGGGATCATCGCCAATGATTGAGACAAGCCGATCCAAAACGCCCTTTTGTAGTCGATCTCCTCAAGCCTTGTGACTGGATAGGTTTTGTTGCGATTACGCCATTCAATCGCAATAAAAACAAAGCCTCCAATGATCAGCATATACGCCACGACAGAAGGATCAAAGAGTGTTTTGATATAAGGATACAGCACAAGCCCCAACACCCCTGTGGGGATAAATCCTATGATGATTTTCACCCAAATCCCCCAACTCTGCGTAAGGCGTTTGAGAAACAAAAACACCACCGCCAAAATCGAACCCAACTGGATACAAATCTCAAAGGTTTTGAGAAACGAATCATCTTGCGTGAGTCCCATAAGTTTGGCTGCCAAAATCATATGCCCCGTAGAAGAGACAGGCAAAAACTCTGTGACCCCCTCAACGATCCCCAAAACAATCGCTTCAAAGATTCCCATTGCTCAATCCCTTTCTCAAACGCCTAAAGCCCTCATCGATCTCATCTTGATTGATGAGCAACGGAGGCAAGAAACGCAAGACATTGTTCCCCGAACGCAAAATCACGACTTGATTTTGCAAAGCCAATTGCAAAATCTCTTTGTGTTGTTGCTCGTTTCGGACTTCAAGCCCAAGCATCAATCCAAGCCCACGCTTTTTGACAAAAATCTGTGAATATTCCAAACACAATGCCTCTAGCTCAAGATGAAACTTCTCAATCCTCTCATCAAGCCTTCCGCTCTCTTTTTCTTTATGCAAAGTATCCATCACAAACAACCCCGCACGCATACTCAAAAAATTCCCTCCAAAAGTGCTTCCATGATCCCCCTGCTCAAAAATATCTTGACTGCACATCACCGCACCAATCGGCACCCCTCCACCCAAACCTTTGGCAAGGGCAATGACATCAGGCTCAATCCCATAGACTTGACTTGCCAAACACTCCCCACTGCGATAAATCCCACTTTGGACTTCATCAATCATCAGCAAGATACCCCTATCTCTGAGATTTGCACTCAAGCGTTGGATCTCTTCTTTTGGGAACGCCCTCACACCTCCCTCACCTTGTACTAGCTCAATCATCACAGCACAAGTTTCATCATCAAGTTTTTGCTCAATATCAGCAAGATCTTGTGCGATGACAAAGCCATCAGGAAATGGAGCAAAAAAACGATGGAAATGCTCTTGCCCCGTGGCTTTGAGCGTGGCAAGTGTCCTTCCGTGGAAACTTGAAGCAAGGGTGATGATTTTGTATCGTTTTTTGGCAAATCGCGTTTCGCCATATTTTCTTGCTAGTTTGATTGCCCCCTCGTTTGCCTCTGCCCCTGAATTGACAAAAAAGCTTTTCATCTTGTAGCCACTATATTCTTGAAGCATTTTGGCAAGTTCGACCTGCAAAGGGATATGAAACAAATTGGAAGAATGCATGATTTTTTGGGCTTGTTGCAGGAGGGCTTGTGCAAACCCCTCATTGCCATATCCAAGAGAATTGACCCCTATCCCACTCCCAAAGTCAATATAATCCCTACCCTCCACATCATAGAGGACTGCCCCCTTTCCGCTCTCAAAAGCCACATCATTCCTAGCATAAATATCACTCAAATATTGATGAGAATCTCCCTTGAGTTTCAACCATTGTTCTTGCATTTTGAATCCTTAGATTTAAATTGATATTTAATAATGATTTGATTATTATAATGAAAATCAAATAAGGAACTCAATGCAAATCTTAAAACATCCATTTGGAGAATATCAGACAAATTGCTACATTGTGAAATTTGAAGAGGGGGAGTTTGTAGTTGATGCAGGAATGGGGGCGGATGAATGGGTGCGAGGAGAATGCCAAAATCCTCTAGCGTTTTTGAACACTCACGGACATTTTGATCATATTTGGAGCAATGCTTCTTTGAAAAGCCATTTTCCCAACACCCCTTTGATTTGCCACCAAGAAGACGCGTTTCTACTTGCAAGTGATTGCTTTGGACTGGGAATGCCCACAAGCTCCCCTGACATTCTAATCAACGCACAAGAATCCTCCCAAAGCCTCAATATCGCAAATCATCAAATCACCTTTAGCCATTATCCCGGACACACGCCCGGTTGTTGTATGATCGAGATAGAGGGGCATATTTTCAGTGGGGATTTTATTTTTTATCGTTCGATTGGACGGAGTGATTTTGCCTACTCTGACCCCTCCAAAATGAAATCATCGCTCCAACGCTTCGCCCAACTCGCGCAAGATTTGCCTATCTATCCCGGACATGGAGAAAACACAAGCGTTTTTGATGAACAACGCCATCTACACATTTGGCTTGAACGCTTATAGCACACAAGGAGAGAAAATGCTAACTTTGGACGAAAAACAACGCTACTCACGCCACCTGATGCTTGAAGAAGTCGGCGAAGAAGGACAGATGAAGCTCAAACAAGCTAGAGTGCTGCTCATAGGTTGTGGGGCGTTGGGAAGCCCAAATGCCCTATATCTCGCAGGTGCAGGAATAGGTAAAATCGGTTTAGTCGATGATGACACAATCGATGTGAGCAATCTACACCGACAAATCACCTACAAAACACAACAAATCGGTTTGAGCAAGGTTCTATGTGCCAAAGAGGCGATTTGGGGGATCAATCCTGATGTAGAAGTGCAAACCTATCAAACACGATTCAATAAAGATAATGCTTTGGAGCTGATAGCTGACTATGATTTCATCATCGATGGAAGTGACAATTTTGCAAGTAAATTCCTACTCAATCAAGCCTGTGTTTTGGCTCAAAAGCCCTACACTCACGCTGGTATCGTGCGTCATATGGGACAAGCGATGACTTATCTCCCCGATCACGCCTGTCTTGCCTGTGTGTTCCCATCGCCACCAAGCGATGCCTCACTCTACAAGCCCGGACTTTTTGGCACACTTCCTGCGATGCTAGGAATGATACAAGCCACCGAAGCAATCAAATATTTCACTCAAGTTGGCACTCCGCTAAGCGATGCTTTGCTCAATGTCGAGATCACTTCTATGAGTTTCCGAAAAATCCAAATTGCCAAAAACCCCAAATGCCCCGTTTGTGGCAGCAAGGCAAAAAAGGAACTGGTTGAAATCACCTGCCACTGACACACCTATCAATCTAGCATTGCACCCCCAAAGCCAAGACTCACTGATTGGAGTTCAAAAATGGAATCACTTTTGCTTTGCTTGATTGAATTTGGGGTAAAAACCCACAAGGAATGCCCAAATCTTAAAAAGGTTTAATATAATTAAAGTCAATTTTACAAAAGAGAGCGTGCAATGGATTTATCGACGATTTTAGGTATGGTTTTGGCGGTGGTGAGTATCTCCGTAGGAGATGTTTTGGAGGGAGGTAACCCTCTGCACATCATCCACTTGAGTTCGGTTTTGATTGTGATACCTACCGCGATGTTTTCTGCGATGACTGGGACAAACTCCAAATACATCAAAGCGGCTTTCAAAGAAATCAAAACCGTTTTTTTGAGTTCTCCTGTAGATATTCCCAAAAAGATTCAACTTCTCGTAGAATTTTCCTCTATCGCTAGAAAAGATGGGGTGTTGGGACTAGAATCAAGAGTCGCACAACTCGAAGATGATTTCATGAGAGAGGCTCTCTCAATGATTATTGACGGACGCGACGCACACTCGGTAAAAGAAGATATGGAAGTCCAAATCGAACAAATCGAAGAATACTATCACGGAGCTGGGCATTATTGGATTTTGGCAGGGGAGTCTTGCCCTGTGTTTGGGCTAGTCGGTGCGGTGATGGGTCTGATGCTCGCACTCCAACTGCTTGATAATCCTGCAAAAATGGCTGCAGGTATTGCGGGAGCCTTTACTGCGACTGTGACAGGGATTATGGGGGCTTATGCGATTTTTGGTCCTTGGGGCAACAAAATGATTGCCAAAAGCAAAGATCTAGTGAAAGAAAAAACGATGATTCTAGAAGGTGTGGTGGGGATTGCCAATGGAGACAATCCACGCAATTTGGAAGCGAAGCTCTTTGGATTTTTGGATCCTAGTCAGCCAAAAGTTTCACAATTCAACTAAGGTGCAACAATGAGCAAAAAGAAAAAATGTCCTGAATGTCCTGCTGGAGAGAAATGGGCTGTTCCCTATGCGGACTTTTTGTCTTTGCTTCTTGCACTTTTTATCGCTCTTTATGCGATTTCTGCTGCCAACACTGAAAAAGTCAAGGCACTCAAAACAGAGTTTGTCAAAATCTTTGACTATGCTCCCAAACCCGAGCAAACACAACCCGTGTTGCCCATCCCACCCAATCCCGGAGAAGTCAAAGACATCACCAATGGGGAAGAATCATCTTCGCTCAAAGAAAATCATCAGCAACAACAAATCAACGAATCAATCGCAGAAATCGTCCGTCAAGGTGGGGTTTTGGAGCAAATCGATGAAGGTGTGGTATTGAAAATGCCTACCAAACTTTTCTTTGATCCCCAATCTGATGTCTTGCAAGATCAAGATTCCCGCCTATTCCTCAAAAGAGTTGCAGAGATTGTCAAAAAGCTCCCCACAAATGTCAAAATCGATATTCGTGGATATGCGCAAAATCCCAACATCAAAAACACAAAATACAAAACCGACTACGAGCTTGCCGCGGCAAGAGCTCTCAATGTCATGAACACATTAATTGCCGATGGGATCGCACCGCATAGGATATTTTTCTCTTCCTTTGGGCAATTCCAACCACTCAACACACAAGACTCGCAAAAAAGCATTGAGCAAAACAATCGTGTAGAGTTTTATTTCTATGTTGGACAAAAGCAAAGCAAAAAAATCCAAGAACTATTCAAAGACTTGCCACCCAAAATCAAATAAAGGGGTAAAAAAAAGGGGGGGGGTTAGCTAATCCAAAAAATCAATCCTGCGATTGCTATCACTATCAACATCCATCTACTCAAGACAGATGCACTCAATGTGGCTAGAAATTTTGCAATCGCCGTTACCAACCATCAGAGTATCCAAACACTCAAAGAGAGGAGCATTGTAATTAGCACCGACCCTAATATTATGATTATTATTTTCAATTTGTTTCCTTGTAGCCAACAACCTTTGCAATGGAAATGTCTATAATCAAACAAAACATACAAAACAAAAACTCCTGCATGTATTTAGCAAATCTGAATAAATGCAAGTTTAGATACAATACAAAAAGACAACTAAGCAACTCTCTGTAAAACCATATAAAATGGACAAGAACGATATTCTTGGGCTACCCCAATTGAAGAATAATGTTTAAAAAAAGATTAATTGGTTTTTGACAAACAAGGAGTGATACTCCAATGAGACAAAAGCTGTTTTGCAAGGGAAAATAAGATTTCAAAATGACCAAAAACAAAGGAGAAAACCATTTGTTAAGCTCAGCTAACAAGGCATCAAACCTAAATGATTCATCGGGAATAGTTTTCTTTTCATCAAGCACAAATATGTTGGAATTATCAGATTCTAGTATAGATCTCATTGTAACAAGTCCACCTTATTTCAATATCAAAGATTACGAAAAAGATGGAAAACAAAATATTGTGCATTCAGAATTGGATAGTTTAGATTTAGGTGCAATCAATGATTACAAAACATTTATAAATGAACTTTTGAAGGTATGGCGTGAGTGTGATAGGGTGTTGAAACCAAATGGCAAGCTTTGTATCAATGTGCCATTAATGCCAATGTTTAAAAAAGATTTAAACACGCATTATAATCGCCATATTTTTGATTTACAAAGTGATATACAACATAGTATTTTGGAATCTACCTCGTTATTTTTGTTGGATTTGTATATTTGGAATCGCACAAACACTACAAAAAAATTAATGTTTGGTAGCTACCCCTATCCACCTAATTTTTATGCACAAAATACAAGTGAATTTATCAGTATTTTTGTCAAAGATGGCAAGCCTAAAAAAGTTTCTAAAGAGATAAAAGCCCAAAGCAAACTCACACAAAAAGAATGGGTTGAATATACAAAACAAATTTGGGATATACCCATACCAAACAAAAGTGATATTGCTTTTGGGAAGCATGCAGCAATCATGCCAGAGGAAATACCCTATCGTTTGATTAAATTGTATTCTTTTGTTGGAGACATTGTGCTAGATCCATTTGCAGGAAGTGGGACAACATTAAAGGTTGCAAAATCTTTAAATCGTCATTATGTGGGTTATGAGATTTATGAGCATTATAAAGCTATAATATGTGAAAAATTGAATATTTTATTAAAGGAATAGATTATGAATCACTTTTATTGTATCCCTATTGACAAAGAGGTATTTATCGTGGCTAATTATTTGGCTAGATTAAGAAGTTTTTATGAGTTTAAGAGAGGAGGATATGATTACAATGAGCCAAGCTCATTGATGCAGCAAATGAATAATGATTTATTTTGCAATGAAAATAAATTAGATCTTGCAAATGGAAATATTGCTATTGGAATCCTAGCAGAAATGTTGATTTTTAGAGATTTAACGCAATACTTGCATAATTTAGCATCAGATAATATGATCAACCAATGCTTTCAATATAACTTGAAAATAGGCTCATATGATGGGGGATTTGATTTTTGTAAGATTATCAAGCTTGCTTGTAATAATCGTGTTTATCCTAGAGAGTTGTTTCATAACATAAATATAGATATTAAATGTTATGGCACAGAAAGTATATCAACAGAAGAGAGGGCTTATAGTCTTAATTTATTGGTTGATGCAGAACAATTTAATAATCATAAAGCCGATATTTATATGCAAACTTTTGTATTAAAAAATAATGACGGATATTTTTTGCTAATAGCTGGATATGCCACTATAGATATGCTAGCTTTTAATGATAGATTCCCAAAACAAGCATATTGCTGTTTGGTGTCAAATTTATTGCCTTATGATACTTTTAAAGAAACATATTTTCAAAGGCTTTAATCTTTGATGCAACTAAATACAATATATATACAAGATGTTTTTAGCTTTTTGGAATCCTTAGATCATAAAAGCATTGATTTAGCCATTATTGATCCTCCCTATAATCTTAAAGTTGATACATGGGATAATTTTCAAAGTCAAAAAGAATTTTTAGAGTTTAGTTATAAATGGATGGATTTATTATTGTTAAAAATGAAAAAAAGTGGGAGTTTTTATATTTTTAATACTCCTTATCATTGTGCATTATTTGTGCATTACTTGCAAGAAAAGGCAGTGTTTCAAAATTTTATCACTTGGTATAAAAAAGATGGTTTAAGCTACACAAAAAAACGATTTGTAAATAATCAAGAAAGCATTTTGTTTTATACAATAGATTCTAAGCATTATTATTTTGATTGCGAATCGGTGCGGCTGCCTTATGTATCAACAAGTCGCATAGCACATGCGGTCAAAAATGGAATCTTGAAAAATGGCAAAAGGTGGTTCCCAAATCCAAATGGTAAGCTCTGCCCTGATGTTTGGGAGATAGCCAGTCAAAGACATAAACAAAAAAAGAATGGCAAAACACAAAAGCTTCATCACCCAACAATAAAGCCAAGAGAAATGATAGAAAGAATAATTAAAGCAAGTTCTAAGAAAGGGGATTTGGTGCTGGATTTGTTTAGTGGAAGTGGAATGACAAGTCTTGTGGCAAGAGATTTGGAGCGAAGTTTTATCGGCTGTGAATTAAATAAGGAATCTATAGATTCTAGCTTAGCAATAAAGGAGTGAATATGCAAAGTCTTTTAGAAGAGATTTTAAATATAGATGCTAGTAGAGAATGTATTAAATTTTTGGTAAAAAGAATGCAAAACGATAATTATAGGGGTTTACAAATTTCGCAACACAATCGCTACACGAAAGAAGTTATTTTAATAATCTTGCAAAAGATTGATGCAATTTGTGGAACAGAACTATTGCAAATTCGCACAACTGACTCAAGCAAACGCCCATCGAATAGAGATGGAGAAGAAGAATATGCACAGCTCACCATAAATATTAATGCAGAATTAGGGCGATGCACACAAGATTCTTTGCGTAAAAATATTTTTGTAGATTTACATAGAATGGGGCTTATAGATAGATTTGATGACAACTGCACAATGCTTGAACCCTTTGTTGATAATAAGGGTGTGGTGATAAAATACATCGCTCTTACCCCTTTTGGCAGAGAGTTTCTGCAGAGTGAGGATATTCAACAACAAGATTTACTTTTCATAATAGCCTTAAAAAATCTCATGCGGGGTTTTGATGAAGAGATATTTCATATGATTCAAGAGCTAGGAAGTGGTTATTTAACAATCTATGAAATCTTATTTTTTGCAACTTTTTTGCATCAAGTTTTAGAATCTAGAAGTTATAGTCGTAGAGATATAGTTTTATTGATTAGAGATTATAGAGAATTAAGTGAATCTCAAAAACAAGCATTATGTGAGAAATTGCAGCTCTATTGTAATCCTGAAAACTTTGGTGGTGACAAAACACAAAAAAGAGATTTTCATAATTGGATGAATGAAACACAGCAGATTCTAAGACTTTTGGCACAAATGCCATATTTTAAATACAACAAGTACGACTCCAAACTTTATATATGCGGGGGGGGGTAACTATGGAATTTATCAAAACTCAAACGCCCTATGAAACAAAAAAAGCTTTAAACATGTTATAAATGAGTGGCGCCATATTATACATTTCTATTATGAAAAAGACATTAATGCATTAAAAGCTATTGACAATTGGCAAAATCTTATTTACATTGATGCAAATTCTCCTAAAATATTCACCCTTGATAAAAATGCCAAAAGAGTAATACGACTTAACTTTAGAAACAAAAATGCCTTGCTTGATAATCTTGTGGGCAATGAAGTAGTTTTGAAATACACCGACAACATTCGTTTAAAGTTGCTCTACAAGAAAGAATACTTAAACGCAATCACGCATTACTTGGATTATGAAGTCTTTATGTGTACCGCAAAATATAACCTTGAGTCATATTAATAAAGCCTTCTAGGTTTGTGACAAAATCAAAAAATTTTCAAATATCGCCTTGCCATTTTCACACAAAATCGACTCAGGGTGGAATTGCACTCCATAGATGGGATAATCACGATGTTTGAGTGCCATTATCACCCCCTCACTTGTAGCAATGCACTCAAGAGAACTAGGCAACACACTCACGCACAAAGAGTGATAACGCATTACGCCAAACCCCTGCTCCAATCCTTGAAACAATGGGTTGGCAACAAAGCTCAATCTCGAAGTTTTGCCGTGTATTGGCTCTTTTCCACGCTCTACTTTGCCACCAAAAGCCAAAGCGATACACTGATGTCCCAAACACACTCCCAAAATTGGTTTGGCTTTATAAAACTTTTGGATAATATTCAAGCTCTCTAGTGCGTCTTTGGGGTGACCGGGACCGGGGGAGAGGAGGATATGAGAAGCCTCAGACAATCTAGGATCTTCGCTCACCCCCTCTTGAGCTTCAAGCACCTCAACTCTAGCACCCAAATCTTGCAGATAATGCACAATGTTGTAAGTAAAAGAATCATGATGATCAATCAGCACAACCCTCTTATCCAAATCTTTTCCTCATTTTCTCTCCGAGTCCAAAAGCAAGTTCTAGAGATTGAGAGGCATTCAGTCGTGGATCGCAAGTGGTTTGATAATTTTTGCTCAAACTCCCCACATCAATCATTCCACCTATACACTCTGTCACCTCTTCTGCTGTCATTTCAAGATGGATACCTCCAGCTTTCATACCACAATCTGCACAAATCTCAAAAAAACGATCCAACTCTTGCAAAATACTTGCAAAATACCGCGTTTTGATACCACCTTGTTTGATCGTGTTGCCGTGCATTGGATCATTGAGCAACACCACTTCACGCTTCTCTTTTTCAAGCACTTCAAGCAGTGGCGGGAGAGAGTGCTTGATGGTTTCTCCCATACGCACGATTAGCACGATTTCCCCTTTTTGATTATCAGGATTGAACCAATCTAGCAACCTAAGCAAATCCGTAGATGTCATCCTTGGAGAGACTTTGATCCCCTTTGGATTGCTAATCCCTCGCATAAACTCAAGATGTGCTTGAGAATCAAAAGTGCGTTCCCCAATCCACAAAAAATGTGCAGAACAATCATAAATCCTGCCACTCAAGCTATCCGTGCGACACAAACACTCTTCATAGGGCAAAAGCAAGGCTTCGTGGCTTATGAAAAACTCGCTTAACTTGGGGGCTTGTTTAGCCTCGATACCACAACTCTCGATAAAAGCAAGGGATTGGGAGATCTCTTGAGTGAGCGTTTGGTATTTTTCACCCATAGGGTGGCTTCGCACAAAATCAAGATTGTATTGCTGAATCAAATGCAAATCTGCCATTCCACCATTGCAAAACGCACGCAAGAGATTGAGGGTGGAAGCAGACTGATGATACGCTTGGAGCATTCTTTGGGGCTGATGCACTCTAGATTCTGCGGTAGGCTCACTCCCATTGATGATATCCCCACGGAAGCTTGGCAACATCTTGCCATCGATCTCTTCAAACTCCTCGCTACGCGGTTTGGCAAACTGCCCTGCGATTCTGCCAATCTTTAGGATTTCCATTCCACTACAAAAGCCCAAAATCACGCTCATTTGCAACATAAGCTTATAAAAATCGCGTATCCTTTGCCCACCAAAACGCGTAAAACTCTCTGCACAATCCCCACCCTGCAAGATAAACAGATTCTCTTCATTCACTCTTGATAATTTTGCTTTGAGCAAATCCACCTCTTTGGCAAACACCAAAGGAGGATAGCCCCTTAGCTCACCCTCAACTCTCTCCAACTCCTCGAGATTGCGATATTGTGGAGCTTGTTTGATTGGGAATTTTCTCCAGCTTTGAGGCTCCCACTTATTGCTTTGTCGCATAAAACATACTTCGCTTTTCGCGTCGATCAATCGCTTCTGCATAACGACGCTTCTGCTCATCGCTTTGTGGGACAAAAGGAGGCATCGCGACTTTTTGTCTATTGGCACCCAATGCAACCATTGTAAAATAAGCACTACTGCAATGCTTGACAGCCCGACTTTTCAAATCCTCGCACTCGACGCGAATCCCAACTTCACAACTACTCTTGCCCACATAATTGACTGAAGCATAAAAATTGAGCAATGAGCCAATAGGAATGGGGCTTTTGAAAATCACTTGATCCACGCTTATTGTCACAACGCCATACCCGCAATATTTGGTAGCACAAGCATACGCAACATGATCGAGTGTTTTGAGCAACTCACCTCCGTGCATCACTCCACTAAAATTAGCTACACTTGGCGAAACCAAAATCGACATTTTCAATGTATTGCACTCCATAGTTTGTCCTTTGTGTTAGATGACCTCATCTTAAAATCAAATTATACTTGCTTGGCATAATTTGAAACTAGTATATAACAACAACTCGACAAAAAATCAAGGAAATCAGATGAAAGCACCTTTGAGCAGTGGAAGTGGTTACATTGCTTCTCATACATCCCACCACAAATCAAAATCTCCAAATGCAAAGCCCAAGAGATGACAATGCCTACACTCCCCTACTCTAGGCATTCCCCCCCCACAATCAAGCCCCAACATCAAGAGAGCCAAGCACAAATCAAATCCAAAATATTGAATCAAAATATCTTGATATATACAATATAACTATAAAATTAGTTTTTTAGTTATATTTATCGGAGGTTATCACGATGGAATCGTTGTATCAGTTTTTGGGAAACTTGTTTTTGCAAATAGGTTTGCCCATATCTCTTGCAAATGGCTTGGCATTTTTCTTGTATGAAGTCTTTTTTCTATCTATTGTTTTGCTTGTTGGGCTTACATTTTTTACTTTTGTTCGAATTCGCTTTTTGGATGAAAAACTAGCACATTCTCTCAATCGCAAACCCAAAATCATCGCTTATGGCTCAATGGCTTTGCTAGGAATCGTGTCGCCATTTTGCTCTTGTAGTGCTATTCCAGCGTTTATCTCTCTATCTGCCCTCAATGTGCCAACAGGTGCTTTGTTTGTGTATCTGATAGTTGCACCACTCGTGCAAGAAACCTCTATGATTTTGTTATTTACACAATTTGGACTTTGGGTAACTCTCATCTACATCATTCAAGGCGTCATTGCAGGTGTGATCACAGGATTGATTTTGTCTAGAGCATCAGACAAACAGCTATTCACCCCCACTCTTTTATCCCAGAGACATCGCACTACATCAGCACTCCACCATTACAGCACGGACACAGAAAGCAAAATGAAACAAACTTTTGGCTTCTCAATCAGTCCAAACCCCCAAAGCTCCGCTTGTTATGATGCACAAAACATTGTGCAGTTTTCTCATTGTTGCGATAGTGCCAAAAGCGACAACAACCCCAAAAAGAATCTGTTCTATCAATCTGCAACCGAAGCAATAGGCATTTTGAAAAAAACATACAAATACATTTTGATAGGCGTGGCTCTTGGTGCTTTGATCCATGGAGCAATACCCAAAGAATGGATCGCAACCCCGCTTGGCACAAGCAATTATATTGCACCAATAATTGCTACTTTGATAGGTATCCCTATTTATTCAGATGATGTTGCCCTTATTCCTGTTGCAAAATCTCTATTAGATTCGGGTGCAGCACTTGGGACAGCATTATCTTTTGTGATGGCTTCTTCGGTGGTCTCGATACCATCGTTTATTTTGCTAGGGAGCGTTTTGCAGAAAAGAGTTATCATAAAACTTGCTATGATTCTTGCAGTAACAATCATTATCATTGGATATGTGTTCAATTTCTTGCAACCTATTATTTTATGAAGGAGGCATTCTGATGGAATCTCTCACACATTTTGCTCAAGGCTTTCAGGCATTGGGGTCAGAATCACGCCTATTGGTCTATATCACCCTATTACAACACCACCCAGAGGGGCTAAACATCAAAGATCTACAAGCAAAGGTAGAGATCAAAGCATCTACATTGGCACATCATTTGAAAGTATTGGTAGATGCGGGGTTTGTGCAACAGCAACAACGAGGGAAAGAAAACTTCAATTATGCCATCACAGAAACCCTGCAAACCCTATGCGACAACATCTCTTGCAAATGTTGCGAATACACGAAGAGATAGATTCAGCAATGCTCATCTTTAGCATAATTTGAAACTAGTATATAATAACAGCTCAATCAAACATAAGGAAATCAGATGAAATTGCTCTTGACTGGAGGAAGTGGCTACATTGGATCCCATACAGCCTATGAATTTTTGAAAAACACAGACGCACAAATCACACTGCTTGACAATCTAAGCACCGGGTTTATCCAAAACTATAAGTATTTATCCGCAAAATTTGGCGATAGAGTGCAAATGGTGCAAATGGATCTCAATGAACTAGCAAAGCTCGATCACTTTTTGCAAAACAACCATTTTGATGCGATCGTGCATTTTGCCGCCTCTATTGTTGTGAGCGAATCAATGAGCAATCCCGCCAAATACTACCTCAACAACACCGCCAACACAACACACCTCATCAACCTATGCCTCAAGCACAAAATCAAAAACTTTATTTTTAGCTCCACTGCCGCAGTGTATGGTGAGCCCTCTTGCAACCCTGTGACAGAGAGCACTCCCACATCTCCGATCAACCCCTATGGATACTCCAAACTCATGAGTGAGCAAGTCTTGCTTGATGTGAGCAAGGCAAATGACTTTTGTTATGTCGCCCTAAGATATTTCAATGTCGCAGGGGCAAATTATGACAACACCCCTCAAGAACTTCAAAATGGCGGTGGGCTTGGACAAAGAAGCCTCAATGCAACCCACCTCATCAAAGTAGCAAGTGAATGTGCAACGGGCAAAAGACATCAAATGTCAATCTATGGGGACACTTACACAACACCCGATGGAAGCTGTATCAGAGATTATATCCATATCAACGATTTGGCTAGAGCCCATATTTCTGCCCTAGATTATTTATACACGCACCAAAAATCCAATATTTTCAATGTGGGCTACAATCAAGGATATAGCGTCAAGGAAGTGATTGAAGTGATGAAAAAAGTCAGCTGCATAGATTTTGAGGTGCGAATCGATGCTCCTCGCGATGGTGATCCTGCGATGCTAATCGCTAGCAACCAAAAAATCTTGGAATGCACCACTTGGAAACCTCAATACAACGATTTAACACTGATTTGCAAAAGTGCCTATGAATGGGAAATCTCTCTCAACAAAAATCAAGCGATGTGATAAGGGGTTTGTTTGTTTTTGGTGATTCTTGGACTAGGCATATCTCTTTTGTGTCATCTTGTAATGATTCCTCTATCAAGACGATTGCAAATCTTTATTGATTCTGAAGCAAGCGATAAACCTCAACGCGTTCATAGCTTACCCACTCCACGATGTGGAGGGATTGGGATTTTTCTCTCATTTGCACTCATTGCCCTTTTTTTTATTCAAAACGACCTTCCTTTGTTTATGGGAATCTTGATAGGAGGATTGGTGGTTTTTGCTAGTGGGGTGATAGAGGATTTGCGAGGGACGCTTAGTCCCAAACTACGCCTTGCATTGCAATGCCTTGGGGCTATCATTTTCATCAGTGTGAGTGGATCATATTTGCAATACTTGGGATTTGGCATTTCTCTCCCATTTTGGATTGCCATTCCTTTTAGCGTGTTTGCAATTGTTGGAATCATCAATGCCATCAATATCATTGATGGATTTAATGGCTTAGCTGGAGGGATTTCTTGCATTGCTTTTGTTTGTTTGTCAATCCTTTTGCCCTCCTCTTCGTTTCTTGCTCCCATAATCTATGCTTTGATTGGTGGGGTGCTAGGCTTTTTGTTTTTCAATTTTCCAAAGGGCAAGATTTTTTTGGGAGATGGGGGAGCATATTTTTTGGGATTTGTTTTGGCAACTCTATTGATTTATACCACACAAACTCCACTAGAAGAAACACAGAAAATCTCACCTTGGTTTGGAATCGCCCTATTAATCTATCCTTTTTGGGAAGTGATTTTTTCAATCTATCGGAGAAAAATAGTGCGTCATCTTTCACCAATGCAACCTGACAATTTGCACATTCACACACTTATCCACAAACGCAGGCTACGCTCCAACCCCAAAACCTCACTTTTTGTCTGTTGTTTTGCATTACCCTTTATGCTCAGTGCAACTTTTTTTGCCACAAATACGATGTTTCTATTTTTGCAAAGCTGTTTTTTTGTGGTGCTGTATTTGTGCTTGTATCGCTCACTGATTGCGTTTGCAATCAAGATCCGATCTTAGGGAGCTCTTGGAAAAAACTCTTTTCTACAGGCTTAATCTGCGGATCAAAAAACTGCTTGAGATTGAATTTATCAAGTTTTGTATGACACTCGATACATTTAAGAATCTGTTTGTGAGATTGAGCCAATTTGGGATCGTTTAATTTTTGTGCATTATGACACGCAAAGCAATCTTTCCCACATCCCCCCATATCGATTTGCTCCATTTGCTCTGGTGTATGACATTTTTTGCACTCTAGCATTGGCTGATGACGCTTGTCATTTTGATAATCAAGCGTTGTGTGACAACTCGCACAATCCCCCTCACACGCCCACATACAAGCACAAAAAGTAATCAAAACGACAAAATATCTCATCACCAACTCAAATCAAAATCATAAAATGAAAATCCAAGCATTAAGCTTGAGTTATGCACATTCAAAGGCAACCCCTGCATACGACCAAAAAGATAGCGATGTGCCAAACTCATCCCATAACCCTTTGCAATATCCACAAACAATCCCCCCTCTACAAACACACCATAAGCGTTCATTTGTTTGTTTCGAAACAAAAATGGCAGGTGCTCAAGCCCAGCACCAATCTTGGCATAGGGGATCAAGCGACCTTCTAGCACCCTCCCTGCGACTTTTATTGCGGGGAATAATCCATACATGCCATTGATACCGCCCGTGCCGACAGACCCTCCCAAAGCAATACCCACAAGCACATTTTGACTCTCCCCCAAAACCCACCCCGTATCTATATTGAAATTCAACCCATTGAAAGAATGCATATGGAAAAGATGATTGAAAAATTGCGAATAAGTCAAAGAAATATCCATTGAAGCATAATACTTTGAAGTGACTTTGGCAGGTTCAAACTGCGATTCTTTGTTTTTGTTATCATCGATTTTCGTTTCAATCATAGGATTTGCCAAAAGACAAATAGGTAAAAATACACAAAACATTCTCTCAAAATTCAAGTTCAAAATCCTTTTTGAAGCCATTATTTTTTTTGGCAAACTCCACGATTTTCCCGTGAAATCTCGCATAAATCTGTGCCAAAGAAATTGGAAAATCATAAAGTCTGATAATCTTATCTAGATTTTCAAGCACACCTTCTGCATACCAAGACTGCAAAGCCTCATATTCCTCAATCTCATACCCACATTTTAACAAAAGTCTATAGCTATATTGATCAACCACCATCACTTCTCGCTGACAAGCATAGTTCAAAATGCTATCACGAGTCTCACGACCAATCCCTTTTTGAGCAATCAACCACTCCGCATCAACACTCTCAACAAAGCTTTCAAAACTACCAAAATTCCTCAATATCTCTTGACATAAAGTAATCAAACGCTTACTCTTTTGTCGTGCAAAGCCACTTGAAGCAATCAAGCTCTCCAATAATGCCGAATCTATGTTTGCGAAATTTATCAAATCTTGCTGATTCTCTCCGATGAGGATCTGTGCTTCTTGGAGCTTTTGAAGAGATTTTTCTACATTTTCCCAACGCGTATTTTGTGTCAAAATCGCACCAACAATCACTTCAAAAGTTCCAACTTTGTGCCACCACCACGACGGAGAGGAATGCAAAAGATTTTGACTTTTCAAAAAAGTAAAGAGTTCGAAAGAATTGAGGATTTTCATTTGCGACCCCCTCCCCCATCTCAAAAGATTGGGAAGTTAGGTTCTCATAAAACTTAGCTAAGAAGTCTTAGGATGTTTTGCTGCAACGCATTTGCTTGAGACATTGCATAGCTACCAGATTGAGCAAGAATGTTGTATTTGCTGAAATCAGCAGACTCTGCAGCAAAATCAACATCACGGATTTGAGATTCAGCAGCTTTGACATTCACTTGAGTGATTGTGATATTGTCCATTGTGCTTGTCATTTGATTTTGCACAGAACCCATATCCGCTCTGATTCTATCCAATGTTTTTTGTGCAGATTCTGCGATATTCATTACAACCATTGCACCAACCAATGTTGTAACACCAGCACCAAGAGTGGCAGCACTACTTGCAATCACAGCGTTTTGGTTTCCACCAGCCGCAGATTTCACTGCTGTACCAAATTCACCCAAAACAGATCTTAGATTGACTGTTGTCTCTGCTGCTTGTCCTACACCAAAACCAATAGCTCTAAAGTCTGCACCTCCAGAAATTCCGGGAGCTGAAACTACTTGAATATCTCTTGCATCAAGACGAGTCAAAGACAATCTTCCATAGTTGCTTGATCCTGCTTTAAGCTCTTGACCACCATTCAAAGTCGCAATCGCTGCATTAGGACCAGAATCACCAGACTTCACATAGATTCCACGACCATCGATACTTCTAAGATTCAAACGACCAAGACCATCAGTATAAGCCTCAACACCTGTATCTGCAGAAGCCGCATTGATCGCTGCCACCAAACGACCATCAGAATCGTTTTCTTTGATGCTCATAATATCACCAAAGACTACGCCATTGATTGATAGACCTTTGATGTCTCCAGCCTTGATTGCTGTGTCAGAAGTTGTTTGCACATTGGCTTGTGCACGGATTCCTGTTTTGTCAGAATTCTTGTTGATCACCTCAGCCAAAGCACCAACTCCTGTTCCTGTAGAATGCGAAATTACAACACTCTCAAGAGTCACATCACTAGCACCATCTGCTTGTTTGAATGTCAAAGAAACTGTAGAAGCAGCCGAAATGTTTGCCCCTGTTTCAATTCTCACTTGACCAATCTTATCGGATGTTGTTGCACCGATTGTTGCACGAATAGTCTGATTAGAATAAGCACCGATTTGGAACTCTTTGTTTGTAAATGTTCCAGAAAGCAAAGAAATACCATTGTAACTTGTTGTGTTACCAATATTATCAAGCCCCTGAATCAAACGAGTAATGTCATTTTGAATCGCTTTTCTTGATTCTGATGATTGACCATCTTGAGCTGCTTGAGTTGCTTTCACTCTAATAGTTTCCAGAATCTTGATTTGCTCATCCATTGCTTTATCAGCAATTTGGATAATCCCAATTCCATCATTAGCATTACGAATCGCTTGACCCAAACCTGCTGCTTGTGATCTCAAACTATCTGCGATCACCATACCAGAAGCATCATCTGCCGCCTTGTTGATTCTCAAACCTGAACTCAATTTTTCCAAAGCATTTTTCAATTTACCTTGAGTAAAAACTGACTGAGCGTGAGAGTTCAACGCATTGATATTTGTATTGACCTGAAAAGCCATTATAAACTCCTTTTTATATGATTACACTAAACTTCCCTGTCTAGCTTTGATAATATCGACAATAAGCAAAAATAATGAAATCAAATTCTTTGGATTCTGCGTGATTTTGCAATCAGATTCTTAGCGTTTGGCAAAACCCTAGAGCCTTTTTGATGTCTTGATAAGGAGAACAAAACGCCTTGATATTGGAATCAAAAGATTGATAGGTGGTTTGCCCCAATGCAACGGCAATATAATTTGTATTCCAAGCAAAATTTTGAGAGAAATACTTATAAGCACTAGGGGCGGTAAAAAGCAAAATGCTATGTTCTTTGGGGGCTTGTGTTTGGGATAAAGCTATAGGGTGGCTTTCATAGGCGTTTTGGACACTGACATCAATCCTACTTTGCCACAAATATTCTTCAAGCTTAGAATGCGTGATCTTTGCACGCAAATAGCACACTCTTTGCCCTTCCAAAATCTTGCATAACTCTTGAGCAAACTCCGCTCCGTGTGCATTTTGAGCGATGTATTCCACTCTCCCACCACACGCCAAAACTTCTTTTTGGGTGCCTCTGCCAATCACATAGCTTGGTAATTGCCTCCAAACATCCATCTGTGGATATTTCTTGGCATTTTTCTCAAGTGCTAACACTGCATTTTTGGAAGTGAAAATAAGCGAATCAAATCTTGAAAAATCAAGGCAAAAATCATAGATTCGGATTTGCCCCACCACCAATGAAGGTGCAAAATCATAAGCCTGATAGCCTACGATGATCACCTCTCTTGACATTAAGATTTTTTCAAAAAGCAAGTTTTGAGGACAATCATCCCCATTTTATCCACCTTGCCCTCGATTTCATCGTCTTTGTTTGTCAAGCGAATGTTTTTTACAATAGTGCCTCTTTTGATCGTGCCTGAAGCCCCCTTCACCTTGAGATCTTTGATCACTTGCACGCTATCACCTGCGTTCAATTCTACGCCATTGCTATCTTTTGTCATTTTGTCTCCTCTTTTTTAGAAATTATAACCAACTCATAACTCAAAAACTACATGATAGGCTAATGCTTCCTACAAAATGCCATCCATCTTGCTGTTTGAACTCTTTGCTTGTATAGATGATCTCATAACTTGTATTCAAAACCCCCGATACAATCGACACGCCCCCCCTAAACTTGCCCACCCAATGCATCAAATCCGCCTCATATATACCCCCTCTTGGTGCAAACAAATTCCCCTCAATCGCCATATTTCTCAACACATAAGCCCCGCCAATACCCACAAACGCAAAAACTCCCAGCCCATCAGCATACACCCTCCCACTCTGCAATCCACCCCCCTCGCCAATCACCCCTCTTGGCAAAAATGTGCTATCAAGATGATGACCGATACGCACAAACACTTCAGCCTTGCCATAGACATTGAGATTGCCAAATGCAAACTCTAGATTGGGCAATACCTCTAGCCCCAACGCCTCCCCCTCAAAAACCCTATAACGATAAGTCAAGTCATAATACAGATTTGCAACCCACTCATCAGCAATCTGTGTCCCCCAACCATTTGCTAGTCCCACACCCATCATCTGATGAATGCCGTTTTGCACCTCTTGACCAAACGACCATTTGCCACCGACACCAACGAGCAATCCGATGTTTTCTAGCCATTCTAGATTGCGATTTGTCACAAATGCACTCAATGTCATAAAAGAAGCATATCGATGATCTTGTGGGCTTGGCGTAGTGGCAAATTTGGATTTTGCTGTATAAATGCTTTGAGAAATTGCAAGATTGAAAGAATGATTCCCATCAATCCAACCTATTATGCCCCCACCACTCTCCTCAGCAGACGCATAGAGCAAACTATGCCCTGCAGTGTAATAACGATCAATCATTGGAAAAACATAGCCATCATTTTGCGTCACAAAGGATACAAAATGCTTTTTGTATGGATGTTGAGCCCATACGATACTTGCCACACACAAACCTATAATGATTCTAAACACTCAAAAACTCCACGCAAAATTCAAACTTCCTATGCCATGAGGGGCGTCTTGCTTCTCAAACTCTGCACTCAAATAAAAGATTTGATAGGTGAAACTCATCGTTTCAGAGATGATAGATAGCCCTGCACGCAACCCACCAATCCATTGACGCATTTTCGCATCAGGATAAGAATCCCCATAATGCCCTTGGACAAAAAGATTGCGACCAACAAACTCACCATAAGAGCCTACAAACAGATAATATCCAAGCCCATCTGCAAAATTCCTCCCACTATTTGCACCCCCATTCTCACCCCCTATCCCCTGTGGCAAAAATGTGCTATCAAGATGATGCCCTAGACGCATCACAGCCCCTGCTTTGGCATATATATTTGCATTTCCCACCGCCACATCAACATAGGGCAAAACATCGATTGCAAAATTTCCAAAATCACAGATTGGGTAGCGATAAGTCCAATCATAGGAGAGATTGACAATCCAGCCATCACTGATTTGTGTATCCCAGCCTTTCAAAATCACACTATCAAATAGTCTATGAATCCCATTTTGCACTTCTTCTGCAAACGAATAACGCCCCACTACCCCCACTCTCACGCTTAGATTCTCCAACGCATTAACAGAGCGGTGGTGCCACAAAAAAGCAAGATTGAGTAATCCTGCAAATGGGTGATCCCCTATCTCAGGACGCCTGTCTTGGCGATTTCTAGAAGTATAAATGCTTTGAGATAGCACCAAACTCCACGAAGTGAAACCATCGAGCAAACCTAGCGAATCTAGCACCCCATATTTGCCCTCTTGTGAGCTATAGAGCAAACTATGCCCAGCGGTGTAATAGCGATCAATAAACACATTGAAATACGAATCATTTTGCGTTGTGATAGAAAAATAATGCTTGGTATAAGGGGCAAATGCTTGTGTTGCTCCACTATCATCACCCCACAGCCCTATACAAAAGAGGCATACCCCGATTATCAGTCTCATTTAATCGCTTGATTGATTCAATGCACTTTTTTTCTTGATATAAAGATTGATCAACTCCACACTAAGCGAGAAGCCCATCGCAAAATAAACATAAGCTTTGGGAATATGCACAGCAAAACCATCCAAAATCAAAACCCCGCCCACCAAAATCAAAAAAGCAAGGGCTAAGGTTTTGATAGTAGGATAAGTTTGAACAAAATCTGCAACCCCCTTGCTGACAAACATCATCACCCCTACAGCAACTACAATCGCCAAAATCATAATCTCAAGATCTTGAGCCATTCCCACAGCAGTAATCACAGAATCCAAAGAAAACACAATATCCAAAATAGCAATCTGAATCAAAGTCAATATAAACCCACCCGAACGCTTGACTTGTATCATCTCTTCATCTTGGATTTGAGCATAAATCTCTTGGATGCTTTTGTAAATCAAAAATGCTCCACCACTAATCAACACTAAATCTCTCCCACTGATAGAAACACCCATCAAGCTAAAAAGCGGAGTTTGCAATCTCATAATCCAAACAATAGAAGCTAACAATGCAATACGCGTAAGCATAGCCAACGCCAAGCCAAAGATTCTCCCCGCATTGCGTTGATGTTCTGGAAGCTTATTGACTAACACGGCAAGAAAAATAATATTATCAACCCCCAACACAATCTCTAAGGCACTCAAAGTGATCAGAGTCACCCACGCTTGAGGATCTGCTATCCATTCTAGCATTCTCTCTCCTTACTTAAAATATATCAGAAAAATTTTAGCTAATAATTCCTTATTTCAACCAACCCTTTTTCTTGAAATACAAAAATGGAAAAAGCGTAGAAAGTATCATTATCAAAATCACCAAAGGATAACCAAAGCTCCACTCCAATTCAGGCATATGCTTGAAGTTCATACCATAGATTGTCCCAATCAATGTAGGAGGCATCATCACAACGGTCACAACCGTGAAAAGCTTGATTGTCTTGTTTTGCTCGATATTGATCTGATTGGTTAGCAGACTTTGAATGTTATCTAGAGCATTCATACTAGTGTTTGCAAACTCAATCAGAGAATTGATGTCTTTCAAAATAATCGTGAGATTCTTTTTGATCTCCCCACTTGGTTTGATACTCTTGAGCATCGCAGTAATCGCGCGTCGTTTGTCAAACAAAGAATCACGCACTTCCATATTAAACTCTTGCAACCTTGAGAGATGGGCAAGCATTTCATCATAAGCGTGGATATCTTGATCAAAAACCTTTGCCCTCAAAGCGCGCGTTGATCTTGCGAAGTTTTCCAACATATCCGCATCTTTTTCCACACGAATCTCAAAGATCTTGCTAATGACTTCAAACCCATTGTTGTAATCAATAGGATTTGCAAGAAGGGTTTTTTGCGTCTCATCAAAGACGCTAAAATCCCCATAGCGTATCGTCAATAAAATATCTTGGTGCAAAATAAAAGTAATCGTTTGGTTATTGACGCGTCTATCTTTGACTGAAGGAATCAAAAAATAAGTATTAATCGTGATACTTTGAGGATCTTCCCAATAACGCGCACTCTCCTCAATCTCCTCTCGCTCCTCGTTGCTTGGGATTTCAAGATTGTAGGTTTGAGCGATATAACTCACCTCATCATTAGTCGGATCTTGCAAATCAATCCACAAAATATTTTGCAGCAAAGAATCATGGAGGTTTTTTTGTAAAATTTTTTGATCTTCTCTAGCAAAAATCTTGATCACTCTACGCAATGCCCCACTTTATCTTTTGTCCAACACTTCAAAGGCTGGTAAAACCTTGCCTTCCAAAAGCTCAAGAGATGCCCCACCACCTGTAGAAATGAAGCTCATATTATCCCTCTCTCCTGCCTTATCAATCGCATCAGCCGTATCACCACCACCAATCAAGCTAAAAGCATACGCATCAGAAATGCTATGAGCAATATTAAAAGTCCCTCTAGAGAATTGGCTCACCTCATACACACCCAAAGGTCCATTCCAAACAATCGTTTGGCTATCACGCACGACTTGAGCAAACAGCTTGGTGCTCGCAGGTCCAATATCCACAGCCATAAAATTCTCAGGCACATCTTGCACAGGAGTGATTTTGATCTCTTTTGGTGCATTCAAAGAATCCGTGCTTACAACATCGACGGGCAAATACACCTTTACCTTTTTTTCTTTGGCGTGTTCCAAAATTTTGAGTGCTTCCCCCACCAAATCTTCTTCTACAAGTGATTTTTGCATTTCGCACCCCAAAGCTTTGAGAAAAGTATTGCTCATCGCTCCGCCGATGATGATTTTATCCACTAGATCCAAAATATTATTCAACAATTCAAGCTTGGAGCTCACCTTACTTCCGCCCACAATCAACAAAACAGGCTTCAATGGATTAGAAAACGCTTTGGCAAAAGAATCAATCTCTTTTTTGAGCAAAAGTCCTGCGACTTTGTGTGGCACAAATCGCGTGATTCCATAAGTGCTAGCGTGTGCCCTATGGCTCGTCCCAAAGGCATCATTGATATACACATCACACAAACTTGATAATTCTTTTGAAAGTGCCTCATCGTTACGCTCTTCCCCCTCATAGAAACGAATGTTTTCAAGCAGAATGATATTGTTGTTTTTCACCGTCGCTTGGATACTTTTGGCACTATCAATATCATCGGCAAACACCACGGTTTTGCCCAACAAACGCTCCAAACGCTTAAGGATATGCTTCAATGAAAAATCTGGATTTTTGCCCACTGGGCGTCCCAAATGGCTCACAAGTATGATGCTTTTTGCCCCCTGATCAATACAATAATTGATTGTAGGCAAAGCTTCACGCATACGCGTATCATCAGAGATGTTGAACTCCTGATCCATTGGGACATTGAAATCAACGCGAATCAAAACCCTTTTGTCTTCTAGATTCACATCGCGAGGAGTCTGCACTTTTTGCATCAACTCTATTCCAGCAACCGCCAACATCAAATCCTCCTTAAGTCAAAATATGTCTCAAATTGTAGCAAATCAAGTTTTAACATCAAACATTTCTTTCAAGCGAATCTTGCCAAACTCTACGCCGGGCTGATCATAGGTGTTGATATCCATAATCTTACCGACACAAGAAGTCAGAAGCTCAAAATACACAATCAATTGTCCTACACTTTTTTCGCACAAAAAATCAATCACGATTTCATCTGTAGGTATCCCTTCAGCCTGCAGAGTCTCTTTGGTTGCAATCTGTTGTTTGCTGATAAGCTTGGCAAATGAGGCTCCATTGACATAATCTGTATTTTCCAAAAACTCCATACGCAAATCAGGTATCTTTGGCTCTGTGTAATTTTTGCGATTGATATTTAAAAAAGTCACGGTTTTATCCAAACTCCCCTGCACAATCAACTGCAAAAAAGAATGCTGATCGATACTCCCAATCAAAGCAATAGGCGTGAGTCCGACCTTTTTGCCATAAGCATCAATTTTGCCCAAACTCTCTGCCCAAAGTTGCACATACCAAGAGTTGAAATCCTTAAATGAACTCGAATAAGAAAACAACACATTGTTTTGATAACGCTCACGACTCTTTGCCAAAAAGATTGCTTTTCTAAGCAAATGATCTTCTTTGCGATGCAAAAAATTCATCACAAAAATCTTTGCACCATCAAGCAAACTTTGCACATCATAGCCCAAAATCATCAAAGGCAGAATCCCCACAGAGCTCAAAACCGAAAACCGACCTCCGACATTTTTGGCAATGCAAATGCAATAGATCTCTTTGAGCTTTGCCCAATGGCAAAGTGGCGAATCTTCATCTGTAATCACGACCAAATGCTTGGGATGCGAGAGCAACTCAAAATGATGGATCACATATTTAGCCAGTGAAGATGTCTCAATCGTGCTTCCAGATTTGGAAACCATCAGAAACAGCGTATCTGCAAGGGTGATACCCTGTAAAGTTTTGCTGATCTCGATGGGATCTGTATGCTCCAAAAACTTTAGCTCTATCGCCTTGCGATTTGGAAGATGGCAAAGCATCGTATCAATCGCTTTTGTCCCCAAAGAACTCCCCCCAACACCAATGATCACAAGATGTTTGATTCCACACAAAAACTCTTGATTTGCTTGAATGTATTGCCTACTATCTTGGATGGCACGACTTTCAAAAGGAAGATTGTAGTAACCACTTTTGTTGGAAACTTTTTCTTTGACAATCGCCTCATAGACGCTATCCAACGCCTCGCTGCTAGGATTGGGGATCGATCTTGATCTGATTGCATCATAAAAACTCTCAAACTTGATCATTGCAGCCTAAAACCTCAAAGTATAGACACTCATATCCACCAAACGATTGCAGTATCCCATCTCATTGTCATACCACGCCAACACCTTGAGGTGAGAATCCCCGACTACAATGGTTTTGTCTGGGACAAAAATAGCACTCAAAGAAGAGCCTATAAAATCACTTGACACACATTTGTCCTCATCTATACCGATGATGCCCTTTTTGTCCCCCACACTCACTTCGCGCATTAGAGCATTGACTTCTTGAGGAGTGACTTTTTGTTTGAGATTGACGCTCAAATCCACCAAGCTCACATCAGGTGTTGGGACACGAATCGCAAAGCCGTTGAGTTTGCCATTCAAATGTGGCAAAACCAAACCGACAGCTTTGGCTGCACCCGTGCTTGTGGGGATCGTGTTTAGCCCTGCAGCTCTTGCACGGCGTATGTCTTTGTGCCTCACATCAAGGAGATTTTGGTCATTGGTATAGCTATGCACCGTTGTCATCAACCCATCAACAATCCCAAACGCCAAATCGAGCACTTGCACAATGGGAGCCAAACAATTAGTTGTGCAACTTGCATTTGAGATCACCGCTTCACCTTGATATTGTGTGTGATTAACCCCATAGACATAAGTTGGCGTTTCATCTGCTGGTGCAGAAATGATCACTTTTTGCACTCCGCCATTTAGGTGGAGTGAAGATTTTTCTAGAGAATTAAACGCTCCCGTGCATTCTATCACCCCCTCCACCCCACAAGCACCAAAGCCAATCTCTTGAGGAATACGCGAACTCAAGACTTTTATGTTTTTGGAATACCCCATGCTGATTGTTGTGTCATTGATTTTTTGCACTTCAAATCCGCGATGCACCGAATCATATTTGATCAAATGCACCAAAGTATCTATATCCGCAGTAGTATTGATCGCTACAAGCTCCACATCTTCGCGTTGAGCAATCACTCTTGCTGTGCATAGACCAATCCTACCACTACCATTGATTCCAACTTTTACCTTTTTCATAGCACCCTCCAACACGCACCTTGCTTGATTTGTCGATTTTGTATATTCTCAATCTTTTTCAGAGAAATTTTATAAAAAAAAACAAAAAACTGCCACAAAAACCCCATTTTTCTTGATTATTTGATAAAAAATTTGTAGAATGTGCCTATCTTTGCGACTTTCAAAGATACATCTTATACTTTTATGGAGGTTTGTTATGAATAAATCAGAGTTCATTGATCTTGTCAAAGATGCTGGTGAGTTTGAAACAAAAAAAGAGGCTGAAAAAGCGATTAATGGCTTTATCGCCGGTGTTGAAGCTGCACTAATCAGAAAAGAGAGCATCGAGTTGGTTGGTTTTGGAAAGTTTGAAACTGCATTGCAAAAAGGAAAAGAAGGCAAAGTTCCAGGAAGCGACAAAACTTACAAAACTGCTGACAAGCTTGTTCCAAAATTCAAGCCCGGAAAAGGTTTGAAAGACAAAGTAGCAGCAGCCAAAAAATAACCTATTCCCCTTTGGGGGATGTATGCGTCCTCATAGCTCAGCAGGATAGAGCGTATGATTCCTAATCATAAGGTCGGGAGTTCGAACCTCTCTGGGGACACCATCAAGCCAAAAACACAAAACCATCAAATCTCTACAAAAAGTCATTGTTGCTTGAAGCTTCTTAGGCTAAGTTTTTGCCAAGTAATTACAATACAAAGAGTTTGCGATGATAAATATGGAGAACCAAATGAAAGTTTTTCGTTTTAATCAAAAATTGCTTTTGAGTATTTTTGTTTTTATTGTGATTTTTATGAGTTTTGCATTGATTGCAAGAATCATTATGCATT
The DNA here is from genome assembly GCF_001693335.1 of Helicobacter enhydrae. NCBI lineage: Bacteria > Pseudomonadati > Campylobacterota > Epsilonproteobacteria > Campylobacterales > Helicobacteraceae > Helicobacter > Helicobacter enhydrae. Next base: position 13,532 of record NZ_CP016503.1, on the reverse strand, counting down.
TAAGTTATATTGATTGGAAGATTACGCAAGAGAATCTAAGTTCAATCTTTCGTTTTTATCAATATGGATTAGCGTATGATTTGAGGATTGTAGCAAGTGCCTTGATTTTGCCTTTTTTGCTTGGATATATATGCCATTTATTTCAATGGGGGAGAGAGAGGTTTTTTGAGTGCTTTGCTTGGATTATGGGAATCTATGGATTTTTGTTTACTCTAGCATATTTGATTAATTATTTTTATTTTCAACTCTATCGCACACAGATTGATATTTTTATTTTTGGACTTATCAACGACGACACAAAGCTCATTCTTACAACTGCCTTCAAAGATTATCCTCTTGTATGGGGGATTTTGTTTGCTTTGGGGATTGGATATTTGAGTTATATCCTTGCTAGGAAAATAGCTAAAACTTCTGCTTTAGAATCTGATTTTATTTCACCCCCCCCCCCGCAAGAAGCTAGTCGCCCTTGTTGTCTTTAATCTTGTATTTCTTTTCTTTTTTATTGCTGGAGTGAGGGGTGGATTTTTTTCAGAGCCACTTTTGAGATCACAAAGCAATGTCTCATCTCTCAAACGCATCAATCATCTTGTGCCTCATCCTATTATGGCATTTGCTTGGGCTATCAGAGATTATAGAGAGGGTGTTGATTTTTCATTGGCTGATTCAAAAGAGGGCAAAGCATTGCTTTCAAAAGCTAAAATTTCTTTTTTTGAAACAACTCCTCAAAATCCATTCCTACGAGAGAATCCACCTCATGTCATCTTGAATCTAATGGAGAGTTTTGGAAACAATTTTTTGGCATTTGATGATAAGGTGGCGTTTGATCTTTTGGGATCTTTGCGACATCATTTTGAATCTGATTTTGTTTTTTCTCGTTTTCTACCCTATAGCAATGGCACTGCTGCTAGTCTCTCTGGATTGTTTTTTGGATCTCCTATGGCTCATATTGGATTAAGCAAGGTAAAAAATAAGGCTTTAGAGGGGAATGCTTTTGGATTGTATGCCCAAAATGGTTATGAAGTGATTTTTTTAACAGCAGGAAATGCAAGTTGGGCAGGGTATGGGGATTATGCGTTGGTGCAGGGAGCACACAAAGTTTATGATTCTAATGAAATCATTGATCTATATCCCCAATCCAAACAATACAAGACAGCTTATGGCATTCCTGATGAATATGTTTATCGTTTGGTCATCAAGCTTCTACAGGAAGCCACGAAGCCGTTGTTTATCTGCATTTTAACGACATCCAATCATCCGCCAGAGATTATCCCCACTCATTACAAACCCTATCCTCTCAAAAAAGATATTTCAAAAATATTACCCAATGAAAAAAGAATGCTTATTGCTGAGGCTTATCAATATGCCAATGATAGTTTTGGAAAGTTTTTGGATTTTATCAAAACTTCACCACTCAAAGATAGAACAATCATTGCAGCCACAGGTGATCACAAAATGCGTAGCCTTGTCCCATTTGAAGTCAAAAGAGAGTTTCTAAATTTTTCAGTCCCACTCTATCTGTATATTCCCAAGCCCTATTTAGATGCAGTTAGATTTGGATTTGATCCTACAAGACTTGGATCGCATAAAGATATTTTTCCTACGCTATTTGCTTATTCTCTTTCAAATGTGAGATATTTTAGCAATGGAGGAGAAAATATGCTTACTCAAAAGCAAGATAAGCCATTTGCCTACAATACCACAATCTTTGCTAATGAGCTTGGAATCTATATGGGTGGAGATGAGTATTATCCTTGGAAAAATCCAATAGGGATTGAAATCTTGGATAAACCTAGAAAAGCACCCAAAGCTTTGATAGAACGCATAAAGGCTTACAAAGAGTTTCAATGGTGGCAAATACGAGCTAGAAGCGTGGGGGTGAAAGAGTGAGTGGGAGAAACTCTCAAGGTTTGTTAGCAAAGCGATGTTATGAGTTTCATTTTTTGCATCCAAGTCTTAAAAAATCTTTTTCAGGGAAAAAGCTAATTGAATCTTTGGAAAAAACCCTACCCTTATGAGTAGTAATAATGTCGCTAAGATAAGAGAGATTAGAATATGATTTTAATAAAGTATGTTTTTGTGCCATATCATAAAACATCCTTGCATAAAATACATCTCCTCCATGAAAGCCATCGAGAAATTCACAATTATTGCGACTAAGAGGAGTTGGATCAAAGTAATTGTAAAATTTGATATGTGCCTTTTGTAATGCGATAAATAGTTCCTCAATATAGGCATATTTTTCTTGTTTTGATTTCATAAGAGTGTATATTTGTGGAGCCATAGGAGTGATAAAAATTACAAACTCTATATGATGATCAGTTAAAATCTTTAGCATACTCAAAAGATCTTCTATGCGGCTTTTATCAATATGGGAAGCATAAACAAATTGAGCCAAATTGTTTTCAATCCTATGAGTCGTATCCTGAAACCCTGCATCTTGTGTAGGTTTATCAATAAATACTTCACTATACAAATAAGATCCATCTTTTAGAAACCCTCTACCTTTGTATATAGCATTCAATCCCAAAGAGTCAAGACTGGTATAAGGATTTGAAATAAAATGATTGTCAAAAATATATTTTGGCTTGAAAAATTGCTTCTTATAGATGAGATGCAATATACTTTTAATTTTTGGCATATTGATATTAGTGCCTGCAATTTGTTGATATTCCGCAATCTTGTAATTTTGAATAGATGGATTAAAAAACCAAGGATCCAATCCTATAAGCACCAATTTGGGTTTATAAAATTCTAATACTTTTTGTAAAAAATATTTCCCTTCTTTTAGAGTATTCATTGCATTAGATGCAGTAACAAAAGAAGTGGTAAAAAATTCCTCTCTAATTTGCCCCACTCTTGATGAACCAAGTGCTATCACTTCGGGCTTTCTTTGCTTTATGAGTTCAAGCTTATAACCAAAGACATTTTCATTTAATGCTGTGCCATAAATAGAGTTTTGTTCTGTCTGTCTTTTCACGATTGTTTCAAAACTATTGTGTTCAAAAATTCTTGATAAATAAAACAAAACCATTACAACTAGCAATATTAAAGCACACACAATAAAAATATAAGATAAAACAAAAGTTTTATATTTCATCAATCAATCCCTAAAAATTAAAATACAAAAATTGCTGTGTCCTATCAAAACACAACAATGCAATGACAGACAAAAAAACAATGGCTAAAAGCATAAGTTTGGTAGGTTTGAAATTCGCAATAATTTGCATACTATTTTTAAATCCTAAACATACAACAAAACCAAATACAATGCTAGAAAAAACAACATAGCTAGGTTCTGTAATGACCGATGCCCATCTACCAAATGCTATACCATATTGCATTAAAAAGTTCAATCTAGTCTCCAAAGAGATAGGCAAAACGATATTTGTGCTAAACATTCCTTTGAGCAAATTGAATGCACCTTGCACACTTTCTGCCCTAAAAAAGACCCAAGCAATCAGCACAAAAATAAAAGTCAAAAACCAAGATATGATTTTTGGAATCTTAACTTTTAGTATTTTGCTCAATTTCTTTTTCCAATATTGATTGACAACCAAAGCCACACCATGCAATGCTCCAAAAATCACAAATCCCCAACCAGCCCCATGCCAGATTCCAGCAATAAAAAATGTAACAAATGTTGCTAACATCATTTTTGCAAAAGAAGGATTTTGGAATACTCTAATCATAGGCGTATAAATATAAGTTGTCAAAAAATTTGTCAAACTCATATGCCATCTACGCCAAAAATCAGAGATATTTAATGCTTTAAAAGGTGAGTTGAAATTAATGGGGAGTTTGACATTAAACATCAAGCCCAAAGCTACAGCCATATCACTATATCCACTAAAATCAAAATAGAGTTGAAAAGCATAGCTTAAAATCGTAGCCCAAGATTCAAAGAGATTTAATACCAACCCATTATCTACTGCATCAAATCCAGCATCTGCCCAAGGTGCAAAACTATCAGCAATAACAGTCTTTTTGAATAATCCAATTGCAAAAAGAAATAATCCTATAGCAAGATTCTCATAATTTAAAATTTTATTTTTTGTATCGGCAAATTGTGGCATCATCTCTTTGTGATGCAATATTGGTCCAGCGATTAGATGGGGAAAAAATGTAACAAACAACGCATAATTTAACGGATTGCGTTCTTTAACCAAACCTTCATAGCAATCCACTAGAAACGCAATTTGTGTGATTGTGAAAAAACTAATTCCTAAGGGCAAAACAATATGCAATAATCCAATATGACTCCCGAAAACAAAATTGATATTATCTATAAAAAAATCCATATATTTAAACAAGCCAAGTAGGGCAATATTAAAAACCAATGCAATAATTAACAATGTTTTGCGACTAAATACTGATGAATCTGTTGCTTTCAGCATATAGCCAGAGATGGTGTAATTAAAAGTGATCGAAAGCAATAAAAGAGGCAAATAGGCAATATTCCAATAGGAATAAAAAAACAAGCTTGCAAAAGTAAGCCAAGCAATTGAAAAGCGGTAAAATCCTTTGGAATTGAGTATAAAATATACTGCAAACACTATAGGTAAAAAAATGAATACAAAAATATAAGATGAAAAAAGCATTAAAAAACCTCTCCGCCAGAAAGTGTGAAATTTTCACCATTAATAAAATTGGCACTTTTACTTAATAAAAATAAAATTGCAGGAATTACATCATTGGGTGTTGCATTGCGTTTTAAAGGGTGGCGGTTTGCATTCAATTCTATGATTTTTTCATTTAAATTTTCTAAAAATTTTGTTTCGATCATCGAAGGCGATACAGCATTAAATTGAATATTTTTTCTCTATATTCTGAAGCAAGGGACTTCAAAAACCCTAAAAGTGCATATTTTGTAGTTACATAATCACTTAGCGTAGCAGGCGGAATACCTTTTGTGCAACTTGAGAGCACAAAAACCACTTTCTTATCAATTGTATTTTTATCTTTTACTAGTTTTGGCAGAAAATAATTAAGAATATAAAAGATGGATTCTAGAGAAATCTTTATATGATTACAATAATCCTCCCATGTTAGATTTTTAAAATGTCTATTATGGATTTTAGGAGCAGCAAAATGAACGATTTTGTTAGGCAATGCAATAAATCTATATCTTTTATCATTCTCAACACCTGTGCTTTATTGCTTAAATCACACTGGATAGGCATAATATTTTTATTTTTAAATTTCAAATCATTAAAAACATTATGACTATGATAATGTGCTAGGATCATCGTTTGTGAATCCAATGCATCAATAAGTGCAAGTCCCAAATCAGAACTCGCACCTGTAATCAAAACCACATCTTTCAACTCTCCTCCTCATTATCACAATTTTTCAAAACACCTGCCTTAATATACCCTTTGGCAATTTTTGTTTTTACACATAAATCCCCCCCCCGCCACCTTCGCGTTGAATCCTTTCAATAATCATCTTGATAGTAATTTGCTGGTAAGCTTCTTGTTTTTCACTTACTCTGCCTGTAATTTTTAGCGTATCGCCAACATATACAGGATTTGAAAATTTCAATGCCACTTCATGCAAAAGACAAAATTTACCTGGTAAATAAACTCCTGCAAATGTTGATAAAAAACTCGCACTAAGCATTCCATATACAATGCGTGATTCAAAACCACTTTTTTTAGCATATTGAGAATCCAAATGCATAGGATTAATATCGCCTGTAATACGCAAAAAACTATCCATTTTTTCTTTTGTTATACAAATCTCAAAGCTTTCTGTATGTCCTATATGGATTTCATCAAATGCATAAGCATTCATCCAATCAACCCTCTTTTTCCCCTATCTTTTTCAAAATAAGATCTAGCATTTCTCCAACATTTTTAAGCTCCTGAAGCTCTCCTAGTGCAAACTTAATACCAAATGCTTTTTCAATCGATGCGACCAAATTAACATGATTCAAAGAATCCCAATCCTCAATTTCCTCACTATTGCTAGATTCTGTGATAATGAGTTCATCATCATCAAAAATATCTCTAAAAATATCTTGCACTCGTGCATGAAGTATTTCTTAGTCATTATTCACTCCTATAAAAAATTTTTTTGGCTGGTATTTACTGATTTCTAGCTGCCAAATGCTGTCATCCCCATTTTGCTCTTTTAGAACAAATCCAAAATCTTCATAAAGATGAGCCACCATCGCATTCTTTTGCGTTTTATAGTAATAACCCAAAAGTATTTCAACTTTCTTTTCTTTTGCATATTCAATCAAAGAATCAAGCATCGCATATTCCATTCCACGCTTTAACACACGACAACTCATAAGCCATAAATCAATATGGGCACAATTTTGCACAATTCTTGCTACTAGCAATGCAATTAATCCATTATCACCGAAACGATCGCATAGTCTCCCATAAAGTGTAATGAAATTAGGATTCTTGGCAATGGATTCTAATTCTGCTTGAGTGTAGCGTTTGGTGGTGAGATTAAACTGATTTGTTTTGTTAGTGAGTTGTGCAATGCGTTCCATATAAAGCGTATGAAATGGCTTAATCTCTGCTTTCATTTGCAAACTTTGCAAAAAATCTTCATAATGTGCAAATGTTGTTACTGCCCTCATCTCTTGCTTTATTTTGCTCATAATAGGCATTTCTATCAATATCTTCTTGTGAAACAAAAACACTTTCAAAATAACCATTTCTATCAATATGTGTAATAAAATCAAATACATTTTCTAATCCTATAGTGGGGTTCACCTCCAATTTTTTGATTTTTTTGTTGGATTTTTAATTTTCTAATTAAGTTATGGAATTGTGCTTGTTTTGATTTTCACTTTTCAAATCCCAATTTGCCTGAAAACTTGCAAAATCCTTTAACTTAAGAATGCAATCAGGATGACTAAAACCATTTTTTTTCCATATCATTTTTGGAACACACGCTTTATATAACACCGCGTTCTTTTAACTCTTTAACATATTGTTGAAAATAGGTATAGCTTTCTGCAAGTGCCGTTTCTGTCCCAATTTGTATGCCTTCTAAGCCATCATCACCAATCACACCGCCCCAAAGTGTATTATCCAAATCAAGCACTAAAGCTTTTTTGCTGATTCCAAAAATTGCTTTAATGATATGACTAAGACTCCACGCCAAATGGGGTATGCAATCAAGACTTAGGGCATATTTTGTCCTTGCATACAAAGAGAAGTCATACCATTTTTCTAATCCTAACATTGCAGAAAGATAGCAAATATCGTGGAGATAAAGGTTTGATGTCTCACAAATAGTTTTATTAAAATCAGCATTTAAAGCATTGATATAATGAGTTTTTGCATTTGATAAAGTCGCATCAAGATTGCCATAAATTCTATAGGGTGGTAATTCAAAATTGTTTTGGATTATAGCACATTGATATTTTTTATCTAAACTCTGCCAAATATTTTGATATTTTTCAAATTCGGTATGATCAAAACGCAAATTAAAAAAAGTTGTATGAATATAGATTATATCTGGCTTAAAGGCATCTAGTTCATCATTTTCAAAAATCGCATCTTCATAAAATTTATTGTATTGACTCTCATAAAATTTAGGCACGCTTCAAGCAAGAACAACTCAAGCATATCACGCACTTCTTTCGTGCTAGAACCACCCAAAATAGCAATATTTTTTTGTATGCTAGAATCTGTTAGAGAATCTAAAAGTTGCCTTTTTAATGCCTTCTTTTTCAATCTAAGCAAATCGCAATCTAGTGGATAAGAAAAAAGCATTATATTCCTTTGGTTTCAAAATAATCTAGAAGGATTTCTTTTATCAATTTGATTAACTTTCGTCAAAACATTTTTGTATTGTCTTTATTATATCTCAACTTACATTTTTTAATCACAGATTTTAAATACCTATCACCTTGTGGCATTTCAAACTTCTCAAGCATAGCAAATCTATTTTTAAGCTTCACCTGATGCTTCTTGTAAGAAAAAGGGAAACGATATTTGATATGAGTTTTCGCAAAACCTGCACAAGATGTCAAAGGCACTTAGACTTTGCGTAGATAAATTTTATCTCCACAAACCTCAACAGGTATATCAAAACCACAAGCAAACTACAAAATTTTCAAACTCAAATCCAACCAAGTTGCCTGATGTATCAAACTCCCGCTTGAGAGATAATCCACGCCTGTTTTGGCATTTCTTGGATATTATCCAAAGTAATATTTCCACTTGCTTAAAAATATATAGCAATCATTCCTTAGCCTCACAACTTCTGCAATCTCCACAGGCTCCATATTGTCACACATCACGACATCTGCCCCTGCCTCAAAAGCACTTCGGCACTCTTGCAGATTCGCACATTCTATTTCGATTTTGGTTGTCATCGGCAGTTTGTCCCTTGCTTCTTTGATACATTTTGCAAGATTTTGAATACATTTTAGATGTGTGTCTTTGAGCATCAGTGCATCATCTAGCCCAAAACGATGATTGAATCCCCCACCATTCCGCACAGAATACTTTTCCAATGCCCTAAGTAATGGGCGTGTTTTGCGTGTGTCCAAAAGTTTTGCAGGATAATCTTTGATTTTTGGGCGTATGTATGAGTTTGAGTTGCGATACCACTACTATGTTGCAAAATATTGAGTGCGACACGCTCGATTTTCAAAATCATAACACTACTACCGCTCAACTCCACTAGAGTGTCCCCCTCTCTGAAAGCCTCACAATCGTGTCTTTCAAACTTGCAACCAACCCCCACCATTCCACACAAAACACCAAGATACTTTTCGCCCGAAAAAATCCCACTACTCTTGGCAATGATTTTTGCTTGAACTTCCCTATCTTGAGCAATCAATTCAAACAAATCCCCCCTCCCCCAATCCTCATCTAGAGCCTCTTGCAAAAATGCTTGAATCTGCTGTGAGAAATATTTCTGCCCTAAGCTCATAGCGAGAGTTCCATCATCTTATCCAAAGCCTTTTTTGCAAACACCGCAGTCTCTTGAGAAATCTTAATCTCATTGCAAAATTCACCAATTTTGTAAGCTTGCAAAACCCTATAAATATCCTCAAGAGAAGTTTCATTCATCGTGGGGCATTCAGGCTTTGTCGCAGAAAGCACATAAGTATAATTCACCCCATTATAAGGCTGACGCAAACGATTGACGAGATTAAACTCCGTTCCGATCGCCACTCTTTGATTGGGGCTTAGAGATTGGACATAAGCGATGATTTGACTTGTTGAGCCCACAAAGTCAGAATTTCGCACCACTTCAGGAGTGCATTCAGGATGTGTGACGATCAAAATATCAGGGAATTTTTCACGAAAACTCAATATCTTTGAGGGTAAAAAGCTGATGCACAGAGCAAAATCCATTGTAGCAAATCACGCTAGCCTCAAGCACCTCCTCCTTGCTAGAAACCCCCAAAACTGCCGATTTGATGTGATATTTATCTGCAAGATTCAGCCCCAAACACCGATCAGGCAAAAAAAAGATTTTTTTGCCTTGTTTTTGGGCGTATTCAAAGATTTTCCCCGCATTCGCACTCGTGCAAACCACTCCCCCCATTTCCCCTACTTTTGCTTTGACTTCTGCACTAGAATTGATATAAGTCATAGGGAAAATCTCATTTCTGCTGATTCCATACTCCTCCATCAATGCAAGACTTTCATCATAATATTCACTATCAATCATTCTTGCCATTGAGCAACAGGCGATTTTTGGCATAATCACACGCTTTTGGGGAGCCAAAATCTTGACACTCTGCCCCATAAACCCCACCCCACAAAACACAATCAAACTTTTTGAGCTTTCACTCGCCTTGCGCGCAAGCTCCAAGCTATCCCCACACAAATCTGCAATCTGAACTATTTCGTCTTTTTGATAATAATGTGCCACAAGCAACCCATCAAGTCTATCAATCAAAGCTCTGATTTTGTTCTGCATAAAAATCTCCGATTAAAAAATGGCGATTCTATCACCAAATCTAATTTTCTGATGAGTTTGCACTTGAGAATCAATGCCTTGAGCAAACAACACAATCGTTGAACCCATTTTGAACATTCCCATCTCGACCCCCTTTTTCAGTGCGATCGGGGTTTCATAGACAAAATGGAGATTTTCATTTGCTTTGGCATTTGTCTGCAATCGCGGCTCAAAATGCAAAACAATCTGCCCCACATTCAACGCCCCCACCGCCACATAATACAAAAGCTTACCATTTTTATCTCGTGCGACGACCACCACACGCTCATTGCGAATAAACAAATTATGATTCTTACGCAATGAGGGGGATTGACAGGCAGAAGTTCCCCTCCATAAATATCTAACTTCCACGATCTCCATATCGCAAGGGGCGTGGAAACGATGATAATCTCTAGGAGAAAGATAAGATTCAGATAAGAATATCCTTGATCGATCACCTCGCCCAAAAACTCGCTCACACAATAAGTCATCTTTTTGATTTGCAATGCCTTATTGTGCTCGACCCTCCCCTGCTCCATCACACAAGAATCACAAGGTGCAATCAAAACATCTTGAGATTGATCAAACGCACGATGCTTCTTGAGCTCACGCGTAAAAAGAGCATTGAGCGTTTGTAATTTTTGGGATCATCAAACTCGCTCATATCAAGTTTGAAAAGCTTGACATAGGCTTGATTGATGTTTTGCTGGGATTTGCGTCGGAAAGGGATAGGAGGCAAATTTTCCAAAGATTCTTGAGATTTTTTTATTCATTTGATTTAACCTTTATAAGTGATATTTGAAAGTTGCAAAAAAAGCTCCACCTCACCCCTTGTGATCCCCAAAGCTTTGGCAATATAATCCACACTTCTTCCTTCATCAATGAGGCTCAAAATCTTTTCTCATCGACGCCATTTGCATTGCTGAGAAAATTCCAAACCTCTAATCTTATCATCAAGGTTACTCAAATTATCCACCGCGACCTTGATTTCATCATTCACCCTTTGTTCGATACTCTCCAAATGCTCATAAGTGCGACTGAGTGAAGTGGAAATCATATCTTTGGTTTGAGCCTCCACTTGATGGACAATCTCAAGTGTTTCTCCTCTTGTTCCCCTTGTATTTTTTTGATCATTTTTTGAAGCTTATAGACCTCATCGTGCAGATTGTCTATAGAGATTTCAAACTTATCCAAACGCTTGGAAGTTTCCGAATCTTTGATATGGACATAAAGCAAAATAAGGAACGATGCAATGCCAATCAAAACACTAAACACAATCCCCAAATTTTGCTCAATCCATATCATTCATTATCCCTCTCTTCTAGCACGAATTCCAATACGCTCGCATTCTACTACATAAGTGTCATATTGTCGCGTATTTGAGTCACCCATTTTGATAATTTTTGCAATTTGTGCACTATGGGCTTGTAAATAGCAGGGCATAATTTTTTCTGGAAAAACGGCAAAAACAAACGACCATAATAAATCCCGCCCTTTTTCAAAACCGATTCTTGGAAGCACAGCACCCCATGCCCAATATGAGAAGTTGTGATCTGCTGATGCAAAGTTAGCAGATTGTCTTGAGTTTGTGCGAGCATTTTTTCTAGTTTTTCTATCTTTTTGAACATCTCGACAAGCAAATCAAGCATCAATTCATCTCCATCATAATCCCTACCCTTAGCGTGTTTGAGCCATCTTTCAATCCCACTCTCCTGCACTCTATTGAGCTGGATATATTCCTCATAAGTCTCTCCGCCAATTTTTTCAACCTGTCTGACATCGACTTTTAATGCACTCTCAACGATTCGGGTTTCAATACCACACTCTCGACACTCTCTTAAAAATTCCATTCTATTCACTCCTCAATCAAGCATTACGCCACACAAAAACACAAAGCCCAAATAACCATTTGTGACAAAAAAGGCTTTGGGGATATTTTTGAAATCCCTACTGACTAACCATTGTTCATAGAGCAAAATCAACGCACAAACTATCAGGGCAATATATGCAACCACCCCAAACCCAAACTCTTGCATAAAAAAAACCAAAACAAAATAGTCAAGCTATGAAACACTCTTGAAATTTTCAGCGTTTTGCCCTCACCAAAAATTGCTGGAATCGAATGAAGTCTATGCTTTTGATCAAATTTAATATCCTGTAAAGAATACAGCAAATCAAAACCAGCCACCCAAAACAATACGCCTATTGAGAGTGCGATACACCACAATGGTATCCCCCAATATAGCGATACTTCCAGCAGTTGGTGCAAGACCCAAACTTAAACCTAACATTAAATGTGCAAGGTAAGAAAAACGCTTCATGAAAGAGTAAGTTCCTAAAATAAACAAAAAAGGAATAGAAAGCAAAAAAGCCAACTGATTGATAAAAAAACTTACCAAAATAAACCCCGCAGCATTGCAAACTATAAGGATTAGCATTTGTTTTTCACTCACACGCCCATCAACGCTTGGGCGTCCTTGAGTGCGTTCATTGAGTGCATCAATATCGCGATCTACATAGCGATTGAAAGCCATCGCAAAATTGCGTGCAAAAACCAATGCCAAAGCACACAAAATCAAAACATCTGCACCCATCCACATCGATTGATTCTTTTGCAAGGAGGCACACACAAGGGCTACCAACATAAAAGGTACAGAAAAAATCGTATGCTCAAATGCAACAAGCTCATTAAAATCTTTGATTTTCTTTAACATCACTACCCCTCAAGGATTTGCGTTTCAAAACATCATTTTAACTCAAACTCACATTTTCTCAAAGCATCATCTTCAATCGCATTGCCATTTTGTCAAGTGCGATCAACACCTCATCCACACATCGCACATAAAGTTTGGAAATATCCAAATGCGGATAATGCAACACGCACATCATTAGATTCTGCAACATCTGATACACGCTCCCCTCAAGCAAAATCCCCACAAAAGGATCACTGGCACTTTTGGCGAAGCATTTTGCATTGATTCTATCGATGAGGGCAAAAAGCTCGGGTTTGGTTGTGATGTGTGTCCTCAATATCTCCCTAAGCTCTTGCACAAAATCAAAAACGCGATTGCAAGAAGCCCCAAAATCTACAGAATCCACATTTGGGGCAAACATTGATTTGATTTGCTCGATGGCTTTTTGTTTCTCATCTTTGGTTTTTTCTTTGAGCGAGAAGCTACCGACCTCCACGCTCATACTCCCCTCGATCCAAGCCCCGCTCCCAAGATTGAGCACCAAATTGGGCTTATAATAGCCAAAAGCCAAACTCATCATTTTGCTAGAGAGTGCATAAATCGCATTTGAAAAAACCTTTTTGTCTTTGTTGCCCCTCACCTCAAAGGCGTCTTTGGGTATTTGCACCCCCTCATCTCCATAGTAGCTTCCTTGAGCGTGTTTGCTATGCCCCTCAATATAGCCACAATCTAGACCGCAAAGGATGACATCGCTCCCCAATGCCGATGCTAGAGCCACTCCTGCATTGCCCACAAAAGGAGAGCTCAACTCCAAAACAAAAGCATCGCGACTCATATACGCACTGCCACACCCCCACGCATAAAAATATAAGCTTCTTTTGCCAAAGATAGTGCCAAAGGATTGACCATATTGCC